>JAZDNT010000001.1:0-118275 GCA_043799405.1 Candidatus Kerfeldbacteria bacterium
ACCGTGAACCGTATGAAACTCTTCCGCTCTATTCCACAATCCGGACAGACGCTCCTCGAGACCATCATCGCGCTCGGCATCATTGCGACGGCGACGACCGCGACGGTAAGCCTGTTGCTCTCCTCAATGAAAGCCGGGACAACGTCTACGAACCGCGTTATCGCCGCGAACCTCGCGCGGGAAGCGATCGAAGCTGCGCGCGAGGTTCGCGATTCGAACTGGCTTAGGATACAGACGAACGAAACGGGCGTTTCGACGTTCGATGGGCTCTTTGACGAAGCAAACCCCCATCACGTGCGTTTCCCTGTATTCGAAAACCCGATGTCTAATTCAAATTTCCATTGCCGTATCGGCATCGAGGAACCCGATAGTTACAGAAACCGTGGTTACCCGGACGGGGTGGACGACTATAACCACTGGTACTTGCTCGATGTTAATTTTACTAGAAACTGTGACCCTATCGAAGGCATGGCATGTTTAAAAAATTACAACGGAATCGCATATTCTGAAGCTATCAACTATCAAGGAAAAGAAACCCAGTGTATTTATAAATACAGCGATGCGCCCTTTGGTATGCTTACGGTTCCATGTTCGACTGTGTTCGAGAATAAGGATCGTTATTTTTTGAACACTCGGTATTTTAATCAGTTACCCGAGAACGATAATCCGTTGATCGACACCTCGTTCAAAGACTATCTTTCATTTGATGATTGTAGCAATTACAGAACAACGACGATTGTTACGAAATGTCCTGACTGGAAGCCAGGTTGTGATCATACGTGTGCACCCCTCGGTATGTGCCTTGAGGTGACGAAACCGACCATTTTCAAGCGTTGGGTCGTGCTCGACCCGATCTGCAGGATGACCAATGCGAGCGGCCTTCCTGACATTTGGCCTGGGAACGCGAGCCTTGAGAAGGTCATTGAAACCGACGGCAATACGTGCGCGCCAGGTGACGTTCTTGTCGGGCTCCGGGTCAGAAGCTACGTTACGTGGGTCGACAACACAACAACGGCATCAAAGCCGCACGAGGTCGCGTTCGAGGATCGTCTGTACAATTGGAAGTACGTGAAATAGCTTTTATGTTTCATTAACTTCGTTAGCTTGTTAGGTACAAAAGCGATGATTCACTCATACAAGGAACTGACTGTTTGGCAGCGAGCGATGGAATTGGTTTCGGAAATTTACGCCCTGACCGGACAATTCCCAAAAGAAGAGGTTTACGGTTTATGCTCGCAATTGCGAAGGGCAGCAGTTGCCATTCCCTCGAATATCGCTGAAGGAAGATACCGCGGCACGAAAAAGAACTACTCACAGTTTTTAAGAATTACCTATGGTTCCGGTGCCGAGTAAGAGACATTGTTAGAAATAGCGAAAAGGTTGCCGGATACAAAAAGTTTGCGATGTGTGCGAGCAGATAGGCAGTTAGAGGAAGTTATGAAAATGCTTAACGCAATGATTCGAAACATGAACCCATTAACTAAAAACTAGCAAGCGAATGAAGCTAACGAAGCTAAAACCTAATAAGCTAACTCAACGAGGGTTCACGCTCGTCGAGATTCTCATTGCCGCGGCGATATTCGCAACGGTCGTCGTTATCGCGGTCGGGCTTCTGATGTCGACGACGAAGGCACAGAGAAGGATACAGCTTTTAACGAAGCTGCAGGGAGACACCCGTTACGTCATGGATGTCATTTCTCAGTCGGTCAGAATGGACGGGATCGATTACAGCTACTACCAGGATTCTTACGATAACGGGACGACGTATACGATCTGGTTTCCATTCTATGAGAAGATACCGTACCGCGATATCGCGACGAAGGATATAAACGGCATCAGGCGCGTGTTCCGCGTTGTCGGGAATCGCTTCTACCCTAACAGTAACCAGTGTGCTAACGACAAGAATCGAATTTACGTATGCGAACAGGACACGAAGGACCCGGCGCAACGGGGCAAGTGCAGGAACATGCATCCGGTGGATGATTTTGCTGTGTGTTTACTTCCTGGATTCACGGCGATCACACCGGAAAATATCAAGGTTCTTGAATTCAAGGTATGGCTGAGCCCGCGTTCCGATCCTAATGCTGGCCCGCCGAAGAGCGCTAGCGATTGCGCAACGGGAGTTGTCGCAGATCCTGCGAATAATGTATACGGCTATGACGCTAAGAACGGCATCTGCACCTGCGGTGTATGTTTTGTCGAACAGAAGTGTATCGTACCGAGCGGGGCGAGTATTGCAAGGTGCGTAGCGCCTGATAGGCAGCCGCGTATAACCTTTTTCATTACGACCGAGACTGTATCCGATAAGGCCGAGGAGAGGGTGCAAACGACGCTCCAGACAACGGTAACGTCGAGAACGTATAAGCGATGACATGAGAGCCCTACGTACAACGCGACCGGATACTCGGGACAGGCGGGGCGCTACGCTCCTCCTTGCCCTTATCATCGTCGCCGCGACCTTAGCGGCGGGTATTGGCGCATCGATCATCGTCGTGAACGAGTTCAGGACAGCTTCGAGCATTGATAAAGGCATGGCCGCATACTACGCCGCTGACGCAGGCATGGAGCGTGCGCTGTTCACCGTCTACAACAATAGGATCGCCGGAACCGCGATCAGCTCATCGGGCTGCGATAATGTTTGCAGTCAGGTGCGGAATAACAATCCTCCGATGAGCTTACAGCCAGCCGCAGTGAGCGGCGAGCAGTTCAACCTTTTTGCGTCAAGGAACGACAGAAAGAGCGTAACAGTATCAATAAAGCAGAACCAATCGGCTCAGCTGGATCTCACCTATGGCTACCCTTCTTTTTCTTCTTCTTCCGCTCCGCCAAGAACGCTTTTCTTCTCACCCGTTAGCAGCATCGTCTTGAATGGTAACGCAAGCAACGACGAACAGCCGCTGCTCGAAGTTCAGTGGGTATACCTGATGAAATCCTCACAAAAGAACCTGCAGCCAGAAAACTCAACGATCAGGCTGATCTCGAAGAAGAACGTGCGGTACGGATTTATGATCGACCTGTTTACCGGTACAATGATTTCTACTGATAACGCTTATACAATCGTTCCGAATAACCCAATCGGACTTACCGATATCCCCGCTGACTTCAGTTTGTCGAACGTCAGCGGCTGGATCGTATCAGTAAAAGCGCTTGCCTCGGATGTGGAAAATCTTTCGATCTACGCTTGTACGGGTACGGACACCTGCGCAGAGGGCTCAAGCAGTCGGTACACAATGAGCACCGCTCTCTCGATCTCTTCGCGGGGATCGGCAGGAGGGGCGCAGCACACCTTGTACGCGAAGGTACCGCTCATGACCCCCGCAACCGGCGTATTTAGCTACGTGCTCTTCAGCGAAGAGACGATCGAAAAACCGGACTAATCAAGCTGTTCAACCTCGACCCGTACTTCGGATCCCACTACTCGCACCATGAGAAAGTGAGGTTCGCTTGAGAGGAGGGTTTCGAGCGTACCCAGAGCTCCTCCCCCGCCGCCAGTGACGTACGTAGGTGCTCCCGAAACGCGGTAGGGGACGTACGTATGCAGGTGACCCGAGAACACCGCAATAATTTTCTTTCCGGAGAGCAGTTCGAGAAAGCGTTCATTGAATTTTCGGGAAGCAGAAGTCTCGTCATCGCCCGTTACATCACTGAACGGCAGACCGAATGGACGGTGGTAAATGAGTATGTAGCGCGAACCTTTGTGTTCAGAGAACTCACGAGTAAGCCACGCAAGCGTCTCTTCGGAGAAGCCGATTTTGCGTTCTGCGTTATTGAGAAACACGAACCGGATGCCTTCGACCTCTACAGCATAGTTTGTTGCGTTCGCGAATCGGGAGAAGCGTTCGGCAGTCGGGTCATCCCTGATATCATGATTCCCGACAGCGGCGTATACCGGTAGACCGGAACTATCCTCAACGTCCTGTATAGCCTTGAACTCTTCCTCGGTACCGCTTTCGGTCAGGTCGCCGACGTGGATCATGAATTTCGCTCCCGATTGCTTTGTTTCTGAGAGCGCACGCGAATAGAGGTCGGTGTTCGATTCCGTATCGCCAATGACCGCGAAGGCAAGCTCGGAAACGTTCCTGTTCGTGAGCGTCGGAACGTGCAGCAGCGGACCGTGACGGCTTGCCCATAGTACCGCGCCGCCGATCGCTAGTATGACAATAGTGACAATAGCTGTTCGTTTCATGCTACACTGTAAGTGTACCACACCTCGTTCGTACTATGCCTATGGTCCCTGAAAAAACCCGTTTGAGAATAGAGAAACTGCGCAAGGAAATCGAGCGCCATCGGTACCTCTACCACGTCCTCGATACGCAGGAGATTTCGGATGCCGCGCTGGATTCGCTTAAGCATGAACTTGAAGAACTCGAGCGCCGCTATCCGGAGTGCATTATGCCCGACTCCCCGACACAGCGGATCGGCGGTGCGCCGCTTCCGGAGCTTACAAAGGTCCGTCACGAAACGCGCATGCTGTCGTTCGATGACGTTTTCGTTCCTGAAGAGCTTGAGAAATGGAATACGCGGTGGCGGAAACTCGCTCCAGGCATAACGACGGATTACCTCGTCGATTGCAAGCTCGATGGTCTTGCGATACGCCTCGTGTACGAGCGCGGCCTTCTCACGCTCGGCGCGACGCGGGGGGACGGCACGACCGGCGAGGACGTAACGCATAACGTACGGACCATCGAGGCTATCCCGCTCCGGCTCGAAACGGGGAATGTTTCCGATCGCATCCGCAGGCAGGTCAAAGGAGGACGCGTTGAATTACGGGGAGAGATCGTGATGCTGAAGAAGGATTTCGAAGCGTTGAATAAACGACAAAAGGCCGCCGGTCAGCAACAGTTCGCGAACCCGAGGAACGTCGCAGCAGGGAGCGTCCGTCAGCTCGATCCGAAGCTTGCGGCTTCTCGGCCGCTCGACTTCTACGCATGGGAGCTTACAACCGATCTCGGGCAGGATACCCTTGACGAGTCCTACGCGATCATCAAGAAACTCGGAGTCAAGGTCAATCCCATTACGGAGGTGTGCCGCGACCTTGATTCCGTGAGGAAGTTCCATGAGCGTATCTACCGTGAACGCGAGAAGATGAAGTTTTGGATCGATGGCGTTGTCGTAAAGGTGAACCGGAGGGACCTCTGGCAGCGTCTCGGTGTCGTTGGAAAGTCCCCGCGCGCCGCGGTCGCCTATAAGTTCCCTGCGGAGCAGGCGACCACCGTCGTAGAGGATATCCAGGTCCAGGTCGGCCGCACCGGTGCGCTGACCCCGGTCGCGCACTTCCGGCCGGTGCATCTCGCGGGAACGGTCGTTGCACGGGCGACGCTTCACAACGCGGACGAGATCGCACGGCTCGATGTGCGAAAGGGCGATACGGTGATACTGCAGAAGGCGGGCGATATCATCCCTGACGTTGTGAACGTCCTCACAAAGTTACGTCCGCGGGGAACGCCCGAGTACCGTATGCCGTCGCACTGTCCCGTGTGTCACCACATGGTGCACCGGAAGAAAGGCGAGGTTATCTACTACTGTCCGAACCCGCGGTGTCCTGCGAAACAGCGTGAATCGCTCTACCATGTTGCATCGAAGAAAGCGCTCGATATCGACGGGTTAGGCCCGAGCACCATAGACGTACTGGTCGATGAGGGGCTCGTACGAGCTCCAGCTGACTTTTTCCGCCTTACAGCGGATAAGCTCGTCGGCCTGCCGCTCTTTGCAGAAAAAAAAGCAGAGAACCTGATCGATTCGATACGTTCCTCGCGGAAGGTTGCGCTTGACCGTTTCATCTACGGACTCGGCATCCGCCATGTCGGCGAGCAGACGGCGATCGACCTCGCTCACCACTTCAAGGATATCGAACGGTTCATGAGCGCATCTCCCGAAGAGATCACGCATGTTCCGAATATCGGCGAGGTCGTTGCACGAAGCGTGCATCACTACTTTACAAGCAGCCGAAACCGCGAACTCGTCAGGTCGCTCATACAAGAGACCGCCATTCTCCGCCCGCCGAAACTGGTGAATACGAGGCTCACCGGAAAAATCGTGGTTGTCACGGGTACACTGAACGCCATAAGCCGCGAAGAAGCGCACGAGCGGATACGTGCCTCCGGCGGTACTGTTGCGACATCCGTCGGTCCGAAAACCTCATATGTCGTTGCCGGTGAAAACCCGGGCTCAAAACTCGCTACCGCGGAAAAGCTCGATATCGAGGTGGTCGATGAACAGAAGTTCCTGCGCATGGTAGAATGACGCTATGAAAGTTATGCGTCCAGACGTCGAACGGATAACCGCGCTCGCGAACATCGAGATAGACGCAGCGCACCTCACATCCCTCGAGAAGGATTTCGGTGACATCATCGATTTTATCGGTGCGCTTCAGCGCGTCGATACCTCGGAGACCATTGCAACGAGCCACGCCACGGACCTCGAAAACATATTCCGCGCTGATGATGTCGTGCCGTTCCTGCATCACAGAACGATACTCGAAATGTCAGCTCACCGCGAGGGAAGCCTGATACGGGTCCCGGCGATCTTTGATGGCAGCGAGGATAACGGCGATGAGTAAAGCGAACCTTTCTTCGTATACAGGCGCAGCGCTCCACCGCGGGCTTAGCGAGAAGACGTTTACCCTGCGGGACGTCGTCAAGGCGTACGTGAAGGAGATCGATGCCGGTGAATTAAAGGTACGGAGTTTTTTGCATATCGATAGAGAAGGAGCCCGCGCTGGAGCTACAGCGATCGATGCTGCCCATCAATCGGGAGAATCTCTGCCTCCGCTTGCCGGTTTCATTATTGCCGTAAAGGACAATATCGCAGTAAGCGGCATGCCGGCGACTGCGGCATCGAAGATCCTCGAGGGGTACATGCCGCCCTACGAAGCAACGGCCGTGACTCGCCTTCGAAAAGCCGGAGCGATCATCATTGGAAAGACGAACCTCGATGAGTTCGCCATGGGCGTTTCAACGGAACAGTCGGCGTATCAGGTGACGACAAATCCGAAAGACAGCTCGCGCGTCCCCGGGGGATCGTCCGGCGGTTCGGCCGCAGCAGTCGCGGCGAACTTCTGTACTGCCGCGCTCGGAACAGATACCGGCGGATCCGTGCGGCAGCCTGCGGCGTTCTGCGGCATTGTCGGCATGCGGCCGACGTACGGCGCAGTCAGCAGGAACGGGCTCATAGCGCTCGCTTCGTCGCTCGATGTCGTCGGCACGCTGACACGCACTGTCGAGGACGCACGGATGCTTTTAAAGGTGATGGTCGGGTATGACCCTACTGATGCAACATCGCTTCCGCACCTGACGATTCCGAGCAGGAGCCCGACGATCGATTTGACCAGAGTACGGATCGGCGTACCACGAGAGTACCTCGAAGGACTGCAGGATGATACGGTCCGCCGCGGGTTCGACCGTATGGTACAGCGCGCGCGAAAGCTCGGAGCAACGTTGACCGAGGTATCGCTTCCGACAACACCCTACGCCGTGCCAACCTACTACATTATCGTACCAGCGGAAGCCTCGTCGAACCTCGCCCGGTACGACGGCATACGCTTCGGTCATCCGGGGGATCGAGCGCTCGGGCACCGAAGGGTGTACGCCGCTATGCGTGGCGAACGGTTTGGGTTAGAACCCTTGCGGCGCATCGCCGTCGGGACCTTTACGCTCTCCGAGGGATACGCGGACAGGTACTACCACGCAGCCCAGCGCATGCGAACGAGGATCCGCGAGGACTTCCAAAAGGCGTTCCGCGACGTTGACATGCTCATGACGCCGACAACGCCGTGCGTCGCTTTCCCTCTACAGAGCATGCAGCGGGTCATCGATAGGTACCTCCAGGATATCTTTCTCTCTGCCGCGAGTCTTGCCGGGCTTCCGGCGATCTCGATCCCATCGGAGAGCGAAAGCATTCCCGTCGGAGTGCAGTGCATCGGGGCAGTAGGAAGCGACGATGCGGTCATGGCGATTGCGAAGCAGCTGAGCACTGGAGAAAAAAGCTGATTGCGAAAACACGTTTGGTGTGCTATACTTTTTAACGCGTCCTGTAAACGCAACTAACGTAACGTATAACGTATATGGACACAAAAAAGATCTCCCTTCTCATCGTCGAGGACGAACGGATGCTCGCGGAGATGTACGCGACGAAGTTCACGATGGAGGGGTACAGCGTCGAAAGGGCTTATGACGGAGCAGATGGTCTTAAAAAAGCGAGGGAAATGAAGCCGAACGTGATCCTCCTCGATATCATCATGCCGAAGATCGACGGTTTTGCCGTTCTGAAGGAGCTCCGTGCTGATCCTACATTCAAGAAGACGCCGATCATCCTTTTAACGAACCTCGGACAGGAAGATGACATCAAGAAAGGGAAGGAACTCGGCGCGAACGATTACTTCGTAAAGGCGAACCATACCCCCTCGGATGTCGTGCAGAAGGTGAAGGAAATCTACGGGAAGCGAAAATCATAACAACTATCAGTAAGCGCGGAACATATGCATCCACGTCAGGAACGAACGCTCGTCTTAGTAAAACCCGATGGCGTAAAGCGCGGGCTGGTCGGCGAAGCGATACAACGGTTCGAACAGCGCGGATTGAAGATCATTGCGCTGAAGATGCTTCAGCCTAGCGAGCAGAAGTTCCACGACCACTATCCGAAGGAAAAGGCGTGGGTGTACCGGCTTGGAGAGAAGACGCTGTCCAGTTTCCAGAAGTATGGGCTCGATCCGAAGAAAATGCTCGGAACTGACGATCCGAAGAAGATCGGTCCTGAGGTCAGGAAATGGATCATCGAGTACATGATGAGCGGTCCTTCCGTGGCGATGGTCGTTGAGGGGATCCATGCGATCGATATGGTACGGAAAATCGTCGGCCCGACGCTCCCGAACATGGCGGAAATGGGCACGTTCCGCGGCGACTACTCGGTCGACTCGCCGACGCTCGCGAACGTGAGCAAACGCGCGATCCACAATCTGATCCATGCATCGGAGAACGCGAACGAAGCGCGGCACGAGATAAAGCACTGGTTCGGGAAAGACGAACTGCACGACTACAAACGCGCTGAAGAGGACGTGATGTTTTAACACGCTGCAAGGGTAGCGCGGTGGCGCTGCTACCGTTGTGGTGTAACATCATTGTTGAAAAAAACGTGAGAAACGTTACTTCCATCCTCTGAGGAAGGAAGACAGGTTTTTCCTATACTGATACGATCCTAATTCCTCTGTTTTTGAACAGGGCGGCAAATACGCCCCTGCCTCTTTTTCGGTGTCCTGAAAAGGTTCCGTCGTAAATGGTCCTTGCTCCGCATGACGGACTGCCGGATTTTAGCATTACAGCAGTTGCGCCGGCGCGCTTCGCGACCGCGATGCCGCGTTTCGCTCCGCGTATAAACTTTGCTGTGTAGTTACGTCCTCGTCGGTCTACTACCCTTGCAGTACCGCGGAGGACATCCGTACCATCGCCGCCAACGATCTCGCAGGCAGGTCGTGGTGTCGGGAGACCCGCAAGAACTTCTGGGCAAATTGCAATGATTTTGCGTCCCTTCTGGACGAGCGCGAGCGCTCTCTTGTTTTTCGCAGAAGTACCGTCCCAGCGGCAGGGAACGCCGAGAAGGCACGCGCTTACGGCGTACACATTGCGTTTACGATTGGATTTTCGTCTCATGGGAATATCGTACCACGGATTCTACTTTTCATTCGGGCGTGATATACTTCCGCGTGCTCTCCGCTGCTCCTTGCATCATCATTCTCTGCCCATTTCTTCGGAGCCCTACATTGCCGTGTCCCGTGGGATACTGCTGCGGGCCCTGCCTTTCCGTGAGCCTTCGGCAAAACCGGCGAGGCCTTACATTCCGGAGAATGTGGTGATGGGGCTTCGGGGAGCTTTTAGGTTGGGCGAGACAACCCACGGTTTTCTCGTCCCATACCACGCACCGTCGCCAAAGCGCCTGTCCGCCGTACACCTTTGGCAGGCGGGGCTTTGGCGCGTCGGCGACTCTTTCCCTTTATGGTGTCGCTCCTCGGGCTGCGCACGAAGTGAATTCGATGCTTGCCCTTCGTCGTGACGAATTATCTATATCGGGCGAGCCTTGCTTGCCCGACGTTTGTTTTTCTTGTTTGTTTTTTCTTACCACCCCTTTGTTCCCCTCCTACCTAGGAGGGGAGAGTTGCTAAATTGCCAGGTAGCGCGTCCTCCCTCCGAAACGTCATAGGGAGACAGAGGGAGGTACAGTTTGTTTTTCTGTTTGTTTTTTGATATTGTGAAGTGCGCGACCACAGTGGATGTAAGGCAGAGTCGGGGTGTAGTATAGTGATAGTATCCCGCACCATGAACTTTGTTCAGGTATGGGGCAGGCGCGTCGACTGATCATTACACGGTGGTTTATCTGTCGCGGTCGAGGTATGGCCCCGCACCACACGCGGCGCATGAGTGCGGGATAAACTCCGTTGGCTAGCGCGCTTGCATGGCCCCGCACAACTCGCTACGCTCGTATGCGGGGTAAGGGTACAAATGCTTTTCATAATTTGTCTGCCGTGGTCGGGGTATGGCGCAGCTGGTAGCGCGCTTGCATGGGGTGCAAGAGGCCGCCGGTTCAAATCCGGCTACCCCGACCACGGCGGATAAGTTCCGGGTTCGACCTGTCCCGCACTTGCGAGTGGTGCGAGCATAGTGCGGGATTCCCGGGTCCCCGACCAGTTTTTCATATTGTATATGTGAAGCACCCCTGCGAGCTGGAAGCTCTCGCAGGGGTCTGTGTGCAATCGACGAGACGTCGGTATTACGACCGTGGTCGTCCTCGATCTGGATCAGCTTCCGGTCGTGGCCGGTTTACGCCCCTTCACCACCGCCAGCGGCTGGTTCTTCCCCTCGATTGCCTCGAAAAGCCGGCGGCGGATGACGCTCTCCTGCAGGTGGCGGTAGATGAGCATGAACAGCTCGGCCGCGAGCCCGACGTAGAGCTTCGCGAAGCTCTGTTGCCGGGGCGGCGCGTCGAACTTCAGTACGATCTCCGTCGGGACCTTCCGCGGGTCGCGGATCACCCGCGACGGGATCATCTTGCCCGGCATGCCCTTCATCGCGTTGCGGACAGCCGCGTTCACCTCGTGCTTGAACTCCTCGTCGCACGTGATCGTGAAGCGCAGCGCGCCCATCCGGCCGCGTCTCCAGTCGAGCTGGGGCGCGAGCGTGAACACTCCCTTGACGTCCATCGGTCCCAGCACGATGCCGAAGTCGGTGATGAAACGGCTAGCCATTGTGTCTCCTCCGGAGAAGCTACTCAGGTCCATTCCCGAGTAGATGGCCGGAGGCGACTCGTATGTTGAATGAGCAACTGCGGACTGTAGCACGCATAGTGCGATATGTCAACGCCTCGCGCCTCCGCATAACGCAACCAATTCGTCAGTTTTATGTACCCTTAAAAAAGAATCATTGCCGTACATTCCTGGAGTTGCAACATATTCTATTGGTGATAGTGTAATATTATGACACACGAAATCATCAGTACGCCCAACGAACAGCCGAAAACGACGACCGCCCGGAAGGCGATGTACCTCGCCCTCGCCGCGATTGTGGCGATACCGTTCCTCGGAACGTTCGCAGGTGCCATCCGCCCCATGATCGACAGGAAGTTCAACGAGAACGTGGGTGCAGGCGTCGGCATCACCGTCGGGATCGTGATCTTGGCCTTGTCAGTATCCGCCCTTGTCATGAGCATCCGCGCATACAGGCAGGGCGACCGGTCGCGGGAGATGTGGTTTGGGCTGATCCCGGCGATCCTCGTCACCGCGTTCTGGGTGTTGATGCTCATCGGCGAGTTTGTATTTCCCCATTAGCTCGACAGGTTTTTTAGCTAGCGAAATATGCCCATGAAGAAACAACACGCGTACCTTATCATTGGTTTTGTAGTCATTATTGTTATTTTTGGAGGATGGTATATATTTCGGTTGCACAAATGTGAAAAACAAATTACATACATTCCACCGAGAGAGGCAAGAGATGCTGGTAATGGATTTCGTGGCTTGAAGTATTCTGTAGACGGTGGCGACTATTATCTTTTCCATTTCAAAGAGTACAAGACATCCGATGATGCCACGCGCGCTTGCATTTGGTAAATTTGGGACGGAAATCAGGGAAGCGAAGAGGGGGGAAGTGAGTAAGTAACGCAGTTGCATAAATAAATTATGCGCCTCGGCTGTGTATATGCTGTGGGTCGCTTGGCTTGCCCACTTGAAAATATGAGTGCACTATAGGAAATGTAAGTGGCAATAATATATTTCAAGTATGGATTTTACTCCAAGCTTAGCAGACATCCGGGATTTAGTTTCAAGTATAACCACGGGTTTGGTCGCCATAATTGCGATAAAAGGTTATGGACAATGGCGACAACAGATTATGGGGAAATCCCGATATGAAGTTGCATCAGCGCTTCTTACGAAAATATATAAAATGCAAAACGAAATAAGTTTTGTTCGTCAACCATTTGTTCCAATTGAAGAATATCCTTCAAAAATGTCAGAAAACGCATCCCCGGAAGTGTATGCAAGATCAAAGAGATTTTCAAAGCTAAGCAATACGTTCGCCGAATTTGAGGGAAAGTTATTCCAAGCTCGAGCAGTTCTTGGCCAGACTAATCTATATGATGTAGAAAATTTGCGAAAACACATACAGAGCCTTTTTAAGGCATTATGGATGTATGTTCATCTATTTGAAGATGCAAAGGACGATGAAAAATTGAAATCATACCGCGATGAGCATTACAAAACACTTGTGGATTATGATACGGAAGATGTGTTTCGACCAGAATTTGATCGATTGGTAACCGCTATTGAAACTAAACTTAGCGTCTACTTAAAATAACAAATACTGCAATGAAAGTATTTATCTTAGGAGCTGGTGCCTCAAAGGGCTCTCAAACCTCTGGCATAAGCAGTGATCTAGAAGCACCGTTGAGCGATGATTTGTTTGAACCAAAATATAGAAAATACGCTGATGAAATTGGTATTGGATTTGAAGAAATTGAAAGATTCCGAAACGAACTAAAGAATTCAAAAAAAAGTTTAGAAGATTGGCTGACTACATATTGGAAGACTACGGAAAAGCATACGAGTGCAAGGACAAAGCGCGCAAATAATTACTCACTGGGGAAGATCCATTTCTATATTTGGTGGATGCTTCAAAACATATCATATAAAACATTCGGACCAAGTAATAAATATCAACAATTTGTTAATAAACTTCGAGCCTTAAGTGATCAAGGAGAAGACTTCGCCGTTATATCTTTCAATTATGATACGTTATTAGACATGGCCTTCGAGGATATATTGGGCTTTGATTTGAGTGGAAGTATAGATAAATACCATTCCGTTGGATATATAAAACCGCATGGATCAGTTAATTGGTTTCTCTTAACCCGAGGTGGGGATCCTCAGGTCATGCCCGAAGCGATTACTGATGTTTATCACAGATACTCAATTGCCGCTAAAACACTTTATAACGGCGGTAACTTTTTTCTCAAGAGAAGCGTGATACTTCCCCCTAAGCATGAAAATCTAAGAAGAATTGAGTTTATCTATTCCCCAAATTTAGAGCATGCATACGGTTATCCGTTAATTTTTCTCCCCTTGACTGTGAAGAAATACACAATTGTTGATGGGTTTGAAGAAAAAATCAAAACAGCTGTAGCTGATGTTATTAGTCGCGCCGATGAATTAGTTGTAATTGGGTATCAAGCAGCTGATTCAATCATTAAAGAGTTTCTAGGCAGTGTAAAAGAAAGAACGACATTAACCGTTGTGGGCAATGGCCATGCAGACTTAGTGCAGCAGAGAATCATGAAAATTGCTCCCAAATTATTAGCTGGCAACGCATATAATTCAGGATTCGCTGAATATATTAACGGAATGTAGGAAGACGGGTGATCTTCCCTCTTGACATAATTCCCGTTCTGCTGTATGCTCCCCGTCTTATAGATCATGCGGTCGTCGTGGACAATAACGTTCACGCGAACCGCGACTCGGGCCTCTGGTCGTCATCTGATAGCTGACCCTGAAGGAATCGGGTCAGAAAGTTATCATATGACACCAGCAACAAAACAAGGGTTCTATGGGCTTGGGATTGCCCCGAAGCTTCTCGATACGCTCGAGCGGCTTAAGTTCACCGTTCCGACGCCTATCCAGGAGAAATCGATTCCCGTCGCTATCGAGGGGAAAGACCTTATTGGCGTTGCGCAGACAGGAACAGGAAAGACGCTCGCGTTCGGCATTCCAATGCTCCAGCGGCTCGCCATAGCAAAGGGCATCGGTCTTATCGTGCTCCCGACACGCGAGCTCGCTATACAGGTTGACGAGCACCTCCATGCAATCGGCCGTTCTTTGGGACTGCGCACTGCGGTCCTGATCGGCGGAGCATCCATGAATCTGCAGCTACGCGCCATCCGCAGCAATCCGCATATCATTATTGCAACACCCGGACGCCTTCTCGACCACCTTGAGCAGGGGACAGTGCATCTTAGTAAGGTCGCGATCCTCGTGCTCGACGAGGCAGACCGCATGCTCGATATGGGCTTTGCACCGCAGATACGTCGTATCCTCGCAGTCGTGCCGAAAGACCGGCAGACCATGCTGTTCTCGGCGACCATGCCCTCCGACATCGTAAAGATCGCTACAGCGCACATGAAGCTGCCGCTCCGCGTTGAGGTCGCGCCGTCCGGAACCGCGCCGGAGCGCGTTGAGCACGAGATATTCGTCGTATCGAAAGAGGCGAAGAACCGACTACTCGAAAAGGTCTTAAGCGAGTACCGCGGGACCGTCCTCGTGTTCTCGCGGACAAAGCACGGCGCAAAGAAGCTCACACGGTTCGTAAAACACATTGGCCACACCGCGGCGGAGATACATTCAAACCGTTCGCTAGCCCAACGGCGCGATGCGCTCGAAGGGTTTAAGAAGGGCACGTACCGCGTGCTCATAGCAACGGATATCGCCGCCCGCGGGATCGACGTCACCGGCATCGAGCTTGTCCTGAATTACGACCTGCCGTCTACGCCTGATGATTACATACACCGCATCGGCAGGACCGGAAGGGCAGGTCTTGCCGGAAAGGCCATCTCGTTCGCAATGCCGGACCAGAGGAGCGACGTGCTCGCGATCGAACGGCTGCTTAGGACAAAGATCCCGATCTCGCGGCTGCCTGAACTTCCTCCTGACCGCAGCGTGCCAGTACCTCCGCGCTCGCACTACGTTTCGCACGACGGCAAACGCCACTCGTTCCGCAGCGGAGGCAATCGCGGTCCTGCCCGCGGCGGACAGCGCAGGCGCTGGTAACTATGGCCAATAAGGTTATCATCATCCGCGGACCATTAGGCGTCGGAAAATCGACGATCAGCACGCAGCTCGCAACCATGTTGTCGGGACTGTATATTCCGCTTGATGATGTTCTTGACCGGCTTGGTCTCGACCGCGTACCGCCCGATGCAGAATGCATCCCGGCACAGAACTTCCTGACCGCACTGAAAAGCGTGCTCCCGCAGCTAAAACTGGCGATGGCCCAGGGGAAAAGCGCGGTCATTGACGCGTGCTTTTACCACAAGGAAATGATCGAGTACCTGGAAAGCCACTTTCCGGGGAAGACCGCCGTCTTCACGCTTGATGCTCCTATCGACGTTTGCATTACGCGCGATCGAAATCGGAGCAAGAACCATGGCGAAGACGCTGCGCGGGCCGTTTATTCTCTGGTGTCCAGGTTTTCAGCGGGCGTTCGCATCGATGCGACGCAGCCGAAAGAGGCCATCATCGAGAAAATACTCGCGTTTCTGAAATAACAGGACAGCGAAGGCGCTGGTAAGTCCACACAATCAAAACAGTGACGCCCGGGTGAAAGCCCGGGCGTTTTGTTGCGGTATGCGAAGAGGCTCCCAACCGACTGCATGGTTGGGAGCCTCGAATGAATGAACGAGATCTGTACGAGCACCTCGCGTGTCCGTCGCGTCAGCGATAGAGCGCCTTCACGCGGCCCCAAGTGGTCGTCTTGGCGGACACCACCGCCGGGCCGAACTTCTGCACGCGCTGGTTGTAATGGTCCGTGACGTAGACGCAACCCGACTCGTCCAGGGCGATGCCATAGGGCATGTTAAACTGCCCCGGACCGCTGCCGTGCGTGCCCCACTGCCCCAGGTACACCCCTTCGTCCGTGAACATCTGGACGCGGTCGCTGTTCGTCTCCGTGACGTACACCGTGCCGTCCAGTCCCACCGCGATCTTGATGGGGAAGTTGAATTCCCCCGGACCGGTCCCACCTGAACCCCACTTCTTCAGGAAGGTTCCGGTGCTGGTGAACTTCTGCACTCGGACGATGTTGGCGGAGTTACGCTCCACCGTGAACACGTTGCCGTTGCGGGGATCGATACCGATACCGAAGATGATGTTGAACTGAGCATCTCCGGTTCCGACCGAGCCCCACGCGTACTGGAACGTGCCCATGACGTTGAACACCTGGACCCGACCGTTGAACTGGTCGGACACGTACAGCAGGCTATTGAACGCGCTGTACTGGATGTCGTAGCAGTAGTTGAACTGCCCCGTGGCGCTCCCACGCGAGCCCCAAAGCGTGATGAATACGCCACTGGCATCGAACTTCTGGACACGGTGATTGCCCATGTCCGCAACGTACACGTTGCCAGCCCCATCGACGGTGATTCCCGATGCGCCGCTGAACTGCCCTTCGGCATTGCCGTTCGGTCCCTCCTGTCCCCACTTCAGAATATAGGTTCCGTCGGTGGTGAACTTCTGGACCCGATTGTAGAGGTCGATGACGTAGGCGTAGCTTCCATAGACAGCGATGCCATCAGCGAAGATGAACTGGCCGTCGCCCGTGCCGTTCGAGCCCCATTGCGAAAGATACTGGGGCGGGTTTTCAGCGCGGCCCGCCTGCGGTAGGAATGCGACTGCCGCCAACGCGATGATGATGATGCACAGATTGGGAAGGTGCTTGCTCATGGCTCTCCTCCAGAGGCCAAGGTGAACAGCTGTCCGACACGCGGGTTGATCCCTGTGTGGGTGCGCGATTCAGCATGTGAAACCTACACCATCCTACGGGTGTGTCAATCGGCTGCCGACCGCGTGACGTGCTGCAGAGGTCACGGCGGTCCCAGCCGGGGTGGATAGCGGAGGCATTGGTATGTTGTAGTAAGTATTTCTGCTTGGTAGGATGACATTATGGCAGACCCGAGAATCAGGCAGATTGAACGTTATATAAAGACCATCAATCCGAAACTATTGGGACTTACTGCGATCGGTGAGGTTCACATTTCGGGAATCAATCGCGGCGGGTATAACCTCAACTACCGCGTCGACATCGACGGTCGATTATTCGTGTTTCGGCTGAATCTCGACGCGTACCTCGACGTGGAAAACCAGACGGTCTATGAACGGGATGTGATGCGAGCCGTGGAGCCAGCCGGCATTGCGCCAAAGGTGTTTTTCATTGATACGAAAAAGGACGTTCTTGAACACGATCTGCTCGTCGAGGAGTTTCTTGAACACAAACCGATCCGGTTCGGGATTGAATTTCTTGATGAGGCAGGAACGTTATTGAAACGGCTGCATGTGATTCCCCTGCCTGCCGGTACGGGACTGATCAGGAATACTGATTCGTTTCATGATCAATGGAAGTTCATTCAGAAAAAAATCGCATTTATCAAGGCGCATAATATACATTCGGGATTCGTTGAGTCGTTCACGCAGCATGCTCCGAAAATCGAAGCCTACGTTTCGCAACATGCGTATAAGTTTCGCGGCGACGGTATCTGCATTAACCACGGAGACCCAGTGATAGAGAATTTCCTCTCCACTGGCAAGGGATTGCGGTTGGTCGACTGGCAGGCGGCTATGGCCGACGATCCGAGCTACGACCTGGCGCTGTTCACGTGCCCGATCATGGTCGAGTGGAATCTGGGCAGGCATCTGTCGACTGAAGAAGAGCAGGCGTTTTTTAGGGGATATAATGCCGATGAGGCATTACTGGAGAAAATCCGTATGCGGCAGCCGATGGTGAATCTTGAAATTGTGGTGTGGTGTGCGTATCGCGCGGCGTATTTGCGCAATAAAATAGATACAAATGGTGCGCATAAAGAGGACGCGATATTTTTCAAAAAGAGGTTTGCTGCGTACGAGAAGTTCCTTGACAAAAAGAGAATAATGCGGTACCTTGAGGTGTTTTACGACCATGCCTGAACGATTCCATTATCAAACGCCGGATGGTGAAAAACCATTCGACAAAAATCAGGTCGAGGATTTATTCCTGATGTTGAATTTGGAAAAAGCAAGAAAACTTGCTAAAGATCATTCACTTAAAAAACCCCCAGAAAACATTCATTCTGTGGTCGATATTTCCGATATTCTGAAGGACGGTATGGAATGGGAAGAGATCGTGCCGGTCATTCAAGCAGGCGGATTCGAAGGTGTGAACATCGGAACAGACCAAATAGATACAGTGGAACACGCGGAACAGGTCAGAGCCAGGCTCGAAGCTTCCCATACAAAAGCAATCAGTTTTCACGGCAGTTTGGATCCGTATTTCATCGGGACGAGCGAGCACCCGAACGGTGCACTGGTCAGGCATGATTTTGAAATTGCCGATGCCGTTGATCAGGAACGCTCATCGCCGATTAATTACGATCTCGTCGCCGCTGAACTACCGGACATCAACGAGTTTCAGCGCGGCAGAACTCTGGCAGACATTCATCAGAAACAGAGAGGGAAGCTTGCGGAAAAGGGCGTTCATTCTGAAAAAGAGTTGATTGAGAGAATAATCAGGTACGTCGCTGAAAATCGGCCGGCTGGCAACACGCGGCCTGCAATGTTTGAAACCAGACAGTCAATCATCATGGAGAGCCCGGACATCACTGAAGAAAACCTTGAGCATGTGGTGACCACGTGTCGAAAATATTTTGACGACGACGAGCAGTGGGGACTAACAGTTGATGTCGGTCATATCGTCGGTGCGTTGCCGCGCGATCCAAACGTGAAGAATGTCAGCCGCATGCGTGAAGAAGCGGAAAGAATTTTAAAGGTGCTTGAAAAATACAAACAGCATATCAAAATGGTCCATGTTTCAGGGACGGTAACCGCGCATACGTCGGCAAGTTATACATTAGCCGAAAGGGAAGGAATTGACCCTGAAGCCGTGAAGGCATGGAGCATGCATCAGGTCATTGATAATCAATTTATTGTGGAAATGGTGGAAAGAATCAGGGACATTATGGGTGATCGGCAATTTATTGAAGATTCCGAAGTTCGCCCAATTGACAGCGCGGCAAAGTATTTCGGCGACACCCTACATTTTGATAAGGATACCTCACGGGCAGTTCATAAAGAACAATTGCAACTGCAAGCTGAAATTCTCGGTTATAACAAGGATTGATTTTATAGAGTGGCGGATACGGCGGACAGCGAAAATGCTGGTACGTTGAGCGAATCGCCGCTGCTTGGTAGGATGCATATGAACGTAATTACACAAGCATGAATCCCGACGCGAATCCGACCATCCCATCGCCCGATACATCTCGCGAGGCCGAGCGTCCGCTGGAGATCGAAATCATCGGTCCTGATGACCGTGATGGTGTTAAGGCATGGTATGAGTTCGATATTCAAAAGGGATTTAATCCACCCGAGCATCAGGACGAACAAGGGCTTGAAGAGAGGGTCGACTACTGGCAGCAGCAGTTACGTGATGGGAACATAGGCATTGCGCTTGGTATGAACGGCGACAGGGTCGTCGCAACGACCTCCACCGTGCTCAGGAACGGTACCTTGGGCAGGACACTCAAAGAAAACGAGGCATGGGCGGTCGGCACGGTCGTTGATCCCGACCTCCGCAGTCATGGCATAGGCGAACAAATGGCAAAGGAGCAGCACCGGATCGCGCGTAATGCGGGAAAGGAGTACATGCGGGCCGCGATCAATCCGGACAATGCTTCGAGCATGCGATTGCGGATGAATAAAGTCGGATACGTGCTCGAGGGCGTGGGAGGCCAACCGGACACCAGGATTAAAGATAATGATCCGAAGAACAGGATGTACTACTATCGCAAGGACCTTCGCCCCGAAAACGAGCAGTCGGGCGAACAGGGTATCGACTGGGTCGCGGAAGTAGCATCGGGAAAGGTCGTAGTAGCTTCCGAGCCCATTGATGAAAAAACTCCAGAAAGGATTCTTGTCGATCCGGGCAACCGGTCGCTCGTGAAAGAGGCAGTGGACCAGGGATACCGCGGCGTGTTCCTTATCCGACCGGAGGATACTCTAGACGAACAGCTCCTCGAACAGAACTACATCATCTTCGTCCGCGAAGCCGCTGGAACGAACGAGCAATAGTCAGGCTTGTACGCCCCAGGTAACTGATGTCGCCCGAGGCTGTTTTGTGCATTGGAAGTGTCTTGGAACTGTGATACCATGGTGATGCCTATGGCTTTTGAACGCCGACACGAAAAACTAGCAAGTACTGCAACATTCTTCCGACGGATTTTGGTTTTCATCGGCATCTCGTTGCTGATCGTCTTTGGATCGCTCACGTTCGGCGCATGGGGATACGAGCGGTACGTTGGGTTAACATGGATCGACGCGTTCCATGCCGCGGCTATGATCCTCTTTTCCGAGGGGCCCGTTGTTTCGATGCCGACAACTGCAGCAAAGACCTGGGAAATTTTCTACAGCGCATTTTCCGGCGTAGCGTTCCTTTCGGTCATCGGCACGATCTGGGCGCCGATCATCCACCGGCTCTACCACCGGTTCCACATCGAGGACGATAAGCAATCGTAGCGCGTTGATTGTAGTGACCTGCTCGTGACCGATAACGAACCTTTTTCCAAACGACGGGTTAAGTTGCTCCTCGCACTCGCGAGCGGCTTAGTGCTGTTCCTCGAACTGTCGCTCATACGCTGGGCCGGTTCGAATGTCGTCCACCTTTCCTACTTCTCGAACTTCATCCTCCTCGGGAGCTTCCTCGGGATCGGTCTCGGCTTTCTGATCGTCCGCCGCCAATCCCTCCTCTGGATCGGCGTCTATGCGCTTGCGCTGTTCGTGCTTCTCGTCCGGATCTTCCCGGTCGAGGTGCAGCGCGACTACTCGACACTACTGTTCTTCGGCGGTTCAACGCTCCATCTTACGGGTTTTCCGGTATGGCTGACGCTTCCGGTGATCTTTGTGTTCATTACGGCCATTTTCGTCTGTCTTGGACAGACCGTCGGACAGCTCTTTCAAAAACTTCCGTCACTCGAAGCATACCGATTTGATCTCCTTGGAAGCATTGCTGGCATCGTCCTGTTCTCGCTGATGTCGTTCATGGGCCTTTCACCGATTGCCTGGGGAATACTCGTTTCGATCGGCATTCTTTTCCTCCTCCCGCGATCGCGCCGTCTCGTTGTCATTGTACCGCTGCTGGCGATCGTTGCCTGCCTCTCTCTAGAATCGTTCCAGCCGGCAACGTGGTGGTCGGCGTACTACAGGGTCAACATGTATGAAGGCTATGAACCCGACGCAGAAGCGGTCATCCGGCGTTTTGACGTCAACGGTATCCTGCACCAGGCGATTGTCCCGACATCGCTCGTTCAGAAGTTCTCCCCGTTCTACCGCGTTCCGTACCTGCGTTACGGATCGACTGCGCCCGACAACGTGCTCATCATCGGCGCTGGCACAGGTACGGACGTTGCGGTCGCTCTGGACGCAGGAGCACAACGAGTCGACGCCGTTGAGATCGATGCGACCCTTGCTGACCTCGGCAGGCGGTACAACCCGGACCGTCCGTACAGTGATCCGCGCGTACGCCTCTCTATCGCCGACGGCAGGTCGTTCCTTGAACAAACGCGCGAACAGTACGACCTCATCGTTTTCGCGCTTCCGGATTCGCTCACGCTCGTTTCCGGACAATCATCGTTGCGCCTAGAGAGTTACATGTTCACAGTACAGGCGTTTGCTGCTGCATCACGGCATCTGAAATCGGACGGCGTGTTCGCTTTATACAACTACTACCGTGAGCCGTGGCTTATTGACCGGCTGAACGCAACTGTTCGTAAGGTCTATGGACATAACGCGTGTATTGAAGACCTCGGCATGACGAACAGTTTCGCAATGCTGACAGTAGGGCGCTTAGCCGATAGGATTTCATGCCCGGATACTTGGGTATCGACGGATACAACGATCAAGCCGGTGACTGACCGGTATCCGTTCCTCTACCTGCAGCGTCCAACAATCCCTAATTTCTACCTTTTAACCATCATCACGGTGCTGTTCCTCGCTTACCTTGCGTTCCGGAGCACCGGATCAACGATTGCCCGTATCGTTCCGTACCTCGATCTGTTCTGGATGGGAGCCGCGTTCCTCCTTCTCGAAACGATGAACGTCGTGCACTTCGCCTTGCTGTTCGGAACGACGTGGTTCGTGAACGCACTGGTGTTCGCAGGGATACTTTTAATAGTCTACCTGACCGTCACGTTACGGCGGAGAATACAGATCCGTCGGTACTGGCCGTGGTACGTCGCGCTGTTCGCTTCCCTGCTTCCCGCGCTGCTCATTCCGGATGCGTGGCTCCTCCGTCTCGATAGTGTCGCGCGCGCGATCGTCGCGGTTACCCTTTCGTTCGTTCCTATCGTGCTCGCGAACTGCATATTTTCAGCAAGGCTTCGCGAGAGCGAGTCGTCGACCGATGCGTTCGGGGCGAACCTTCTCGGAGCGCTCGTCGGCGGGCTCATTGAGTACGTTTCTCTCATTGTCGGGTACAACGGCCTTATCGTCGGCGTCGGAGTTCTCTATACTATCGCCCTGCTGACGCTTAGGCGTAACTCAACGGCAGCCCGTAAAGCAATCTGAGCCTTTATGGTCATCCAACAGAAGATACTCGACTTCACCCATAAGCACATCCATGCGATCGGGATTTGTGCGATCCTTTCGGTCATCGCGAACATCACGCTGATCGGCGGGCACCCTATTCTTGCAGTTGTTGTCATCATTCCGCTTCTGCTCTTCGGTATCGTCTTTCTTATCGCGAGCGTTCCGGGAGTCAAGCACCTTGAATCGCTGGGAAGAGAAAACGTGCAGGATTTCGTAGTTGAAACCGGCAGTGATGTAAGCGCTCTGACGCCCCATGAAAGGAATAAGGCAGCGCGCCGCTGGAAGAGAAGCAGAGTGAGCCAGCGGGCTTTACAGATCTACGGAGCCCTCATTGTCCTTATCGGTTGTATCGCCCTTGTCATGACCCGCCAGTGGGCTGGCGCACTGATCGTCGGCTCTCTTCTTTGTATCATCATTATCCAGGGGCTTTTCCGGAGAAAAAAGAAATAAAGCATTAACGCATTTCTTTTTGTTGATAGTGCGGTGACCGAAGGCGTTGACTATGGATTTCAGAGGACGGAGAAGAGACTCGCGAGGGTTGTTGTACGTTGGATCTTAAGAGTGTGTGTAGGCAGATGTTCAACAGGGCAGATGCGCTGTGCACCTGCCCTGCGTTGATGTGCGGAGGATCTTGTCGCGAAGGATTCGCGATCTGATGTTCCTCGTTGGTTATGACCCCATCGTTCGCTTCCACTCCTCAATCAGCGGCCCGATCGTCTCGATGATCTTCGAGTGGATGCCGGGACGCGCCACGACGAGTGACAGCGAATCCTGGCTGCCGTAGTTCTGCCATGGATTGCCGAGCCCGTCAGTGACGATGAGACCGCATCCAGTGGCGACTGGCAGCACACCGGCGACGTCGTACACCTGTAGCATCGCCTCCTGTTCCTTGCCACGGACGTCCTTTGTCGACCAGAATGCGCGAAGGTCGACGTAGGCATCGGAGGAGTTGCGCATGATGCCGATGATGTCCATTCCGGATGCCCTGCACCCTTCGTACACCTTCATGCGCTGGTTATAGAGCGCCTGTTCGAGAGCGCCCTTCTTCGTGCGGTGGCTGTTCGAGTAGCCGATGACCAGGATCCTGGTACGGCTGTCACCTCGCGTGACGGTGATGTCTTCCGGAGCGATCAGACGCTGGTTGCAGAATGAGAGGAAGGCGTCGTCTTCGGCCCGTATCGCGGAAAAGATCTCACCGCTGTCAAGCGTGAACACGGCGCTGGCGACGAGGTCGCTCAAGTGGTCGGACGTGCTGAGCGCCGCGGAGACGAGCGACTGCGGTCGGCAGGGGAGCGATGACGCAAAGGCGCGCTTCGCGTTCGTCGTTCCGTCGATCTCGTCGAAGATCACGGTGAACGGCTCGTGGCGTTCTCCTATCTCGATCGGGCTCCGCGCGATCGGGTTGAGTTCGAAACGGACGAAGCCGTCGAAATCGGGTAGGTGCCTTTCCAGTTCGGTGAGCACCGCCTCGCGAGCGTCGGCATCGATGGTGGAAGACTCGTGCCCCCTGTAGTCGTGGGTGTCGGTGATCGAAGAGCGGGGGGCCTGTTCGAGGATTTTTCTTCCGGCAGATTGAACGATGCGGCAGAGCGATGCCATGAAGAAACGCTTCTTGTCCAGGGTCAGCGGGGTCATGACGTGACCCTCCTTTCTGTCAAAGATCTATTGCACTTCTTCTTCAGTTGGCGCACTACGGTTCTGATGATTCTTACCTCTTTTTCCGCTTCTATGTCAAGAATGTATATTCGACTGTTTTTATAGTTGACATGAGCAACAGGGAATGGTAAATGCAAGAGAAGCAATTGATGTTCGTTCACTACCTCGATCGAAAGGGATCATATGCGACTGCGAAATGTCGTACTTGTTCTGTTCATCGCGGTCGCGGCGCTGTTCCCAAAGCCGCTCACTGCGCAGGACGGCGCTGTTCTCAGGCAACGCCTATTCAGCATCGACGAGCAACCGCTCGTCAAAATGACTCCCGATGTCGCGGGATTCATCATCCTCGGCGATCGCATCATCGCGTTTGCCCCCTGCAGCGAGTATTTCAGGATCACGTCGACGCCGTGGGGGCGGCACATCGCACAGTCGTTCGACCTCTCGGACGATCTTGCACATCCCCGCTGCTTCGTTTCGATCTATAACCCTCGGGATTACGAGATCGTGATCGATGAGAGCAAGGCGGTGCCTACGGGACGCGTGACCGACCTCGGGGGCGGGAAGATACGGATCACCATCCGTATGTCGAGAGCGGAGTATAATCGTTCACCGGGCCTTCCGAAACCCACACGATGATCCACATCGGCGAGGAAATGGCGGGGCTAGTCTCATTCGAGAAAAGCCCCGCCAGAATTGCTTTTGGATTGCCGCGCAGAAGATGCCTGTGGTATCCTTACTACAGCTTGTAGTAAGCATTGCGTAGTGTATAATGAATAAACTATGAACAAGGCGGTAAAACATGTTCTGTGGTGGACAATCGGTGTCGTTGTGGTCATCGGAGCGAGTTTCGGCATTGCCCAGCTCGTCAACAAGACGCCTGCTCCTGTCGCAGAGTATCCGACCGATAAGGTCGGATCAGCAGACTGGGTGCTCGGAAAGAGGGACGCGAAGGTTGTGCTCATCGAGTACAGCGACCTGCAGTGTCCTGCGTGTGCGGCGTACTACTCGGTCATGAGCGAGCTGCACGCGGCGTATCCGGATACGCTCGCGATCGTCTACCGCGAGTTTCCGCTCCGTGGCACGCACCAGAACGCGGATAACGCCGCGAACGCGGCAGAAGCAGCAGGGATCCAGGGGAAGTTCTGGGAAATGCACGATCAGTTGTTCAAGAACCAGAACGCATGGGCGAACCTTTCCGATCCGCTCGATACGTTCGCTGACTATGCTCAGCAGATCGGTCTCGATGTTACGAAGTTCAAAAGCGACTATACTTCGCAGGCGGTCAAGGACAAGGTGAACCAGCAGCTGCAGAGCGGGGAAGCGGCAAAGGTGGATTCCACCCCGACGTTCTTCCTTCAGGGCGTTTCGGTTTCTCCCGCAGCATCGCTCGATGCGTTCAAGCCATTGATCGAGGATGCGCTTAAAAAAGCGCCGATCGCGGAGTCATCGAACGAACCTGTGCATATCCATGCGAACATCCGCGTCGTCGTCGAGGGAACGCCGATCGATTTCTCGTTAGATCGTTACCAGAAGAACGCAGAAGGAGGCGAGCTCAATCCGGACATACACTTCCATAACAAGAACGGCGACGTCATCCATATCCACAAGGCAGGCATCACGGTCAGTGACCTGTTCGGAACGTTTAGTATGAGCCTCGGACAGGATTGCATAACGCTCGATACGAGTACGACGAAGTGCGCGACAGGCTCTAATAAGCTCAGGATGTACGTCAACGGTACGGAAAACAGTAGCTCCGGCAGTTACGCTATCGGCGACCTCGACCGGATCCTCGTGATCTTCGGGTCGGAGGATGAGTCGGTGGTCCAAAAACAGATCAAGGCCGTTCCCGATACGGCATGCATCTATTCCCGTACGTGCCCCGAGCGCGGTTCTCCGCCTCCAGAAGAGTGCACTGGCGGATCAGGGACGAACAACTGTCAGTAAAAAAAAGAGGAATTGAATGGGCATTGCCCCAGAACTCGTCGTTCTCGTCAATGAGCAGAATGAGCCTATCGGTACTGCCCTGAAAGCGGATGTTCATACTGACCGTACGCCCCTTCACAGGGGATTTTCGGTGTTCGTTTTTCATCCGAAGGGGGAACTTTTATTGCAGCAGCGCGCCAGAACGAAGAAGACATGGCCGCTCGTCTGGTCGAACAGCTGCTGCGGCCATCCTGCTCCCGGCGAAGAAACCGTCGACGCGGCAAAGAGGAGACTTATGGATGAACTGTCGGTCGATGCTGGGGACGTAAAAGTATTGCTCCCGAACTACCGATACAGTTCTGAGAGGGATGGCGTCGTTGAGAACGAGATGTGCCCTGTACTCGTTGCGCGGTATAGCGGAGCAGTCGTTCCAGATCCCGATGAAGTCGAGAACACCACGTGGATGCCGTGGAATGATTTTTTGAAGAAGATCAGTTCCGGTGACGGGAGTTTTTCGCCATGGTGCATTGAAGAAGCCCGCCTCTTGGATTCATCGCAGGAGTTTCGCCGATGGATGAGCGCTGACCAGCGCGGCTCTTCTGGATGACGCGATGATCGTATTGGAAAAACAGACGCATAATGGTATCATTGGCATCGACGATTACTATTAACATGAGGCACTATGAAACATAGAACCGCTCTCATCGCTTCGCTCGTATTCACTGGTTTCGGACTGTTGCTGTCCGGGTACCTTTCGTACTATACGCTGTTCGCATCAGGTTGCCATAAAGGGTTCCTTCCGTTTCTGAACTGCGGGAGCAATCCGGTTAACTTCTGGGGAGTACCACAGTGCGTTGTCGGATTCGTGATGTACTTCGTCGTCGCAGTGCTTGCGGTCGCTGGTCTCTACGTTGCATCGAAAAAGAACATCATCAAGTGGCTTCTCGGTTTTGGCATCTTAGGCAGCCTGTTTTCGGCGTCGCTTTCCGTGTACGAACTGTGGTTCCAGGATCCGCACCCGACGAAGCTTCCAGCGTGCGTCTATGGCTTTTTCTTCTACCTTGGCATTCTCATCGTGAACGCATTGGCACTTCGGTCATCAACGGTCCAGTCACCGGAACCGCCGCCACCGAACCAGCTCTAGGGCAGAACGGGCCAGAAGAACGTACGTCATTGCAATGAACGAGCGTGCTCTGGTGAAAGGATAATGAAAGAAGGGTGTAGTAATGGATGATGGCGCTGTACAGCCCGAGCCGAACGATGAAGCGCTCGTCGCACAGGTGCTCGACGGAGAAGTGGAAATTTTTGGCATTCTTGTAAGACGATACGAGCAGAAGCTACGACGGTACGGAAGGCGCTTCATGGCAGGTCGGGAAGACATCGAAGATATCGTCCAAGAGGTATTCCTTAAAGCGTACGAGAACCTCCGAAGCTTCGACATCAAACGCCGCTTCTCTCCATGGATCTACCGCATCGCGCATAACACCTTCATTAATGAGATGAGACGCGCATC
The DNA here is from genome assembly GCA_043799405.1 of Candidatus Kerfeldbacteria bacterium. GTDB lineage: Bacteria > Patescibacteriota > Patescibacteriia > SBBC01 > SBBC01 > CAINXF01. The sequence goes on from JAZDNT010000001.1 coordinate 27,948, forward strand.
GCGTCATCCTACCATCACGCTCGATACCGACATCCTATTCCCTCATAAGAGCATGCCGTCTCCCGCAGACGACCACGAAAGGACTGAAACGAAGGAAATGATGCAGCGCGGACTCGACCAGCTTGATTTCAAGTATCGAGAACCGCTCATTCTGTTCTACTTTGAGGAAATGAGCTACGCAGCGATCGCAGAAGTACTTCGAATCCCTGTATCGACCGTTGGTGTCCGTATCAGCAGGGCGCGGGTTGCCCTTAAACGCATTCTCAACACCGGATAAACACTCTATGGAAACCTCGCCTATCGAAAACAAGGTCTTAAGTGATATCAGGAGCAAACGTATTGCCATGCGTTCGCGGAGATCGATCGTTCGTAGAAACGCGATGTTCGGAGTCGCACTTGGTGCCTTTGCCGTACTCCTTCTCCTGTTCGGCAGCTTCGTCGCGTACTCATTGCACAGGACGGGGATTCTCTACCTTCCTGCGTGTGGTACGAAGGCGCTGTCGTACATGCTGCACCCCTTCTCGTGGTTCAACGGCGTTTTGTTTGCGATGTTCAACCTGCTCGGGATCGCCTTTGCCGTGTTCCTCGGGAGAAAGACCGCTATATACCGCGCACCGCTCATATACGTGCTTTTCGCGACCGCGGTTGTCGTGATCGGTGGCGGGTTCCTCATTTTTCTCACACCCCTGAACCGCGTTGTAGGCTCGATCGCGAATAAGCATCAGATTCCGATCATTGCGCCGCTATTTCAAAAAGCAACGAGCACCATCGAAACACATACGACACCGGGTCTCGTCCGGAATGTTCAAAGCGGCAGCTTCGAACTCGTAACGTTCTCGAAAAAGGTCGTCGAAGTTCGAACGACACCGTTAACGACGTTCCTTCATGGGTTCGTACCGAAAAACAATGATGTTGTCATCGTTGTCGGTACAACCAAGGACGGTGTTATTGAAGCTGACGTTATCCATGAATACCCTGGTAAGCTAACGCCCGAGGAAATCTCCGAACTTACACAGGTTCAACAGTAGAATATTCGCCTGATCCCTAGGAGTTCTGCTCTACCCTGAAGTACTGCGCAGATACCGGTGTATTAAAGAGCGAAAGGAGGTTATGCCTTCTTAGCTCGTTCAACCCGAATGTTTAACCCGGACCCTCGAACCTCTTGGGCGTTTTGGGTATATATCGCGGTATTGTAGGATAAAAAAACAGGCGGTATGATATAGCTACATTACTATTCTCTTAAGGTAAATACGTCTATGGCGAAAAAGAGGGTCAAACCCGTGTACCGTAGCGCGGTAAGCGGACGGTTCGTATCAAAGGGTTACCTAAAAGGTCACCCGACGAAGACCGTCACCGAGCATGTCAAAAAGGGAAAGAAGAAGTGAAGGGTAAGCGGTTTCTCTATCTCGCGCTCTCGACGTTCCTCGGGATCATTTTGAGTTACGGTATCCACGCAGTCGTCGAACTCATGTACCTCAATTGGGCGGAAAAAACGAACCATCTGCTAACGTGGACGATGCACTTCGGCGTCGGTGCGTGTGCGCTTTCACCGTACGTACAGTATGGATTATTTATTGCTGGCGTAGTTGGAGGTTTTTTAATCGGCCGCGTGTGGTGGCGGATCGTCTACGTTGAGCATCGGCACTGGATGCGAAAGGAGGATCGCGAAACCAGGCCGAGAGACGTATAGCGTGTCTCCCGACCCGGCGTTGGCGTTCTCGAACTAGACGGGCGCGAGCGATTCGATACCCGGAAGGACCTTCTCCTCGAACCGTCGTCGGTTCTCCGGAAACTCCTCTGTGAGACTGATCGCGACTTCGCAGCCACCCGCGTCCCCACTCCGCTCGAATGAGCTCAGGAACCGTTCGTCCACTGTGGACATCGAGATCCCGTAGCCGATCATGTTGCGGAGCTCGCGGACCCGTCTGGTCGCTTTGGGCTTGAAGCGGATCTTCAGCGTCCCCTTCTTGGCGGTCGCCTCGTCGAGCACTGCCTTGAACGGTGCATCCCCCTTGTCACCCACTTCTTCTTCACCTCCTTAGAATCCCGGTACAACTGGTTGGAACCTATCGTATCTAACATGCACCGTCAAGCGCTACAGCTTTGTTATTGAATTTTGATATACTTTACGTATGACATCGGTAACCGCACTCCTCGGGGATATAACAACGCAGCAGGTTGAGGCGATCGTGAACGCCGCGAACGAGTCGTTGCTCGGTGGAGGTGGCGTCGACGGCGCTATTCACGCTGCAGCTGGTCCCGTTCTTCTCGAAGAATGCAGGAAGCTCGGCGGATGTAAGACCGGCGAGGCGAAGATCACGAACGCTTACCGTCTTCTGGCTGATTACATCATCCATACCGTTGGTCCGATATACTCGGTGAAGAAGGAGAAGGTGCCTGAATTCCTCGCACAGTGTTACCGGAGCTGTCTTGAGGTCGCACAATCACACCTCATTCGAACGATAGCATTCCCCTCGATCTCAACGGGCGCCTACGGGTACCCCATTGAAGAGGCGGCGCCGATCGCCGTCGCAACGGTGAGTGCTTGGATCGCGGAGCATCCGGATACCCTCGATGAGGTGCGGTTCGTCCTTTTTAACGATGAAGACTTGAAGATATATTCAGCGGTTCTACACGAAAAAACGGAAAAGACGGTCAATGGCGTATCGTAAAGCGACGATAAGCTCATCGAACATTCGGGCTTTTCGTAAGGTTGTGTATGCATTCTCACGTACGCATCATCGTGATTTCCCGTGGCGCCGGACAACGGAATCATACCGCATCCTCGTATCCGAGGTCATGCTCCAGCAGACGCAAGCCGAGAGGGTCATTAAAAAGTATCGACAGTTCGTCAAGCAATTTCCTTCAATCAGAGCATTAGCGCGCGCGTCGTTGAAGGAAGTGCTACTCGTTTGGCAAGGGCTAGGATATAACCGTAGGGCGTTAGCATTGAAAAAGATCGCGCACGAAGTTGTTGCCCGATATGGCGGAAAGATCCCTTCGAACATTGCCGGCCTCACTTCCCTTTCTGGAATTGGTACGTACACTGCTGGGGCGGTACTTGTGTTTGCATACAATCGACCTGTGATCATGATTGAAACGAACATCCGTTCGGTCTTCCTGCATCATTTTTTCCGGACTGACCGCAATGTCGAAGACCGGATGATACTTCCCATTATCGAAGCAACGCTCGATCGCCGGAATCCGAGACGATGGTACGGAGCGCTCATGGACTACGGTTCGTACTTAAAGAAGGTGAATAAAAACCCGTCGCGCCGCAGCGCTCATTATACACGTCAGCCGAAGTTCATCGGTTCCAGACGGCAGATCCGGGGACGGATCATATCAACGCTCATTAGCAATCGCTCGCTAACCGTTTCGGAACTTGGAAAAGAGGTAGGAAAAGAGATTGGATGTACGCAAAAAACTATATATGCAATAGTTCAGCAGCTTATAGACGAGGGGATTGTATCAATGCGAAGGACGAAATACACGATTGCATCGGAAGTCAAGGAACGAAAATCAGCTCGTTCAAGACGATAGTATTTCATTTTTTTCGCGTTTATAAAAGCAATTGATGGGGTACGAATGGTCATACCCTTGACTTTTTTATCATTTGTGATATCATGCTTTCTTCGGATTATAACGTAGGCTCGTTTTCCTGGGGGTGATTGACTTGGTGTGTCGACAACGACAGGATGTCGTAAGGGTCAAGAACCCGTGCTCATGAGCACCGACAACGTCACCCGCACACTCGGCCACACCCCTGGGATTCTATCCCGGGAGCGGACGATCGCAGATCGCGTACTGGGCACTCCTGCCAGCACGTTCGATCGCTCGTCTTGCTCCCGGGGTTCCTTTTTGTTGTACGTGGATATGGTATAGTCAATGAGGAGAGAATAATCATTAATACAAGATGCAATGATCGGACGAGAAGCGTTAAAAACAATGATAACGCTCGCGACGACCGCGTTCGGGCTTGTCGCAGCGCTCGCCTGGAACTCGGCAATCATCGAACTCTTCAAGAAAATATTCGGGCAGGCTACGGGGATCATCGGACTGTTCTGCTACGCGGTCATCGTAACGATAATCGCCGTGCTCGTAACGGGCAAGCTCGGAAAAATGGCCGAGAGGGTCGCGTCTAAAGACGAGACAAAGTAGTAGGCGTGTTACAGCACAGTGAACGGTCTAACGCAGCTTACTCAAGCCAGCGCGCCGATGTTGTCTTTTTGCGTACAAAAAACTTTGTTACGAGGTAGCCGAACGCAAAACCGCCGATGTGCGCAAAGTATGCGACACCGCCCTGGTACCCGATCGAACCGGCGCCTGATATGAATTGGAACACGATCCAGTAGATGAGCATCGCTTTAGCCGGGATCGCCGTGACACCCCAGATGCCCCAGAGGACATCAATGCGTTCGTTCGGGAACAGGACGAGGTACCCGCCCATAGTGCCGGCGATAGCGCCTGAGGCCCCGAGGTTCAGAACCGTCGAGTGGGGATCGATTACGATCTGAAGCGCAGATCCTATAGCACCAGCAGCAATGTAGAAGAGGAGAAAGCGGAACCTGCCGAGGCGCTCCTCCATATTATCCCCGAAGATATAGAGGAACAGCATGTTGCCGATGAGGTGCATAAATCCGCCATGCAGGAACATGGCCGTCAGAACAGTGAAGAGGTTCTGTCCGTGAACAATGTCGTTCGGTATGAACGAGTATCGCCCAAGGAACGCGTCGAGGTCGGTACTTCCTAGCGTTAGCATGTATGCGAACACTGCGACGTTCGCCGCAATGAGGAAGTACGTTATGAACGGCCGTTTGCCAGACGGCGTATGGTCGCGGAGCGGTATCATGGCATGACGAGCGCTACGGCTGGTGTAGGTATTCGCGAACGTCTAACGCCGTGAACCACGTTTCTCTTTCCTGCCGGGGTGTGTCATCTCGTGGAGTTTTTTCGTTTCCCGCCGAATGCATGACGTACAAGCAGAAACGCGCTTTCCGTTCAGTGCGAGGGTTTGAATGTTGACGTGCTGGCGGTTCGCCGTCGCGATGTTGGAGTGACTTCGGGAGTTTGAGTTGAGCGGCGTGCGGCCGCAGATGGTGCATGCTCGTGCCATAGTACTATGCATTACGAGTGAGTGAGAGTGTTGCGATAAACGCTGAAGGAGTGTAGCATACGAGTACCATGTACGCAAGGATCACCGTATGGTCTTCGGAATCGATTCGATAGTTACACAGTTTCCCGTGTTCATCGCGGGGGTCGTTGCCCTGATCATTTCGATCGGGTTCCACGAGTTCAGTCACGTTTTTGTCGCCCATTCGCTCGGGGATCCGACCGGCAAGAACGCCGGGCGACTTACCCTTAATCCGCTCAAGCATCTCGACCCCGTCGGGACGCTCCTTATTTTGGTCGGGGCGTTCATCGGATGGGGAAAACCGGCGCCCTTCAGTCCCGAGAACCTGCGGTATAAAAGGTACGGATCGGCGATCGTCGCTCTCGGCGGGCCGCTCATGAACCTATTGCTCCTCGTAATGGGGAGCATTGCGCTACGGATTTCGTTCGGGGTCCTTGGCGCGAGCAATCTCCTTACGGTTTTTCTCCAGTTATTCGTCATAATGAACGCATCGCTTCTGCTGTTTAACCTTATCCCGCTACCGCCGCTCGACGGATCCTGGCTTCTCCTTGCGCTGCTTCCTCGGTCAGCAGACTCGCTCCGTGAATTCTTAGGCCGCTACGGCTGGTTCATCCTTCTCGGCGTCATTTTCGCAGATTTCATGTTTCATATTCCGATTATTTCGCCGTACCTCTACCGCGGCGTGCTGTTCCTCATGAACGTATTCGGTATCATTCCGTATCTTGGTACCGTTTGACATCCTGGAGCATTATTGGTACACTGTCCTGTGTTCTACGCTCCCTCTCACTGACAGTAGTGAGTATTTTTTAGAACGCAGCAATTCTGCCAGCGTAACGAAAGTAACGAACAAGTAAGCAATCTATGCCATCGATAAGCCAACTCGTCCGTCACGGAAGGCATCATGACCAGACGAAATCAAAGACACCGGCGCTCCAGTCAGTATTGAACGCGCTCAAGCGGAGACGCACCGAACTACCGAAAGGCAGTCCGTTCAAGCGCGGCGTGTGCGTTAAGGTAACGACGACCACTCCCAAGAAACCGAACTCGGCGCTCCGCAAGATTGCCCGTGTTCGCCTTTCGAACGGGCAGGAGGTCACCGCCTACATTCCCGGCATCGGGCATAACCTGCAGGAGCACTCGATAGTGCTGATCCGAGGCGGCCGCGTAAAGGATCTCCCTGGCGTCCGGTACCATATCGTTCGGGGCGTGTACGATACGCAGGGGGTCAGCGAGCGTAGGCAGGGAAGAAGCCTCTACGGCGCAAAGCAGCCAAGCGAGGCAAAGGGGTAGTATGCGCGGAAAGCAAGCACCAAAACGCGAGATAGCACCTGATTCAAGGCACTCATCGACGCTGATCGCAAAGTTCATCAACCTCATCATGCAGCGTGGAAAGAAGTCTGTTGCGCAGGCAATCGTCTACGGCGCGTTCGATATTATACGAGAGAAGAGCAAGCAGGATCCGCTCTCGATCTTCGATGCAGCGATGAAGAACGTTGCGCCGATACTCGAGGTGAAATCAAAGCGTGTCGGCGGTGCGAATTACCAGGTTCCGATCGAGGTTCGCGGAGAGCGACGGATCGGTCTCGCAATGCGCTGGATCATCGGCGCAGCTATGAACAAGAAGGGCAAGCCCATGAAGGTAAAGCTCGCGGCCGAGCTTATGGAAGCGAGCATGAACCAGGGCGACGCGGTCAAGAAGCGCGCCGACGTGCACCGTATGGCAGAGGCGAATCGCGCCTTCGCCCATTTTGCTTAGACGATTATGGAATCAATTGCGTTGTATTCGAAAGTGGTTGATCCGAAGCAGGTATGGCTTCGGCGGACAAGCCGCGCCTTCGCGCATTTCGCGTGAGTATGGGCGAAAAATTAAATCCTGAACCGAATCCTGGAGTCTCTCGCAAAAAAGATGAGGATTTTTTGTCGACGATTAATGCCGAATTTGAAAAAGGTGATACCGCAAAGAACGATCGCGAAAGGTACAGTGAAGAGATTGATGTTCTGTGTCATAGATACTCCGACCTCGTTCGGATGAGAAATGAGATCGAAGCCTCAAAAGGGAAAGCGATGACCTACCTCGATACACTTTCGCTGCCGGATGAATCAAGACGCGAGCAGGATATCTTGGAGCTTTCACGGAGGTCTGAACGTATTGTTGATGATGCTATCAATCATCTTACTACACACTATAAAATCCTCAATATATTATTGCTCGAAACGCCCGATGATGCTCGAAGAAGTCTCATCAACTTGACGGCCGAGGACGTACGTTCCGCGAGCGATGAACTCTTGTCACGATACAAGGACATGCAAGACCTTCACGAACAAATAGTAAAGGCTGTGAATCAGTACCGCGATCTTGCACAACAGGCGTCCCGAAAGCAATAAATCATTATTCACATTTCAACGTAAGCTCTATACCATCATGCCCAGAGAATACTCGCTCGAAAAGACGCGCAACACCCCGCACCAGTCGCTGCGCTCCGATGCGGGGCAAGTCGGAATAATGTAATATCTTATGCCAAGAGAATACTCATTAGAAAAGACAAGAAATATTGGAATCCTTGCGCACAGAGACGCCGGAAAGACGACGGTTTCCGAGCGCATCCTCTTCTATACGGGAAAGAAGCACAAGATCGGCGAGGTTCATGAAGGCGAGGCAGAAATGGACTGGATGGAACAGGAGAAAGAGCGCGGTATCACCATTACCGCCGCTGCTACGACCTGTTTCTGGAAGGACCATCGTATCAACATCATCGATACGCCTGGTCACATCGACTTTACCGTCGAGGTACAGCGAAGTCTTCGGGTTCTCGACGGCGGCGTTGTCGTGTTCGACGGCGTTGCAGGCGTTGAGCCTCAGTCAGAGACAGTCTGGCATCAGGCTGAAAAGTTCAAGGTGCCGGTGATCTGCTTCGTAAATAAGATGGACCGGATGGGTGCGGACTTTTACAACGACCTCGCGTCGATCCATGAACGGCTGACTACCGATGCTCACCCGCTGCAGCTCCCGATCGGCGCGGCTGAGACCTTTATGGGCATCGTTGATTTATTCGAGCGTAAAGCCGAGATCTACAAGGATGATCTCGGCAAAGAAATCGAGACTACCGAAGTTCCTAAGAACATGAAGGAGAAGGTCGAGCACTACCGGCATAAGCTCATTGAGGCGATATGCGAACAGGATGATAAGCTCCTCGAGCAGTACCTTGCCGGAAAAGAACCTTCTATTCCAGAACTGAAAGTAGTGCTGCGGAAGGCCGTGATCGAGAACAAGCTCATTCCAGTACTCTGCGGATCAGCGCTCAAGAACAAAGGCGTTCAGTTCCTCCTTGATGCCGTGAACGACTACTTGCCGAGCCCGATTGAAATCCCGCCGGTAAAGGGAAAAGATCCGAAGACCGAAGCAGAGGTCATAAGAAAGGCATCTGACGAAGAACCGTTCACTGCGCTCGCATTCAAGATCGCGGCTGATCCTTTTGTCGGCAAGCTCGCGTTCTTCCGCGTCTACTCCGGAACGATCAAAGCAGGTTCGTACGTGCTGAATGCTTCGACCGGGAACAAGGAGCGGATCGGACGTATCGTTCGGTTGCACGCGAACCATCGCGAAGAGGTGCAGGAGGTGTTCGCAGGTGAGATCGCCGCCGCAGTGGGTTTAAAGAGTACAACGACCGGTAATACGCTCTGCGATCCCGACCATCCGGTTGTCCTCGAATCTATAACGTTCCCTGATCCGGTCATCCACATCGCGATTGAACCGAAGACGAAGCAGGATCAGGAGAAGATGGGCTTTGCGCTTGCACGTCTCGCGGAGGAAGATCCGACCTTCCGTGTGAGGAGCGACGAGGAAACCGCGCAGACGATCATTTCTGGCATGGGCGAACTGCACCTCGAGATCATCGTGGATCGCATGAAGCGGGAGTTCAAGGTCGAGGCGAACGTCGGAAGACCACAGGTCGCATACCGTGAGACGATCACGATCCCAGCGGAAGCAGAAGGAAAGTACATCAGACAGAGCGGTGGTCGTGGTCAGTACGGACACTGCTGGCTGAAGCTCGTTCCCCAGGAACATGGGAAGGGGTACGAGTTCGTCGACGATGTCAAGGGCGGCGTCATTCCAAAGGAGTACATTCAGCCGATCAATAAAGGGATACAGGAAGCGATGGACAAGGGCGTCGTTGCCGGGTACCCGATGGTGGATGTTCAGGCCACTGTCTACGACGGAACGTACCACGAGGTCGACTCATCGGAAGCAGCGTTCAAGATCGCCGCATCGATAGCATTTCAATTAGCCGCCAAGAAAGCGAAGCCTGTGCTGTTAGAACCGATAATGAAAGTCGAGGTTGTTACACCCGAATTGTCCATGGGCGATGTTTTAGGAGACCTGAACTCGAAGCGCGCCTCGATCAAGGAAATGCGCGATAGGGCGCAGTCGAAGATCATCGATGCAGACGTACCGCTCGCTGAAATGTTCGGATACGCTACCGCGCTCAGGTCGATGACGCAGGGTCGCGCGTCATACACGATGGAATACAGCCGCTACGAGCAGGTTCCGAGGCACGTTGCCGATGAAATCATTGAGAAGAGCGGTAAGGCGGAAAAGGCGCGATAGTCTTCCACAGCGGGTGGGGAAAAATCAGGAACAGTACGCTTGTGAGAAGCGGAGCACGTGCGTCTATGGTCATTTTTTACCTAACATTAGGCAAATAATTACTTCATGAAATTATTTAAACAGAAAAGAAAGCACAACGTCTTGCATTTAGCCGAAAATGTTTGTATAATCTATTGTGCTGCAGCAATACAGTGAATTAATGATACGTTATACATCATAGCAATTTCATAAGTAAAGGAATCACATATGGCAGGAAAATTCGAACGCACGAAACCGCACGTGAACGTCGGTACCATCGGTCACGTTGACCACGGAAAGACCACGCTCACTGCAGCGATACTGAAGACGCTCGCCGCGAAAGGTTTCGCAGCCCAGACAAAGGGCGTCGATGACATTGACAACGCCCCTGAAGAGAAGGCGCGCGGCATTACCATTGCGACCGCGCACGTCGAGTACGAGTCTGAAAAACGTCACTACGCGCACGTCGACTGTCCCGGTCACGCTGACTATGTGAAGAACATGATCACCGGCGCCGCACAGATGGACGGCGCGATCCTCGTCGTTTCGGCGGTCGATGGTCCGATGCCGCAGACCCGCGAGCACATCCTGCTCGCAAAGCAGGTTGGCGTTCCGTACATCGTCGTCTACCTCAACAAGGTGGACATGGTCGACGATAAGGAACTCATCGATCTCGTCGAGGTCGAGATTCGTGATCTCCTCAAGAAGTACGAGTTCCCCGGCGATAAGACCCCGATCATCCGCGGTTCGGCGCTGAAAGCCCTCGAAGGAGACGCAGAAGCGGCTAATTCGATCATGGAGCTCGTAAAGACGCTCGATGAGTACATTCCCGAACCGAAGCGTGAAACCGACAAGCCGTTCCTCATGCCGATCGAGGACATCTTCTCGATCGAGGGACGCGGTACGGTCGTTACTGGCCGTATCGAGCGCGGAATGATAAAGCTCAACGAAGAGGTTGAGATCGTTGGCATACGCGATACGTCGAAGACCGTCGTTACTGGTATAGAAATGTTCAATAAACAGCTGGACGAGGGTCGTGCTGGCGACAACGCCGGTTTGCTCTTGCGCGGAACCAAAAAGGACGACGTTGAGCGCGGACAGGTGCTCGCAAAACCGGGGAGCATAACCCCGCACTCCGAGTTCGATGCGAACGTCTACGTCCTCACGAAGGAAGAGGGAGGTCGTCACACCCCGTTCTTCAAAGGCTACAAACCGCAGTTCTACGTCCGGACCACGGATGTTACTGGTGAGGTCGAACTGCCTGCCGGTACCGAGATGGTCATGCCTGGTGATACCGTTGACCTCAAGATAAAGCTCATCGCTCCGGTCGCGCTCGAAGAGAAGTTCCGATTCGCCATCCGTGAAGGCGGACATACCGTCGGCGCGGGAGTGGTAACGAAGATTAACAAGTAACGATACCCACCTCACCACAACACTCGCTCTTTCTATGGCAGAACAGGAAATAAAGACGGCACCGAAAGCCCCAACCGAAGAAGAAGAAGTTCACCAACGTGTCCGTATCAAGATTCGCGCGTACGATCATAAGGTGATCGACCAGTCGACGAAGACGATTCTTGATACTGCCGAGCGGACAGGAGCGACCGTCAAAGGCCCGGTCCCTCTTCCAACGGAGAAGTCGAAGTTCACGGTGATCCGATCCCCGTTCGTCCATAAGAACTCACGGGAGCAGTATGAGATGCGGGTGCACAAGCGCCTGATCGATATCATCGATCCGACCCCGAAGACGGTCGAGGCGCTCACGAACCTGAGCCTGCCAGCGGGCGTTGACATCGAGATAAAGATGTAGTAGGGTATGTGGGACTCAGGTTAACGAGTCGTGTGCGATTACAATTTGACCGACTGCAAGTAGGTTCTCAGGCTGATAATACTGGATTCTGGTCCGCGTTAAGCCTGAGATAACGATTTGTCAGATCCCGCATGAGACGCGAGATTCGAAAACGCGCTCCGGAATTCTGGCAGCGTGAACGGATCTCGCGTTTTATCGTGGTACTGATTATCAATACATGCATTTCACCATAGCGAAAAAGATCGGGATGACGAGGCGATTTCGCGATGACGGGACAGTCGTTCCGGTTACCGTGCTGCTGGCTGGTCCGTGTACGGTAACGCAGGTCAAGACGAAGGAAAAAGACGGTTACTCCGCTGTTCAGCTTGGTTTTGGTACTACAAAACGCTCCAAAAAACCACAGGTAAAGTCGTGGGAAAAGCTCGGTACGTTCGCCACGGTCGCTGAGTTTAGGGTACCGGAAGGAGAGAAGGCAGAACGTGGGACCGTGATCGATGCATCCTCGTTTTCGCCCGGCGAGATCGTCAGAGCGACCGGTACATCGAAGGGACGCGGATTCCAGGGCGTCGTCAGGCGTCATCACTTCGCAGGAGGTCCCGCAAGTCACGGACATAAAGATAATCTCCGCATGCCGGGTTCAATTGGTGCGACCTTTCCGCAGCATGTGCCGAAAGGTACGCGCATGGCCGGAAGGATGGGCGGAGCGCGCATATCAGTTAAAAACCTCGAGGTGATCGAGGTGGTTCCTGATCAGCACCTCCTCCTCGTAAAGGGTGCCGTTCCCGGACCACGCAACGGATACATTTTTATACAGACTAGTACAAAATGACCACGCCGGAAGTTACGCTATACAACACGGAAGGCAAGGAGATCGGTACGCGAACGTTGCCGGACAGGATTTTCGGCGTTGCCGCTGATCCGTCGTTCGTCGAACGCGCCGTTGTCGCCCAGCGGGCGAACTCGCGCGTCGCGATCGCTCATACTAAGACGCGCAGTGAAGTGCGCGGAGGCGGCAAGAAACCGTGGAAACAGAAGGGAACCGGCCGCGCACGCCACGGATCGATCCGCTCTCCGATATGGCGCGGCGGCGGCGTTACGTTCGGTCCGAGGAAAGACAGGAACTTCTCGCTGAAGATAAATCGCAAGGAGCGGCAGAAGGCCCTCTTCATGGCACTATCGGACAAAATTTTAGAGAAACGTCTCATACTCGTCGATGCGCTGAATTTTCCTGATATCAAGACGAAGAAGTTCGTAACAACGCTCAAGAAACTTCCTATCGAGAATACGGTCCTTGTCGTTCTACCGGAAAAGGATGTTGCACTCGAAAAGTCCGCACGGAACGTTGCGGGCGTTACCGTGATTCAGGGTAACAGTCTTAATGTGATCGATGTGCTGAACCACCGCTGCATCGTTATGCCGGAAAAGGCGATCGGCGTGATTGAAAAGACCTACACGACCGGCAGTAAGAAGGAAAAGGGTTAACGTATGGGACTGTTTGACAGGTTTAAATCGAAGAAGGAAAGCATCGGCAAAGACAAGAAGCCGAAGCATGTCCTTTTGAGGTCCTCAAAGCAGAGGGCTGATGAAGAAAAGCGCCGGCAGTTCGCTGCCGTACCTGCCGCTGGCGTTGCTCACAAACCTGCCGAGAGCAAGGAACAGCCATCGAGGCACAAGGAAGACAAGAAACCTGCCGAGCAGAAGACAGCCCAGAAGCGCAAGGGTGCAACCGGCAATGCGTACCGCATCCTGCACCACACGCACGTATCTGAAAAGGCAACGGCAGCGAGCGCGCAGAATCAGTATACTTTCGTCGTCGCAGCAGACGCGAATAAAGTCGAAGTCAAGCAGGCGATCCAGGCGCTCTACGGTGTACGGCCGTTCAAGGTCAATATTTTGAACTACAGGGGAAAGAATATCCGGTACGGACGGACGCAGGGAAGGACGAAGGACTGGAAGAAGGCGATTGTAACGCTGCTACCCGGCCAGCGGATAGATACGACAGGGGCTTAAACCTATGGCGGTAAAGATTTACAAACCAACGAGTCCCGGACGCCGAAAATCATCGGTCAGCACGTTCGATGATATCACGAAGTATGAACCGACGAAGTCTCTTACCGCGATACTAAAATCTAACGCTGGCAGGAACGTGCAGGGAAAGATAACAGTACGGCACCAGGGCGCTGGGCATAAGCGTTTCTACCGGATCATCGATTTTCTCCAGGATCGGTTCGATGTACCGGCGGTCGTGCAGTCGATCGAGTATGACCCGAACCGTTCAGCCCGTATCGCGCTCCTTAAGTACCTGGACGGTGAGCAGCGCTACATACTTGCCCCGCAAGACCTGAACGTTGGTATGACCGTCGTATCATCCCGAAAACCGGTACCGATACAGGTTGCGAACCGAACCACGCTTGAGCATGTTCCTATCGGTATGTTCGTCCATAATATCGAGCTGTCCCCGGGTAAGGGAGGGGAGATCGTGCGATCGGCCGGCACCGCAGCAACGCTCATGGGCGTCGAAGGGGAGTATGCACAGGTGCGGCTTCCATCGGGAGAGATCCGCCTCGTATCGAAACGTTCCACCGCTAGCATCGGTCAGATGGGCAACATCGACCATATGAACGTTCGTCTCGGAAAGGCGGGACGGAAACGATTCCTCGGGATCCGTCCGAGCGTCCGCGGAAAAGCAATGAATCCCGTTGATCACCCGCATGGCGGCGGTGAGGGCGTCAATCCCATCGGCCTCAAGTACCCGAAGACGCCGTGGGGTAAACACGCCCTCGGTGTAAAGACGAGGCGAAAGTATCGACGGTCTGATCACCTCATCCTTGAGAGGAGGAAGTAACACTATGTCCCGAAGTTTAAAAAAAGGCCCGTTCACTGACCCGAAACTTATTAAGAAGCTCGGAAAGCTCAAGGCTGGCGATCGCACCGTTGTCAAAACGTGGTCGCGTGATTCAGTCATCACGCCGGAAATGGTTGGATACACCATCGGTGTCCACAACGGAAGGGCACACATACCGGTGTTCATTGTCGAGAACATGGTCGGTCATCGTCTTGGAGAGTTCGCACCGACGAAGAAGTTCGTAAAGCACGGCGGTAGGATCCAGCGCGAAGCAGAGGCGGCAGCCGCCATGGCTGCCACGGCGAAGCCTGCTACCACGCCGCCTTCAACACCGTAATATATGGATGTTAGAGCATCACTTCGCTACCTGCGCATCAGTCCTCGAAAGGTGAGGCTTGTCCTCGACCTTATACGGGGAAAGAACGTCGTTACTGCGCGACAGCAGCTTGAGAACTTACCGAAGCGCTCATCGCTGCCGATCCTAAAGCTTCTCTCATCAGCCGAGGCGAACGCGCAGAATAACTTCAAGCTTGATTCGAAAACAATGTTTATTAAAAGCGCGTTCGCAGACGAGGGCCCAAAGCTTAAACGTTTTATTCCGCGCGCTATGGGGAGGGCGACGCCCGTACTGAAGAGGATGTCGCATGTTACCATCATTCTTGGCGAGAAACCGAAACTTCCGACAACGGCGCCAGCCAAGACCAAGGTAGAAAAAGCGCAGAAACCTTCACAGCATCCGACGAAACGTCCTGATGTAAAAGCTAAAACTTCAAAGGAGAGAGCGAAGTAGTATGGGCCAAAAAGTACATCCAACAGCGTTTCGGCTCGGTGTTAATAAACCATGGAACTCGAAGTGGTTCTCGCGTCAGAATTACAGCGGATTGTTACGCGAGGATATCGAGATCCGCAAGCACCTCAGGACGAAACTGCAGGAATCCGGTCTATCCGCGATCGACATCGAGCGCTCGATGAACGGTGTATCGATCACAGTACACACGTCTCGGCCGGGAATGGTCATCGGCCGTGGCGGATCTGGCGTTGAGCAGCTGAAACGGGAACTCACGCGTATCATCGGAAAGGGAAAGCGCAAAGTCGACGTCAAGGTAAATATCCAGGAGGTCCAAAATCCTGACCAGAACGCACAGGTCATCGTCAACAGTGTCATCGATCAGATCCAGAAACGGCTTCCCTTCCGTCGCGTCATAAAGCACACCGTCGAACAGATCATGCGTTCCGGAGCACAGGGCGCGAAGGTCATGCTGTCCGGCCGTCTCAATGGAGCGGAGATCGCACGGTCAGAAAAACTCTCGAGCGGGAAGATACCTTTACAGACATTGAGAGCTGATATCGACTATGCGCGCGGTGCTGCTCATACGACCTACGGCGCGATCGGCGTGAAGGTGTGGGTGTACCGTGGTGAGGTTTTTACAAAGAAAGAGCAGGAGGCTTCGAAGTAACGTATGTTAGTACCGAAGAAGGTAAAGCATCGGAAGCACCAGCGCGGGGTCTTAAGCGGAAAGGCGACCCAGAAGACCAAGCTGAATTTCGGGACCGTAGGCCTCCGCGCTATCGAGACTCGGTGGCTCACCGCACGTCAGATTGAGGCGGCTCGACGCGCAATGACCCGTTTCGTACAGCGGGGCGGAAAGATCTGGATAAGGATATTCCCTGACAAACCTGTGACGTTTAAAGGCCTTGAAGTCGGTATGGGTGGAGGAAAGGGCGCTGTCGATCACTTCGTCGCACCCGTCAAGGCAGGCACAATACTGTTTGAAATGGACGGTGTCGCAGAAGCGACCGCTCGAGAGGCCTTGAGGCTCGCTGCATACAAACTTCCCGTTAAGACGAAGATTGTAGTAAAGGGAAACGAATAGCATGCCAAAGCAACGCGAACAACGCCAGGAACTAGCATCGAAAGGTCACCAGGAGCTTACACTGATGCTCGCTGCCGCGCGGGAAGAACTGCGGAGCCTCAGGTTCCGGATCGCATCGAACCAGCACAAGGACATCCGTGAGGTCCGCGACGTTCGAAAGCGTATCGCACGAATCCTAACTATTCTTTCACATCGTCCAAGGAAACCGGAGATCAAGCAATAATATTCTATGACATCTCACAATCGCAGCACAAAGAGGAAATTCATCGGGACCGTCGTCTCTGACAAGATGGACAAGACCGTCGTGGTCCGCATCGATCGCGTCAAGACGCACCGGCGTTACCGGAAGCAGTACCGGGTCAGCCTACGGCTCAAGGCTCACGACGAGAAGAACGCGTTCCACGTCGGTGATCGTGTGATTGTTGTCGAGTCGCGGCCCCTGTCTCGCGATAAGATGTGGCGTGTCGTTGCCAAGGCCGCCGGCAGTGTCGAGGAGAAGCCGTCATGATCCAGCTCCGCACCATGCTCGTATCGGCCGATAACTCCGGCGCTCGGAAGCTCCAGTGCATCAGGGCGCTCGGCGGCCACCGTCGTCGGTATGCGCGGCTAGGCGATGTTATTACGGTTTCAATCAAGGATGCAGCACCTCGTGCAGCCGTACGTAAGGGCGAAGTCGCCCATGCTGTTGTAGTCCGACAGCGCAAAGAGTACAAGCGTCAGGACGGTTCTGCGATCCGCTTTGACGACAATGCGTGCGTTCTCATCGATCGAAAGACGAAAGAACCGCGCGCGACGCGCATCTTCGGACCCATAGCTCGAGAGCTCAAGGCGAAAGGTTTTACGAAGATCATCTCTCTAGCACCAGAGGTGCTATGAAGTACCGGATGAGGATTAAGAAAGACGATACGGTGCAGATCATGACGGGCAAGGACCGCGGAAAGCGCGGTAAGGTGCTGCAGGTTTTTCCGGAGCTCAATCGGATCGTCGTCGAGAATCTCAACATTATGACGAAGAACGTGCGCGCACGACGCGAACGCGAGAAGGGTCAGAAGATACAGTTCGCCGCCCCGGTCAACTATTCGAATGTGCAACTGGTTTGCGGCAAGTGCAGCAAGGTGACAAGACCCGCCGTAAAGAACGTCAACGGAAAGAAGACGAGAGTATGCGCTAAGTGCCATGAGGTGCTATGACGAACATCAAGAACTATACCGAACGGTATACATCCATCGCTGTGCCTGCGCTCAAGAACATGACGGGCAGAACGAACACCCATGCAATCCCTCGGGTTGTGAAGGTCGTTGTGAACGTCGGAGTCGGCAAGGCTGCGCATGATCAGAAGGAACTAGACGTGGTCGTCCGATCGATCGAACGCATTACAGGACAGAAGCCTGTCCTTACGAAAGCGCGAAAGTCGATTTCTTCCTTTAAGATTCGTGAGGGAATGCCAATCGGCGTCATGGTAACATTGCGCGGAGATCGGATGCGCCACTTCGTCGAGAAGCTGGTGCACGCCGCGCTCCCTCGTGTCCGTGATTTTCGAGGCATTGCCGGACAATCGTTCGGCAAGAGCGGCGTCTACACGCTCGGTTTAAAGGAACACATCGTTTTCCCGGAGATCGCGAGCGACAATGTCGATTCGATACACGGCGTCGCTGTCACGATCGTAACGACGGCACGGACACCGGAAGAAGGTAAGCTTCTGCTCACGAGTCTCGGGTTCCCTTTTCAAGAAACAACGAAGTGAGGATCTATGGCAACAGCCGCACAGTACGCAAAATCACTTAAAAAAGCCAAGTATTCGACACGCATCGTCAATCGATGCTGGCGATGTGGACGCCGTCACGGGTACATGCGTCGTTTCAAGTTGTGCCGGATATGTTTTCGTGAACTTGTGAACCGTGGCGATGTCCCGGGCATCCGTAAATCCAGCTGGTAGGAATACTCGTATGATGCTTTCAACAGACCCAATTGCAGATATGCTCTCGCGGATCCGTAACAGTATCCTTACGAAATCTCGTAGTGTAACTGTTCCGTATTCTCGGTCGAAGTACGCGGTCCTGAAGGTGCTTTCCGATGCAGGTTGGTTAGGAGGTATTGAACTGCAAGGACAACCTCCGCGAACGATTTCTGTTACGATCAAGTACGACGAACAGGGCTCTAGCGTCATTCGTTCGATTAAGAGAATCAGCGTTCCCGGCCGTCGTATGTACGTCGGAAGGACAGAACTTCCCATCGTCGTGAACAACTTTGGAATCGCTGTCATTTCAACTTCACAGGGCATGATGAGCAACCGCGAAGCTCGCCGTCGTAAGCTGGGTGGCGAGGTAATGTGTGAGGTATTCTGATATGTCACGTGTTGGAAAAAAACCCGTACCGATCCCAGCAGGTGTCACCGTAACGATTGATAGCGGACGATGCACAGTGAAGGGCCCGAAGGGAGAATTGAGCATAGCACTGCATCGTAACGTCGTTGTTAATGTGACGGATAGCGCCGTGAACGTAAACGTCGCGAATACCGATGAGAAGCGCGATCGCGCTCTCTGGGGTCTCTACCGAATGCTCATTTCGAACTGTATCGATGGCGTACAGCGTGGTTTTAGTAAACAGCTCGAGGTTAAGGGAGTCGGGTACCGTGCATCGGTTGAAGGAAAGGACCTCGTTCTCAACCTTGGGTTTTCGCATCCTATCCGTTTCCCGATACCCGGCGGAATTGCGGTTACCGTAGAAAAGAATATCATTACCGTGCAAGGAATAGACAAGCAGCACGTCGGTGAAATCGCAGCGATGATACGTCAGCTGCGCAAGCCAGAACCGTACAAGGGCAAGGGCATCCGGTACGTTGGTGAGTATGTCCGGCAGAAAGCCGGAAAAGTAGTAAAGACCGCAGGAGCGAAATAAGATGCAACGACACGATTCAAGAATACGACGCCAGCGTCGACATAACCGTATTCGCGCGAGGGTCAAGGGTACGGCAGAACGTCCCCGGCTGTGTGTGTATAGGAGCCTGAAGCACCTGACCGCGCAGGTCATTGATGATGTCGCCGGTAAGACGCTTGCCGCAGCGTCCGATAAGGACGTTAGCAAGAAGCAATCCACTGCTACAGTAGTGATCGCAGCGGAGATCGGAACGCTGATCGCAAAACGCGCTAAAGACGCAGGAATTACGAGCGTTGTATTCGACCGCGGAGGACACGCTTACCACGGGCAGGTAAAGGCGCTTGCTGACGCAGCACGTACAGCAGGATTACAATTTTAATAACATATGTCTAGACTACCACAACGTCGTGCCGGGGGAAGACGCAGGGGAGACAATGCCCCGCGCGAAGAGAAAGAGTTTCAGCAGAAGGTGATCGATATTCGTCGCGTTGCCCGTGTCGTCGCAGGCGGTAAGCGCATGCGGTTCCGTGCATTGATCGCCATCGGGGACGGGAAGGGCAGGATTGGAATCGGTATCGGGAAAGGGCTCGATGTAACGAGCGCTATAAGCAAGGGCGCAACCATCGCCCGTAAGAAGCTCGTGTCGATTCCGATCGTCGAAGAAACGATTCCCCATACTATCCGGGTGAAGTCGGGTGCAGCACTTGTTCTTCTGAAACCTGCACCAAAGGGAAGCGGTGTTATCGCCGGCGGTCCGGTCAGGTCGCTCATGGAACTTGCTGGCGTTCGGAACGTCATTGCGAAGATGTTGGGCTCTTCGAACAAGATCAACAATGTGTACGCCGTCATGGATGCGTTCGGATTGCTTCAAACCCGTGAACAGCTTAAACGCAAGCTGCGAGGAGGAACGTAATGCCTCTCTCTCTTCATACACTAACTGCTAAGCCCGGCTCGCGCCGGCAACGGAGGCGTGTCGGCAGAGGTAACGGCTCTCGAGGTTCCTACAGTGGCCGCGGCGCAAAGGGACAGCGCTCACGAACCGGTGGCCGTCGGGGCCTCATACGACGGAGCCTTCGCTCGCTGATGGAACGGGTGCCGAAGCAGCGTGGCTTCAAAGCACAGGCTGAAAAGTGTGCAATTGTAAGCGTTTCAAACCTTGAACGGACGTGTATGGCAAATGAAACAGTAACTCCGGCTTCGCTCATTGAGAAGCATCTTATCGAAACACCAGGTCGTGGAATAAAAGTACTCGGCGGGAGCGCGCTTACGAAACCAATCACAGTCTACGCGCATGCGTTTTCCCGATCTGCAAAGGAATCGATCGAGAAAGCTGGCGGGAAAGCTGTGCTTCTCGAAGGCAGAAAACGAGATGAGAGCGCTAACGCAAAACGTAAGTAATATTCACGGAGGATAGGTGTTAGAGAAACTCACACAAATATGGCGCGTTCGTGACCTTCGCATGAAGGTGCTTTTCGTACTGGTGATGCTTTTCATTTTTCGAGTGGTCGCGCATATCCCGATACCCGGCGTTGACATCGTTGCGTTACGGAATTTTTTCAACTCGAACCAGCTCTTCGGCCTCTTGAACGTGTTTTCAGGCGGTGGGTATGATTCGTTCTCGTTGGTCATGCTCGGTGTTGGTCCCTACATCACGTCATCGATTATTTTCCAGCTCTTGACGATGATCATACCAGCGCTCGAACGGCTCCAGAAGGAGGGGGAGCAGGGGCAGCAGCGCATCAACCAGTGGCAGCGACTCCTTACCGTTCCGCTCGCCGCACTCCAGGCATTCGCCACTATCACACTGCTACGACAGCAGGGAAGGGGGATCGTCCCCGAATTGTCGAGGTTTGACCTCGCCGCCGCGATCATCGCAATAACGGCGGGTACGATCTTCCTTATGTGGATCGGCGAGCTCATAAGTGAGAAAAAGATCGGTAATGGGATATCCCTGATAATCTTCGCCGGTATCGTCGCGCGGATCCCGACAACCCTTCAGCAGACGGTGACCGTCTTTGACCCTACGAAAACGTTCACGTACCTCCTCATTCTCGCCGTATTTCTCTTGACCATTGCAGCGATCGTTTTCATTACCGAGGCACAACGGAACATACCGGTGTCGTATGCACGGAGGATTCGTGGTAATAGGGTGTTCGGTGGCGTTGACACGCACCTGCCTCTTCGCGTGAACCAGGCCGGAGTGATCCCGATCATTTTTGCGGTCTCGCTTGTCGTCTTTCCGCCGCTCATAGCTCAGTTTTTTCAGCATTCTCAGTACGGATGGCTTGCGGCGATTGCCGTCAAAACGATCGCGCTGTTCCAGAACCCATTGTTCTACGCAGCGATCTACTTTTTCCTTGTCGTAGCTTTTACGTACTTCTATACCTCGGTCGTATTCCATCCGCAGCAGATAGCCGAGAACCTCCAGAAGCAGGGCGGTTTCATACCCGGCATTCGACCGGGACAGAATACCGCTGACTACCTCAGTTACGTTTCGAACCGCATCATGCTTGCAGGCGCCCTGTTCCTCGGTACCATTGCGATACTACCGAACATCATGGAGCAATTATCGAACATTAAAACGCTCGTGATCGGGGGTACCAGCCTACTCATCGTCGTTGCAGTCGTTATCGAAACCGTCAAGCAGATCGACGCACAGCTTGTGATGCGCGACTATGAAGGGTTTTAAAAAAACATTTGACATGTGACATTTGACTGTTGATTTGTTGGCTTGTGTAATTCGTCTGGTCAAAGGTCAATCGTCAAATGTCAAAAGTCATATGTCAAACGTCAGACGTCATCGAACACCGCTTCGGATCGCCATCCTCGGGCCGCAGGGTTCTGGCAAAGGAACCCAGGCAGAGCTACTGTCCCGGAGGTTTCGCATACCGCACATCTCGACCGGGGACATCTTTCGGGATCATATGAAGCGCCGGACGCCTATCGGCCACAAGGTGAAGAAGCTCGTCGACGCTGGAACTCTAGTGCCGGAGACGCTGGTATTGAGGGTCGTGAGGGAACGCCTGAACAAGCCTGACTGTAAAAATGGCTTTATTTTTGACGGTTTCCCTCGGACGATCCCACAGGCACGGTTTCTCTCAGCATTGTTCGATGATGAGTATCTCGTCATCGTTCTGGAACTCTCAGATCGAGAGGCAATCCAACGGTTGAGCGGTAGGCGACTAGGACCGGACGGAACCATCTACCATGTAAAGTACAGACCGGCGCCGAAATCGATCAGGAAATTTCTTGTCATCCGTGATGACGAAAAGCCCGCAGCAGTGAAGCACAGGCTCCGCCAGTATCGAGCACTGACCGTTCCGCTCGTGCAATGGTATGAGAAACGGGGGATGCTGGTACGAATCGATGCACAACCTTCCATTGCTACGATCGCAAAAAAAATCTCCCGGGTCGTCTCTCGTCGATTGGCCGCTTCTACATGAAGGGATTTACAGCGCTCACAAAAAGCGAGCTTGATGCGCTTTCGGTCAGTGGAAGCGTTCTATCGCGTGCGCTTAAAGCTGTGGTGAACGCGGTAAGAGCCGGAGTTTCAACAAAGGAACTCGATCTCATCGCTGATCATGAAATAAAGAGCGCAGGCGCGGTCCCTTCATTTTTAGGATACAATGGGTACCCCGCGAGTCTCTGCGTGTCCATTAACGATGAGGTGGTCCACGGGATTCCTAAAAAGGAACGAGTTCTTCATGACGGTGATGTCGTCGGGCTTGATCTCGGCGCATCGTACAAAGGCATCCATACAGATATGGCAACGACTGTATACGTTGGTAAACATATTTTTCCCGACGTCCTGCGACTGCTCACAACGACGCGCAATGCCCTTGATGCTGCGTTAGCAATGCTACGTCCCGGTATCACGACCGGCGATATCGGTTCGGCCGTACAGCATATCGTTGAATCAGACGGATTCAGCGTTGTACGCGAACTCGTTGGCCATGGCGTTGGACGGAGCATACACGAGGAACCGGCGATACCGAACTTTGGTAGTGCTGGGAGCGGAGAGCGGATCGTCGAGGGAATGGTTCTTGCGATTGAACCGATGGTGACCGAGGGCGGCTACGCGGTTGTCACTGATAGTGACGGGTGGACAGTACGGACGAAGGATGGGACACGCGCAGCGCATGAAGAGCGTACGGTTTTAGTTAGCAGGAACGGTTGCCGAATAGTAACTCCATGGAACCATGGGTAAATTACTTGCACTCGACTATGGAACGAGGCGTGTCGGAATCGCAATAAGCGATGAGACCCACTCGCATGTTTTTATCCGCAAAACGATCGATTTAGGGAGTACAAAGAAGCTTACAGTTGCGCTTACGGAATTGGTGCGCGTTGAGGATGTTGAAAAGTTGGTGTTCGGCTTACCGCTGTCGCTCGACGGATCAGAAGGACCTCAGGCAGCTTCGATCAGGGCTGTTGCTACTAGGATCTCCAGTACACTGCGTATCCCAGTAGAGTTCGAGGATGAACGGTACACCTCATCGTACGCCGATCGTTTTAAGGGTAGCTCGGGAGATCGTGACAGCATTGCAGCGGCAGCGATCCTCGAGTCGTACCTCGAACGTACAGCTCGGAGGACACCATGAGCGCGCTGCTGTTTGGATTCATCATTACCGTGATCGCAACGGTTATCGTGAGGCGCATTGCGCTGCGGTACAACATCGTCGATCAACCAGAGGTAGCGCCGGAGCGGAAGGTTCATACTCGCGCAACGCCACTCCTCGGAGGAATAGCGATCTTCGTTGGATTCTTCGTAACTGTCGCGATACTGAGCCAGTCTTCCGGGGTTGTGACAGGCGTCGGAGTGCTTCCAAAGTACCTCTGGGGTTTGTTAATTGGTAGTAGTATCCTTATGATCGGCGGGTACCTTGACGATCGATACCGGCTTTCGCCCGGCGTCCAGATTCTGTTCCCGCTCGCTGCGACGCTTGTGATCATCGGCAGCGGTATCGGCGTTCGCTTCATCACGAACCCGTTCGGAGGCGTCATCCGTCTTGATACGGTCAATGTCGGTCTCTTTTCATGGCACGGCGTGACTTATCACCTTACGTTGTGGGCTGATATCTTCACGTTCGTCTGGATCCTTGGCATGACGTATACGACGAAGTTCCTCGACGGGCTTGATGGGTTAGTGTCGGGCATAACCGCCATCGGCAGCATCATCGTCTATGTTCTTTCGGTCCGTCCTCCTGTCATGCAGAACGATACTGCCAACCTTGCCATAATTCTTGCAGGAGTGTGCCTCGGATTCCTGATCTTTAACTGGCATCCGGCTCGGATCTTCCTCGGTGAAGGCGGTTCACTCCTGACAGGATTCCTTCTCGGTTCGCTCGCGATCATCTCCGGAGGAAAGATAGCGACTGCGCTCTTGATCATGGGAATCCCCATCCTCGACGTTGCGTGGGTCATCATCAGGCGTGTATTCATTGAGCATCGCTCGCCGTTCCGTACGTCCGACAGGAAACACCTGCACTTTCGGTTGCTTGATGTCGGGTTCTCTCACCGTGGGTCTGTTGTGTTTCTCTATGCGCTCACGGCGATTTTCGGCGCAACGACACTGTTTTTCCACGGCATACAGAAGCTTATCGCGTTGCTCTGCCTCGTTGCTGTAATGGTTATCCTGGGGATCTTCTTAGTTCTCGCCGTTCGGCGTAGAAACGCCTCAAGTACCACGCTATGAGAAAAGGATTCCTTCTCTTCGTCTTTATCGCAATCTTCGTTTTAGCGGCGCTCATAGGCTTTTCCGGCATCGACCTTCGGACTGAAATAAAGCAACTCTTTAACCGAAACACGCAGCCGCAAAGCTCGACAGCAACGGTCATTTTTCCTACGGTAACGGTACGTGCAGAGGTTGCCCGGACACCGGAAGAACAATCGCGGGGTCTTTCAGGACGAGCGTCTCTTGCAGATGGTACGGGCATGCTGTTCGTGTACGATACGCCCGGCATCCATCAGTTTTGGATGAATGGGATGAAGTTCCCGCTTGATTTTATCTGGATCAATAACGGCATCGTCATCGGTTTTACCGAGAAGGTTCCGGTCCCGTCCGGAACGTCTCCGATACTAAAACCACCAAGCCCCGTAACCCATGTTCTCGAGGTACCATCGGGTTTCGTATTAACACATCGGATTATTACCGGCGCGAACGTGACGCTCACGTTTGACGAAAAAACCGGCGGGTGATACACTGCACCTCTAGAAAAAAGAACGATCCTATGTTTGCAGTAATCGAAATCGGCGGAAAGCAGTACAACGTCCGTGAGGGCATGCTTCTTAACGTAGAAAAACTCGGGGGGAAATCCGGCGATACGGTCACCATTGACCGCGTTCTTCTGACGTCAGACGGGGAAACCTCGCACATCGGCCAGCCGTACGTATCGAACGCGGTCGTACAAGCTACGATCGTGCGCGAGTTTCGCGACAAGAAGACGACCGTATTAAAGTATAAATCGAAGGTACGCTACCGGAAGAAGTTCGGACATCGCCAGACGCTGACGCAGTTGAAGGTGACCTCGATTTCTGCGTCGTAATCGGGAGTATCCGCTATACTCGAAGACGGCCTTTGAGCGCGTTGGCGACGGTCACTTCGTCAGCGTATTCGAGCGTTGCGCCCATCGGCAGCCCCTTACCGAGACGGCTTACGGTTACATGCGTCGGCTCGATGATCTTTCGCAAATGGAGCGCCGTCGTCTCTCCTTCCATGTCGGGATTTGTCGCAATGATGACCTCCCTGATCTTTTCCTTTCGTATCCGCGCAACGAGCGGCGCGATGTTCAGCGTATCCGGCGTTTGCCCCTCGATAGGGTTCAGTACGCCGCCGAGCACGTGGTACCGTCCGTGGAACTCGCCGCTCTGCTCGATTACGGCAACGTCGGTCGTTTCCGCGACGACGCAGAGGATTGAACGGTCACGGTTGTGATCCCGGTCAATGCGACACGGCGAGGATTCGTCGATCATTCCGCATACCTCGCACCGTACAACAGCGGTCGGGAGAGCGCTAATCATGGCTGATAGCCGTTCAAGATCCTTCGGTGACTGGCGGATGAGGTAAAAGGCATACCGTTGTGCGCTCTTTTCCCCGACACCGGGAAATTTACGAAACGTTTCGACGAGATCACGCAACGGGCGAGGAAGTCCGCTCATTTGTTAGTTAGGTAATGCTCGGCAGGTTTAAGCCGGGCGTGTTCTTGAGCGTTTGCGCCATTTCCGTCTGCGATTTCTTTACCGCATCATTCACCGCGGAAATAATGTGCTTTTGGAGCTGTTCGCGTCCTTCTGTCCGCAGGCTGTCCGGATCGATCTCGATGCCGATGAGCTGCTGGTTCCCGTCCATAACGACCTGTACATGACCATTGTCGGACGATGCATGGACCGTCACTTCCCGGAGCTTACTTTGTATCGTCTTCGCTTTATCGCGGAGGTCTTTGTACTGCTTCAGTTTTTCGAACATAGTAGTGTGGTTCAATGGTAAGTGCAGCAATCAGTATAGCATGCGGCGGGGACGCACGGGAGAGCATGCGGCGCGACCTTGACTATCGAGGCACCTCGGAATAGGGTTGAGCCAGTAACGGTTCCGGTTGTCGTTCGTCCCACATCAATCCACGATCTGCGGGGGAGGTGAATACCGATGGAGCTCAAGGAGTTGCTGCCCGTGGTAACGCAGTGGTTCGGTACCGACTGTTCCGCGCAGAAGTGGCGCAGCGCGGTCGGCATTCCGTTCAGCGTTCCGCTGACCCTTGGCGGACGCGCGGTGCCCATGCTCGTTGAGACGCTTCGCGCGATGTTGGGCGTACTCAACATCCTCACGGTCAATGAGCGTGAGTGCGTGTCTCGGTCGTTCGAGCGGTGCCTCATCGAGGTCGTCAGCGCGACGGAGTTGCCGCCGAGCAGCTGGATCGAGGTGCAGCTGTTCATCGTCTCATCGTCGCAGGTCGTCATCGGCATCTTCCACGAGGGTACGGAGCGCATTCCGCAGGTGGAAGACGTTGGACAGTACGGCGAAGCCATCGGTATCGGGAAAGGGCTCTGCGTCGAGCTGTTCCGTATGCCGGAGCTGCCTGCATGCGCGTGAGTCAACCCGCGTTCATGGGGGTGATCATTCGAAGGAGGGTCGTACCGATCGGTGCGGCCCCCCTTCTTCGTATAGTTGCGTAATCTAGAACGGTACGTTCTGTACGTTCTTTTCGAGACTCCTGAAGCTCGTTTTTGCCTCGTCGAAGAACGTCTGGATCTGACCGGTCGGTCCGTTCCTGTGTTTTGCAATGATGATGTCGGCGATGTGTTTCCTGTTCGTATCGGGACGGTAGATCTCCTCGCGGTAGATGAAGAGGACGACGTCCGCATCCTGCTCGATCGATCCTGATTCACGAAGGTCCGAGAGCTTCGGGATCGGAGGAGAACGCATTTCGGTCGCGCGCGACAGCTGCGAAATCGCGAGCACCGGGACGTTCAGTTCTTTCGAGAGGCCTTTGAGTCCGCGGGTGATCTCTGCTATCTGCAGTACACGATTTTCAACATCAGCGTTCCCTTCCATGAGCTGGAGGTAATCGACGATGATGAGGCCGAGACCGTGCTCAGACTGCAAACGGCGCGCCTTCGTCCGCATCTCAAGGACGGTTGCTATTGCGGAGTCGTCGATGAAGATTGGAGCCTCGGAAAGGACGCCCATGGCATGTCCGATACGGCTGAAATCCTCATCCTCGGAGAGCTTGCCTGTCCGCATCTTCCAGAGATCGACCCTGGCTTCCGCGACGAGAAGGCGGTCGACGAGCTGCTCTTTTGACATTTCGAGCGAAAAGATGCCAACGGGAACCTTTTCCCGGATCGCGACGCTGCGGGCGATGTCGAGCGCAAGCGACGTCTTTCCGACCGACGGACGGGCAGCCAGGATGATAAGGTCGCCTCGCTGCAGCCCTGCCAGGATATTATCGAGGTCAGGAAGTCCGGTCGTGAGCCCCCTGAGCTTTCCTGACTCCCGGTGTAGCTCGTCGATACGGTCGAATGCTTCGGTAAGAACCGACTTTAGTGGGATGAACTGCTGCCGGAGGTACTTCTGCGAAACGTTGAATACCGACTGTTCAGCGCGGTCGAGGACCGATTCGACGTCGTCGGTCTCCTTGTACCCGAGCTCCATGATCTCCGAAGCGCAGTGCAGGAGACGGCGGAGCGTTGCTTTGTGCTGTACGATGCGCGCATAGGTCACGACGTTCGATGAGCTCGGTACAGCATTCGTGAGCGATGCTAAATAGCTCCTGCCGCCGATTGATTCTAATGTTCCGTGCGCTTTTAGGACGTTCGTTAGCGAGACGACATCGACTGGTTCACGTTTCTCGTAGAGCTCGACGATCGCATCGTATATTTTATTGTGCGCATCCTTATAGAAATCATCCGCGCGGATGATGTCTGCGACACGGATGATCGCGTCCTTATCGATAAGGAGGGATCCGAGGACCGACTGTTCCGCTTCGATGTTTTGCGGCGGGATCTTTTCCAGGCTGTCTTTCGGCATAGGTGTAGGTATTCTACGCGTCGATCAGCCGAACCGGCAAGTGCCGAATCACACAGGTTGTCCCCAGATTATTCGGAGGGAAAACCCTAGCGGTTTTCCCTTCCGATGCCTCCCTTTCCGTATACGGTGTCGCGCTTTGTTGCTCGCCTAGGGTACCGACCGGCAAAGCCGGTCACCCTGATACTCGCAACTTCAGACGCGACGTATCCTTCTTGAATAGAGTGGTTGTTAGCGTTATACTGTCGGGCATGCCGACAACAGCATTCCCAACGGAGTACGTCGTCGTCGACGTAGAAACGACTGGGTTCAAACCAGAGGAGGGGCACGTCATCATCGAAGTCGCGGCCCAGAGGATCCATGGAAGCGACACCGTTGACCAGTACACCTCGCTCGTAACTGCTGACCGGCCGCTCCATCCGGATAACGTGAAGTTCAACGGCATTGATGATAATTTGCTATTGAGAGAAGGGAAGAGCCCCTTGGACGTATTTCCTATCCTTCGGGAGTTCTTGCAGAACTCTGTCCTCATCGGTCACAATGTCCCGTTCGACATCGGATTCATGAACGCTCATTTCAAGAAGCACCAACTAGCGCTTCTCGATAATCAAACGCTCGATACGCTCGACCTTTCGCGCCGCTACCTTATTCTGCCGAGCTACTCGCTCGAATCGGTCGCGCGCTACCTAAAGGTTCCGCAGTCGGTCGCGCACCGCGCACTCGCTGATGTCGAAACAACGCGACTTGTATTCCTAAAGCTCGTTGAACGGGCGGCGAAGGTGGGGAGATAGTGCAAAACGAAAAGACCCTATTTATACTCGCGGGGCCTCATCGCGATGGGGTAGACAGGGCGTGGCGCCTGAACCGTTCCTTGCGCCGTTTTGAACAGAATACGGCGACGGTAAGGTGCGCAAACAGGAACACGATCGGTGACACGTATGCGATCGGCCGCGCGTGCCGGTAGGCGACGTTCACGGTGCTGATGGCATACGCGAGCGTCCAGAGCTTCCACGGCAGCGCCGTTTCCGTGGTCGGATCCTTCCAGACACGGACGTACAGGGTGCGGTACACGATGAGGATTGTGGCGATGAGGATGAGATTCGCGAATGCGGCGTTGTGGAAGACGAGCCACACCACTCCACTCACGGCTCCGGCTGCGAGGTAGGCGATCTCGTCCTTGGTCAGCTTCTCAAATCGCCCGATCTTCAGAATGTACACAAAGGTCGCGGTGGCGGCGACCATCATGGCGTAGTACTGGAGCGTGATGATCCAGTTTGACGTTGCCGCCTGGTAGGTGAAGGTAAGGAGTATCGCGAGAGCCGCCGATACGCCTATGACGGACACGAGCGGTTTCGACGTGCCGCGGGATGCCTGCACGCTGTACAGGAAGTAGGCGGTCGCGTGGATGCACGCCGCCGCCACACCAAGTGCGAGCGATACGTGATCCACGGATCACCTCCGGAAAGCGGATGTCAACGAACTGCGGGAACGGACGGAATACCGTACCTTACTGAAAGGTATAACAAAAGTCAAATACGATGTGTTTCATGTTGACCGGTCGCTGAAAAAGTGTAATTGTTCCGTTACGTGGGCCGCTAACTCAATTGGTAGAGTATCAGCCTTTTAAGCTGAGAGTTCCGGGTTCGAGTCCCGGGCGGCCTACCATCCACATTTTTTATCGAGGGACCGGGAGGGTTCGCCAAGAGAATTTAGTATCGGAGCGATCCATTATAGATAAAGTCACAAATAATCTAGTATTGGAACTTCACGTTCCCGACTTTAACAAGGCGCGGGAGTTCTACAAAATATTCGGTTTTAATCAGATTAAATACGACCCAACATCAGGCGGTGGGAGCGATCTAGGATACATGATCTTAAAAAGAGAAGACGGCCTAGGAGAAACACATCTCAACTTCTATGGCGATAAGGACAAAGTGTCTCAACACGCTCACTTTAGGGACTTCGCGGCATCAACTCCCCGGGGATATGCGGTAGAAATAACAATTCCTGTTTCGGATGTTCATAAACTCTGGAATGACACGAAAGATTTATTGGATGCTTCACAGATTTCCCAACCATTGACTCTTAAACGTTGGGGAAAGGAAGATTTTAGAGTAGTCGATCCATTCGGATTCTACGTTCGCTTTACTGAAATAGTCGACTGGTATTGAACCCGGGCGGCTCGCCAATAGAACTATTTATCAGGCATAACCCGACTACTTAACCATGGATCGTTTTACCGACGCAATTCGTAAATCCATTAGCGACCAAAACTGGTTTGCTGCGTTATTTTTATCACTTTGCATGCCAGATATCTGTGGCTCCTTGGAAACTCCCGATGAGCAAGTTGGCCCTCGATACAAAAGGTGGTTTGGGGCTAATTTAGCGACATCATATTCTTCAATGTTTTCTGCAGAAGATTGTTATTCCTTTCGTTGTAGTTGTCTGCACCAAGGCCTTGATACACACCAGCGAATGTCCCATGAACGAATACATTTCATTACCCCGCCTCCCCGGGGCAATGTGGTACATTGCAATATGTTTAATAACGTTCTTCAGCTGCAAATTGATATTTTCTGTGAAGATGTTGCCATGGCTGTTGATTCTTGGTATGAAGCTGTGAAAAATAATCCAGAAATCCAAGCAAGGGTCGAGGCGTTAATTAAGATATACGGCCCCGAGTCACTCCAACCATTTATTGCCTTCCAGTAGCACCCCGACCGAGAGGTATCAAATCACCCATAGGAAATAGCGCAAAAAAGCCTTACAATGCCCCTACAGTCCAGGTGCTAGACCAGCGCGGGCTACCATCAACACTTTTTATCGAGGGACCGGGAGAGCCCGCCAAGAGAACTAGGTATCGGGTGACCCGAGTACTAGTATAAAAGCGAATGCTCATATGTTTGACGCTATCGTAGTATTCGGCGGGGGAATAAGCCCCGACGGATCACTTGAAGAAAATTCACGTGTTCGAGTCAAAAAAGCGATTCGATTGTGGAACGACAAGCTTGCTCCGGTCATAGTCATGTCAGGAGCTTGGGCGTCTTCGAGTGTTATGATGCCGTTACGAACCGAGGCTGCGGCTATGGCAGAACTTGCTGAACAGCTCGGTTGTCCATCAAGTTGCATACTTAAGGAAGAGCAGTCAAAAGAAACGATTGGAAACGCATACTTTGTCAAAACACTTTTTGCCATCCCAAGAAAATGGCGAAGTCTTGTTATCGTTGCAGCAGATTACCATATTCCTCGAACACGTCAGATATGCCATAAAGTTTTCGGTCCAGATTATCATCTCACTTTCGAAAGTGCGCCATTGCCAATGACAATTGATGAGCGAAAAGAACGCGACATCGGCGAATTAGCTCGTTTATCAATATTCAATGAATGGATCGATGCGCAACCTGGTGATCACCGAGCGATTTGGGGGGTCTTAAGTACCATACATCCGGCATACTCGAAACATCCGAAGTATTCTCGAGAAGATATAGTCCGCTTAATCGCGGAGCGAATCGTGAAGTTACGCGCCGAGAGAATCGGGTCCTGACCTCACCGCACATAGAGGTTTTTTAAGCGATCTACCTGCCTCAAATCGTCTCCGTAAAAAACCCAAAAGACCCCGACCGAGAGGCGTCAAATCGAGCTATAGGAAATAGCGCGAAAAAGCCTTATAATACCCCTACAGTCCAGTTCCCAGACCGGGGCGGGCTACCAAACAGCGCAGCGACCATATATACGTCGTCTTTATTTTCGCGAAAATTCGCGATATACTGACAACGCATGTTCCACCTAAAAAAAATATTCAAGAAAATCGGTCCCGGCGTGATAACCGGCGCTTCGGACGATGACCCCTCGGGTATAGCCACGTACTCGCAGACAGGGGCCAGGTTCGGGTACCAGATGCTCTGGCTTGCGCTCGTATCGACGCCGCTCATGATGGCAGTGCAGGAGATGTCGGCGCGGCTCGGCATGGTGACCGGACGGGGCCTTGCGGGCATCCTAAAGAAGCACACGTCGGCAAAGGTCGTGTTCGTGCTCGCAAGTCTCCTCTTCCTCGTGAACACCATTAACATCGGGGCAGACCTCGGCGCAATGGCGGAGGCGTCGCGTCTCGTGCTGAACGGGCCAGGATGGCTCTACCTCATACTGTTCACGGCCGCGATCGTCCTACTAGAGATCTTCGTGAGCTACAGGAAGTACGTGAACGTACTGCGGTGGCTGACGTTCGTGCTGTTCGCGTACGTCGCTGCGGCTTTCTTCGTTCAGCAGAACTGGTGGGAAATAATAACAAGTACGATCATCCCTTCGTTCAGTTTGAACAAGGAGATGTGGCTGATGATCGTTGCAGTGCTCGGGACCACTATATCACCCTACTGTTTCTTCTGGGAAGCCTCCGAAGAGGTCGAGGATGAGATCGCCGAAGGGCGTACGACGATCAAGAAACGCACGGGGGCGACGAAGAAGGAGATACGGTCAATGCGCGAAGAGACGGTCGTTGGGATGAGCTACTCGAACATCGTCATGTTCTTCATCATCATCACGACGGCCGCAACCCTTCATCGCGCCGGCATCACGTCGATCGGGAACGCGAGCCAAGCCGCAGAAGCGCTCCGCCCTCTCGCCGGTAACCTGACCTTTATGCTTTTTACAGTAGGCATCATCGGTACTGGCTTGCTCGCGATCCCGATACTCGCGGGATCGGCTTCGTATGCGATCGCAGAAGTGTTCGGATGGAAGGAAGGACTATCGAAGCAGTACCGTCAGGCGCACGCGTTCTACCTCGCCATAGCCGCTTCCGTTATCCTCGGGCTCATCGTGAACGTCATCGGCATTCCTCCGATGCAGTTCCTCATCTACGCCGCGGTCCTCAACGGCCTGCTCGCTCCCGTTATCATCTGGTTCATTCTCCGATTGTCTGACCGCCGCGACGTTGTCGGCGTCCATACGAGTACGCCATGGGTCCGCTTCTTCGGATGGTTCGCCTTTTGCGTCATGTCGCTGTCTGCGTGTATCCTTGTGTATCAGTCACTCTTCGTCGTATGAACAAGGAACGATCAATCCAGCCACCAGCTACTGTCCAGTGGCACTCGATGACCGTCGAGCAGACGCTTCAGAAACTCCAGGTATCGTTATCCGGACTACGGACTGAAACCGTTCCCGAACGCCGAAAACTGTTCGGCCGCAACGATCTTCCCCAACAGCGCCGTCGTTCTTCGATCGTCATACTGCTCAATCAGTTCCGGAGCCCGCTTGTCCTTGTGCTCTTCGCTGCCGCCGCAATATCGTTCTGGTTCCGCGCCGCCGCCGACGGCTGGATCATCCTGTTCATCATCGCATTCAATGGGATAGTCGGCTTCTACCAGGAGCGGCGCGCCGGACACGCGATGGAGCGATTGCAGTCCCTGACACCCCAGCACGTCCATGTTCTCCGCGACGGCGAGGAACAGGAGATCCTTGCGGACCAGCTTGTCGTCGGTGATATCGTTAAGCTTGAGGTCGGCTCGATCGTACCGGCAGACGGAAGGATCGTCGAATCGGTCAACATGAAGATCAATGAAGCTGTGTTCACCGGCGAATCGGTGCCTGCACAGAAGCACTGCGATCCGCTTCCTGAATCTACGGAGCTCACTGACCGGAGGAACTGCGCGTGGAGGGGAACAACCATCGCCGGAGGGCGCGGAATTCTCGTTGTCGCGGCAGTAGGCACTGCAACCCGGTTCGGTGAGATCGTCAGGGAAGTCGCAGACATCGGTACGCAGGAAACGCCGTTCCAGAAGAAGATCGGTGAGTTCGCCCGACGGCTCGCGTTCGTAATAGTTATTCTATCGCTGGGCGTGTTCATTGTCAGCGTGATGCGCGGTATCCATTTCGAACGGGCGCTGCTCCTCGGGGTCAGCCTCGTTGTTTCTCTCATCCCGGAGGGATTGCCGGTTGTCATCACGCTGACGTTCGCCTGGGGCATGTGGGAGATGGCGAAACGCCGCGCGCTCATACGAAAGCTCTACGCCGTGGAAACGCTCGGTTCCGTCACCGTGATCGCAACGGATAAGACCGGGACCCTTACCTTCGGGGAAATGATGGTTGAACGAATAGTCATTGACGGGCGGACGATCTCCGTGACCGGAGAAGGATACAGGAAGAGCGGCGACTTTTTCGAGTCAGAAAAACGGATTGCACCGATCGAGGACCCTGTGCTGAAGAGGCTCCTTGAAATCGGCATACTCAATAACGACAGCAGGATAACCCACGATGAAAAGGGACGCGAGCGCTGGATAGGCGATCCCACCGAGACCTGCCTCATTGTTCTTGGTGAGAAAGCCGGGTTCAGACACGCTGATCTCGATCTTGCCTTTCCGCGCGTCGGGGAGTTCCCGTTCGATTTTTCACTGAAGTACATGGTCACCTTCCATACGACCCCGGAAGGAAAGACGCTGATCGCGGTCAAGGGCGCCCCACGGCAGATCCTGCAGCTCTGTACGAGAAAAATGGTACCGCACGGCATCGAGGCGTTCACCGACCGTGATCGTGAAGAGATCCGAAATGAGTTCGAGGCCATGGCAGCGACGTCGCTTCGAGGCCTTGCCTTCGCATACGCTGAGGTTGAAGGAAAGTGGGAACTCATCACCCACCAGAATCTGCATGAACATTTGGTGTACCTCGGCCTCGTCGGTATTCGGGACACGATCCGGCCGGAAGCGCGTGAAACCGTCTCATCGGCTCGTGCCGCAGGCATTCAGGTGGTCATGCTGACCGGCGATTACCACGAAACAGCGATAAACGTCGCGAAGGAGATAGGCCTTCTCGGACAGAACGAGCATGAGGAGAGGGTGCTTGATGGGAAAAACATCGATGCCCTGAACGATGAACAGCTGCGAATGCGTCTCCGTCAGACCGTCGTCTACAGCAGGGTATCGCCCGAACAGAAGCTCCGTATCGCACAGCAGTTCAAGGCGAGCGGCGAAATTATCGCAATGACCGGCGACGGGATCAATGACGTACCTGCCCTTTCCGAAGCGAACATCGGGGTTGCCATCGGGGTAACGAGCACCGACGCGGCAAAAGAGGCGGCGGAAATGGTCATTACTGACGGCAACCTTTCGAGCATCGTGTCCGCGATCGAGGAGGGCAGGGCGATATTCAGGAACATCCAGCGCGTGCTCATCTTCCTCCTCGCATCGAACTTCGGCGAACTGATCCTTATTTGTCTCGCGATCTTCCTCGGATTCCCGCTTCCTCTTCTCCCGATCCATATAATGTGGTTGAATGTCATAACCGATCCGTTCCTCGGTATCGCGCTTGCACGTGAACCGAAAGGTCCCGAAATCATGCGGGAACCGCCGAGGCCGCCGAAAATGCCGGTCATCGATAAGGCACGGTGGGGAAGGATCGCGCTCAATGGCATTACGATCGGGTTCGTATCATTTATTGTGTTCATCATCATGCTGGCCCGGAACCGCCCCGAACAAGAGCTCTACGCCGTTACACTGACCGCGGTCGCGCTCGGAGAGTGGACCGTTGCGTATACGAGCAGGTCTTCGCGGCGTAGCACCTTCTCGCGCTTTTTCGCCAACAAGTTCATCGTACCCGTTACCATCGTCGTCATCGCAATGCAGGTATCCATTCTTTCGGTTCCTTCTCTTTCTACCGCGTTCCATCTTGATCGGATCGGATTGATTGATTGGTTGCTTGCGGGAAGCGTCGCCGTCGCTGTTCTCATCGTCGAAGAGATTAGAAAAATGGTTTCCCGCCGAAAACCACATTACAGAACCGTCGTATGATCCAACGAATAGCCGTTTTCATGCTCTATTGTGCCCAGCTCGGTCTTTTCATTTTTGAGCTCGTTGCGAAGTATGATACTCATGGGCGGCAGGTAGCGCTCGCTATTACCAATGTGGTGTCAGTTGCCCTCTTCATCGTCGTGCAGTACATTGTCCGCCGGCGGTACGGCATCGTGATCCACTGGATCGTTCTGCTCATCATTTCAGCGAGCGTCTGGCTCGATGCAATGGGCAACTTCTTGCACTTCTACGGTTCTATCTGGTGGTGGGATAGGTTGACGCACGCGGTGGGGGGACTTGCGGTCACGACCGGGTTTTTCGTCGTGACGATCTCACTGTGGCGCGCGGGGAGAATGAGGGTATCATGGTTCGTCGTCAACCTCTACGCATTCTGCTTAGCGCAGACCCTCGGAGCCCTGTACGAGGTTTCGGAATGGATTGGTGACACTCTGTTCGTCACGCACCGTATTGGAAACGGTTTCGATACGCCGCGTGACCTTTTCTTCAACATGCTCGGTGGTCTTATTGCGTTAGCCGTCGCATACCTTTGGCGCATGCGATACCGGGCAGTTAATACGCATGCTGAGACTCGGCACTAGATCCATCATCGCGTTTGTCGTCATGGTGCTCGCAGTTTCTGCGGTGCTCATGATCGTTCCAGCTGTCCGGGAATCACAGACGTCGGACGAAGCGACGTACGTCGTATCAGGCTTGAGTTACTGGAAGACCGGCGATTTCCGTCTGAATGTCGAACATCCGCCCCTGCTCAAGGAGCTTCTGTCCCTGCCTGCGTTCGTACGCGGTGCGCGGTTTTTTGCTAACGCGTCTGATTGGAACGGTGCGAGCCAGTGGGACGTCGCCCCAAAGGTGCTCTACGGGAACAGTACCCCCGGATCACAGCTGTTGACCGATGCACGTTTTGTTAATGTGCTCCTTGCACTCATCCTCATTGTCGTTACGTCATGGTGGTCGTTCAAGACGTGGGGGAAGTGGGGAGGACTAGTAACGCTCATTATCGTCGCGTTCGAGCCGAACCTTCTCGCCCACGGCCACCTAGCAACGACCGATGTCGGCTACGCGCTCGGCGTTATCGGTAGCCTAGTAACGTTCGGATTTTTCCTTGAGCGCCCCGTTGTACTGCGGATGGTCGTTGCAGCTGCGGTATTTTCGTTCGCCCTCCTTACGAGGTTCAATGCCCTATTGCTCATTGTTCTGTTGCCGATACAATACTTTGTTACGGTTCAACGCTCGAGAGGTTCTGTTCGACTTGATCGGCGTACGCTCATGAAGACCGTTTTAGTCTTTTTTCTGATGAGCGTTGTTGTTGTGTGGGCATGTTACGGCTTCGAAGTGCGCTCCCTCGATCGAGTTCAGGACAGTTCAGCGCGCGAACAGCTGGAGCTCTTCGGAGCATTCGGACGATTCCTCGAGCGTATTCCGCTTCCGGCAGCGTCGTACATGAGCGGGACGCTGTGGCAACTTGAGCACAGCGTGAGCGGTCAGATCGCGTACCTGTTCGGGAACGTACGGATGGGAGGATGGTGGTACTACTACCCGACAGCGATCGTGATAAAAATGACCCTCGGCGCTCTTGCGCTCGTGCTGATTGCGCTCTTTATCCGAAAATCATCACCTTCTAAGGATGATACGCGTCGGGTATTCACCGGTACGTTCATTGCCGTGCCAGCAACGGTATTGATGGCATCGGCGATGATAACTCACCTCGACATCGGCGTACGGTACGCGCTCCCCGTCATTTGTATGCTCGTTGTTACTGCAGGAGCTTCGGTAACCATTCGCATGCGGGCTCAAGCACGCATTGTCATTGTCGTAGCGTTGCTCTGCTTCCATATAGCTTCTGTTGTAAGGGCGTTCCCTCACTTCATTCCGTATGCGAACGAAGCATTCGGCGGGTCGCAGAAACTATCAAAGTACCTCGTTGATTCTAACCTTGATTGGGGTCAGGACCTGGATCTTCTGCGGCAGTACTTCGAAAAAAACAACATCAGCGACTATCGACTCAGCCCGTTCTCAAACGTGCCGCTCTGGGCATACGGACTACAGGGAACTGCAGCTCCATCCGATGGCGAGCTCGCGTTTCAGCCGTACAGCGGAGTTGTTGCGATCGGAGTCACCGAACTAATGTATAATGCCGGGCGCTATCAATGGTTAGCTCGATCGAAACCCACCGCAATTATCGGTCACTCGATTAATGTCTATGATTTTCGGGATTTTTCACGCTGACGTCAGCGCGTAGTCGTGGTATACTAGAGCGGTATGAAACTGCGTTCTATTCGTTCGGTATCGGTGCGGGGAAAGCGCGTGCTCGTACGCGCCGAGTTGAACGTTGCTCGCGATGCGAGCGGTAGGATCGTCGATGATTCACGCTTGCGCTCAGTAGTTCCGACAATTAAATTCTTAAGGAACAAGGGCGCTCGTATCATCATAGCGACGCACCTAGGGCGTCCAAATGGCAGGGTCGTTCGATCATTGAGTACGCGGTCGTTAGTAAGACCGCTTGCTCGCGCCCTGAACGCTCCGGTTATTGTTGCTCCTGATTCTGTAGGGAAGCGCGTTCGTACGCTTGTGGACTCTATGAAACCGAAAGACGTTGTTCTGCTAGAGAACGTTCGTTTCCATCCAGGAGAGGAACAAGACGATCATTCGTACGCACACCAGTTGTCTATACTTGCGGATATATTCGTCCTTGAGTGTTTCGGAACGGCACACCGGAAACATGCGTCGGTTATTGGTGTTGGCCGGTACCTTCCGAGCTATGCCGGATTTGAATTCATGCAAGAGGTACAGGAACTTTCGCGGCTATTGGTACGACCGCGGCGTCCGCTCGTTGCGCTCCTTGGGGGCGCGAAGATCTCAACGAAGATCGGCCTCATTGAGAACCTACTAAAACATGTCGATGCGCTGTTGCTTGGCGGCGCTTTGGCAAATACCATCCTCAAGTCTCAGGGGATCCAGATCGGCGCATCGTTGAATGAACCCGGCATGGTTCGTCAGGTTCGACTGATGAACCTTACAGACGTCAGGTTTCATATACCCGTTGACGTCGTTGTGCATCGTAAAAGTTTCCGGCCGATCGTTCGCGCTGTTGGCGGTGTGAAGAGGGGAGAATCGATACTTGATATCGGTCCGGACACCGTTACCCTCTTTTCTAAGATCGTTCGTGAAGCGAAGACGATCGTCTGGAACGGGCCTATGGGTATGTTTGAACGGCGTCCGTTCGATCGCGGCACGTGCCGCATCGCTGAAGCGGTTGGAAGGGCAAGAGCGTACACTGTTGTCGGTGGGGGCGAGACCGTCGAAGCACTCAAGCGTTCAAAGGTTGAGAAAAGAATTGATTTCATTTCGACCGGTGGAGGCGCGATGATGGAGTTCCTTGAGGGGAAGCACCTTCCCGGTGTTGAACTTGTAAGGGAGTACTGATGAAAACAGCAACTATTCGTCATATAGCAGCACAGGAAATCCTCGATTCGAGGGGTGAGCCGACCATCCGTACGACCGTTGAACTAAAGAACGGTATGCGTGCGTCTGCAACGGTACCCGCTGGCGTATCGACTGGCTCGCACGAGGCGCACGAGAAGCGCGACGGCGGCGTTCGTTACGGCGGCAAGGGTGTACTTCGCGCTGTCCGGAACGTTACAACCGTGATCAGTAAGATGCTCTCTGGTGTTCCGATAGGCGATCAGCGCGGAATTGACGATCGGCTCATCGCGCTTGATCCTAAGCCGCATCGCGACAGGATCGGAGCGAACGCCCTCCTCGGTGTTTCTCTTGCCTGCGCACGCGCAGGAAGCATTGCATCAGAAACCCCGCTCTACGTATACCTTCGAGAACAATTCTCTTTTCCAAAACCATCAACGTTCCCGAAACCGATGTGCAATATTCTCAATGGAGGACGACACTCTGACAACGGTATTTCGTTCCAGGAGTACTTGGTCATTGCGGACGGAAGGACGATCCGAGAACAGCTTGAACGGGTATGGCGGGTCATTCGTGCCGTGAAAAGCGAACTCGTTACTCGTGGTGACAGGACGCTTGTCGGCGATGAAGGAGGGTTTGCGCCGCTGCTATCCTCGAACGAAGAAGGGCTTCGACTTCTCACAAAAGCGATCCGTCGCGCAGGCCTCCGTATAGGAAAGGACGTTTCGCTGGCGCTCGACATCGCGGCGAGTGAATGGTACAGTGCGTCTCGTTCTAGCTACTTCATGAAGCCGGAAAAGAAAGCGTACAGCGGAACGGCACTCGCGCGATACTACCAGCGGCTCGCGACGAAGTATAACCTTCGATCGATTGAAGATCCGTTCGCGGAGGATGACTGGGATAACTGGACGCTGCTTACGGAAAAACTCGGACGCTCTCTACTGCTGATCGGAGATGACCTCTTTGTAACGCAGAAGAGCCGTCTTGCACAAGGCGTTCATGTCCACGCGGCGAACGCGATTCTCATAAAACCGAATCAGGTCGGAACGCTCACCGAGACCATGGAAACGATTCAAAAAGCACGCGCATCGCATTACACGTACGTGATCTCGCACCGTTCAGGAGAGACCTGCGACGATTTCATCGCTGATCTTGCCGTAGCGGTCGGGAGCCCGTTCCTAAAAGCAGGTTCTCTCGCGAGAGGCGAACGACTTGCTAAGTATAATAGGTTGCTCGTTATTGCGGAGGAGATTGGAATACTATGAGCCCTCGAGCAACAACGCCGCTGGTGCTGACGATATTCGACGGATGGGGAATTGCCCCGGCAGGCCCCGGGAACGCTATTACACTTGCTAAGACCCCCATTATTACCGCGCTTCAGAAGAAGTACCCATCTACCACGCTTGTTAGCAATGGAAAGGCAGTCGGTTTACCGACCAATCAAGAGGGTAACTCAGAAGCAGGTCATATGAATATCGGCGCCGGAAGGGCAGTTGAGCAGGACGCCGTACGAATATCACGGAATATTTCCCAGGGTCGCTTCTTCAAGAACGCAGCTTTTCTCGCTGCACTGCACCACGCGAATAAGTACCGTTCCCAGCTGCACCTCATCGGGCTCCTTACGACCGATCAGAGCGGACACGCCGATCCCGATCACATTATCGCTCTTCTCACAATGGCGCATGAGCACAAGGTGCGTTCGATCGTGCTTCACCTTTTCACGGACGGCAGGGATTCGCCGCCATCATCGGGGATACATTTACTCCGCAACATCGAAAGGCAGCTTCCGCCGGGGGCACGCATCGGTACTATAATCGGCCGGTTCTACGCAATGGATCGCAAGAAGGTATGGGACCGGATACAACGTTCGTACGATACGCTTGTGAGCGGAGATGGGCGTCAGGCAGAGACTGCTGAGACCGCGATACTCGAAGCGTATGAGCGAGGAGAGACCGATGAGTTCATTCAGCCGACCGTTATCGGACCGCGGACGAAGAGCCGCATTCGTTCGAACGATTCAATAATATATTTCAACCTTCGGTCCGACCGTGCGCGTGAACTGACAAAAACGTTCGTACAGAAAGATTTCACCACGCTCAATCCGGGATCGTTTAAGAGGAAGAAGGTTCCCCGGAACGTTTTGTTCGTTGCAATGACCGACTTCGGTCCCGATCTCGGTGAGATATACACGGCGTTTCCTTCGGTCGATCTCTACAACACGCTTCCTATGGTGCTGCGCAGGTACAAACAGCTCTTTATAGCTGAGAGCGAAAAATATGCGCACGTAACGTTTTTCTTCAATGGTGGCTACTCGCAGCCTGTCGCAGGCGAGGACCGTATTCTTGTGCCGTCTCCTGATGTCATGTCGTATGACCAGGCTCCATTGATGAGCGCGAAAAAAATTACCGACATTATCGTTACTGACCTCAAGCAGAAAAAACACGACATCATCGTAATGAATTTTGCGAACCCCGACATGCTTGGCCATACCGGGAACCTTAAAGCGACGATTACCGCGATCGAAACCATCGATTCGTGCGTTGGCAGGATACGAGACGCCGTTTCCGAAAGGGGAGGAACACTGATTCTGACCGCTGATCACGGTAATGCCGAAGATATGATATCAGCGGACGGAAAGAGCATTGATACCGAACACTCGAGGAACCCTGTTCCCTTTACCATCGTTACGCCGAAGCCGCTAGCCATCAAACTACGATCGGATGGGATACTCGCTGATGTTGCACCGACCGTTCTCGACCTCCTCGACATCCAAAAGCCGATCGCTATGACCGGTACGAGCTTGCTTCACGGCTATGCCGACTAACTACCGCCCTCTCGTTCTCGTCGTGCTCGATGGTTGGGGCGTAGCGCCGAAGAACCGTGGTAACGCGATCATGTTGGCAAAAACACCGACGTGGGACCGTTTGCTGCAGACGTATCCTTCGGTAACGCTTCAGGCGTCGGGCGAATCCGTCGGTCTCCCCTGGGGCGAGATGGGAAACTCCGAGGTCGGGCACATGAACATCGGAGCAGGGAAGATCATTTTTCGTGACCTTCCGAGGGTTAACCACGCTATTATCGATGGTACATTTTTCGATCGACCCGCGTTCATTCAGGCAACTGATCACGTTCGAAAGACGAAGGGAAACCTCCACATCGTCGGGCTCATGAGTACCGGCGGCATCCACAGTTTCAATGAGCATTCGTACGCCCTTCTCGAATTCGCCGCAAAGGAAAAGATCAAGAACGTCTTCATGCACGTCATCCTCGATGGACGCGACACGCCCCATAACAGCGGCGAAGCGTTCGTATCGAAGCTTGAAGGAAAACTGAAGGAGATGAAGTTCGGGAGGATCGCGACAATTGCCGGTCGTTTCTGGGCAATGGACCGTGATAACCACTGGGATCGCATTCAGAAGGCATACCGCGCGATGGCAGAAGGCGCTGCTGATGAAACGTTCACCGATCCGATCGTTGCGGTGCGTACGTCGTACAGCCGCGGGATCTACGATGAGGAATTCGTTCCGACGGTGATCACAAATACGGATGGCAGTCCGCGCGGCGTCGTGCAGGAGGGGGACAGTGTCATCTTCTTCAATTTTCGTTCTGATCGTGCCCGTGAGATGACGAAAGCGTTCGTCTTGCCGGGATTCAACAAGTTCGATCGCGTGTACCTCAAAGATCTCACCTTCGTTGCCATGACCGAGTACGAACAGAACCTTCCGGTTCTCGTTGCGTTCCCTCCTGAAGTCGTTCTGACCCCGTTCGCGAAGGTTATCAGTGACATAGGAGAGAAACAGCTGCACGTCGCAGAAACCGAGAAGTACGCCCACGTGACGTTCTTTTTCAACGGCGGCAGGGAAGAGCCCTTCCCCGGGGAGTCGCGATTACTCGTTCCGTCGCCTTCGGTTTCAAGCTATGACCAAAAACCGGACATGAGCGCGCGTGACGTAACGGAAAGGACGATAAAAGAACTCGGATCCGGGTTGTACGGATTCGTAATCGTTAACTACGCTAATGCCGACATGGTCGGTCACACGGGGAACATTCCGGCAACGACAAAGGGTATCGAGACGATTGATGATCAGATCGACCGCCTTTCCTCAGCAGTACTGAACCTCGGCGGAGTCATGGTCATTACCGCAGATCACGGTAACGCTGAGGAGAAACTCAACCTCACCACTGGTTTCATTAACAAGGAACATACTGCGAACGCCGTTCCG
Source organism: Candidatus Kerfeldbacteria bacterium (assembly GCA_043799405.1). Classification (GTDB taxonomy): domain Bacteria; phylum Patescibacteriota; class Patescibacteriia; order SBBC01; family SBBC01; genus CAINXF01. The sequence continues at coordinate 72,065 of JAZDNT010000001.1, forward strand.
TTCGTGCTCATCGGTAAGCAGTGGGAGGGGCGGGGAAGGAAATCGGCTGATCTGAGCACGGTCACCCCGAGCGGCATGCTCGCCGATGTCGCACCGACCCTTCTTGAGCTTGAGGGACTTCCTAAACCGCCAGAAATGACGGGGAGAAGTTTCTTGAAGCTACTGTAACACTACCCGATACTAGCCGGTTTTCTTTTTCGCACTATGTGGGCCCTAGAAACTGCGGCAGCGCTCAAGCTCCTCTTTGTGTTTCTCGTGGGATTCATCCTGCCGATCGTCCCGCCTTTTCCCGTACGCCTCGCAGTAGTAATACCGATCGTTTCAGCATCAGTAAACCCGATTGCGGTCGTACTGGCTGCAGCGCTCGGTTCAAGCCTCGGTACGTTGCCGCTCTACGGATTGTCGATGAAGGCAAAAGATACACGGCTCGTCAAACGCTGGCTGCGTCGCGAATGGGTACGGATAACACTTCGATTCCTTGAAGGAAAGATGTTCCTTACCGTACTGCTGTTCGCACTCCTGCCGCTTCCCGATCAGCTCATGAGCGTCATCGGAGGGTTACAGCGGTACCCAGCGAGACGAATGGCGCTCGGTTTTTTCATCGGAAGGCTCCCATACTACTGCGCACTTGCATATCTCGGCAGCTCCGAGCGTGACATCATCAACGGTGCGCTTAAATCGTTCGTTGCGCTGTTCGGGATGTAACGTTCTGCCCTCTATGGTTTTCGGAAACGCTGTACGTAAAGAATCCGTAACGGTATACTTAAGGAGCATACGCTATGACGCATCACTGGAAAGTACGTCCTAAAGTTCCGGACGAGATCGTCGAACGGTTCCCCGAGATCGATCCGATCCTGCTGCAGCTTTTGTATTCCCGGGGTCTTAATGAGCAGGATAGCATCGATGAGTTTCTTGAGCCTGATTTTTCAAGGGATATGCACGACCCGTTCCTGTTCCGTGATATGCGTGCTACTGTATCGCGCATCGAAAAGGCAATACGCGACAAGGAAAAGACGGTAATCTACGGCGACTACGACGCTGACGGTGTCTGTGCAACCGCGGTACTTTCTGAGACTATCGCCGCGCTCGGCGGATCCGTCGACGTCTATATCCCATTCCGTGAAACAGAAGGGTATGGATTGAACGTACGCGCCGTAGAAGAGCTCCATACGAAAGGGACGCGGCTCATCATAACCGTCGATTGCGGAACGACGAACGTTCGTGAGGTCGCTCGTGCTAGTGAGCTTGGCATGGACGTAATAATTACGGACCATCACGACGAACCGCTCGAGCTTCCAAAATCATACGTAATAGTAAATCCCGAACTAACCGGACAGGGCTACCCCTATCATCACCTGTCTGGAGCGGGCGTTGCGTTCAAGGTCGCGACAGCCCTTCTCCAGCATACATCATACGGCGCAAAACTCGGTTCAGCGGTCCTCTCTGTCGGTTGGGAAAAGTGGCTCCTTGATATCGTCGCCATCTCGACGGTGACGGATATGGTTCCCATGCTCGGCGAAAATCGCGTTATCGTTCGTTACGGACTCGCCGTTCTGAAAAAGACGAAGCGTATCGGGCTCCGCGAACTGATCGGGCGTATCCGTACGCAGATTGAAGACATTGATGAAGAGACGCTCGGATTTCAGATTGGTCCCCGCCTCAATGCTGCCGGAAGGATGAACCACGCATCCTCAGCCTACAGGCTTCTCATGACAAGGGATGCGAAAGAAGCAAGTAAACTCGCTGAGGATCTTTCGTCGCAGAACACAGAACGCCAGCGCCTAACCGATGCTACATTTAAGGAAGCGCTTGAGCAGATCGGGGATACTCCTGCAGCGCACCTTGTCTTCGCTATCGGTACCACGTGGGCTCCTGGTATCATCGGACTTGTTGCAGGCAAGCTCGTTGAGCGGTATAACCGGCCAGCTATCGTTTTTATAAAGTCGGGTCCGCGATACATAGGCTCAGGACGGTCGATCGATGCCTTCGATATCACAAAAGCGCTTGGAAGCGTTGCCCAGTTGCTCGATCGGTATGGCGGTCATCCTCAGGCATGCGGATTTACCCTGAAGAATAAATCAAAACCAAACATCGTCGGAGAACAGTTAGTATCGATCGCTGATAAGCAGTTACGCGGAGTCGATCTAACACCGGTCATTGATGTTGATGCCGAGGTCGTACTTGACGATGTCAACTGGAAGCTCGTCGAGGACGTTCAGCGACTCGCTCCGTTCGGTGAGGACGCTGAACAGCCAAGATTTTTAAGCCGCGGTTTACGCGTTGTTGCCGTTGATACCGTCGGAAAAGATAGCCAGCACCTACGGCTGCATGTCTCTCATGCAACGTCAGAGGTCAAGAAGACGATCGGGTTCCGTTTCGGATCCTGGATACAATCGATACGACCCGGAGATAGCATTGACTGCATTTTCGAGGTAGGTATGAACGAATGGAACGGTGAAAGGGAGATCGAACTAAAGATAGTCGACCTTGATCACAGCGGATCCAATCAGCACGGAAAGGAGGCGTTAGGATGAAAGCAAGAACGTTCACTATACATACTGACGGGGGAGCCCGGGGGAATCCCGGACCGGGAGCGATCGGCGTTGTCATCCGTGAGCACGGGAAGACCCTTCAGTCGTTTGGGGCGTTCATCGGCGAACGAGTTACGAACAATCAGGCTGAGTACCGCGCAGTCGAGGAGGCACTGAAGAAGGCAAAAGAGCTTGGCGGTACCCATCTCTCGGTACACCTTGATAGTGAGCTTGTCGCGAATCAGCTTCGTCGTGAGTTCAAAATAAAAGATCGAGAGCTCAGCGTACTCTTCGTGCGCGTGTGGAACCTCATGCAAGGTTTTAAAAAAGTGACGTTTATCGTCGTACCGAGAGAAAAGAATTATGCTGCAGATGCTGAGGTTAACCGAGTACTCGACAGCGCAGGGTACTGATACTAACCGGAGCCTTGACGAAAACGCCCTGTTTTTGTATGCTCATGAAGCTCTCAGGAGACCGGATGATCGCTCTCCTACGCTCACCTGCGGTGAGCTTCGGCGAGTTCCAGATTGATTGGGGCTTGCCCACCGAAGCTCGCTAGAGGCGAGCGTAGGGGGGAGGAAAGTCCGAACACCTCCTTTGAAAAAAGGAAACAGGGGAGTCGCTAACGGCGACCGAGCGAGCTACGTGAGCATCCGTTCGCGAATACTCACGTGACGAAGCTCAGGGATAGCGCAACAGAAACATACCGCTGCGCTCAACTTATCGGGTGCAGTAAGGGTGAAATCGTGGGGTAAGAGCCCACGGCTTGGTCGGGTGACCGATCGAGCGGGCAAGCCCTCCCCGGTGCAAGATCGAATAGGTCCCGACCGCGAAAGTGCGGCGAGACGGGTAGATCGCTAGAGGTCGTCAGCAATGGCGATCCAAGAGAGATGATCATTCAGCCTACGTCGGAGACTCCGGCTGACAAGCGTCCCATAACGGAACTTGTCCACCGAAGCCTCCGGCGCAGGTGGACAGAATTCGGCTTACAGGCCTCCTGAGGGCACCTATACATTATGAAGAAAGCAGAGCTTGCGTTCAGTGCAGTTCTTGTTCCGCTCGACTACGCTGCGCTGGTTGCGGCGGGATTAGCTGCATACCAGATCCGATTCTCGACGATCAGCGGCTTACGTCCGGTGACCGAGGTGATTCCGTACCACCTCTTCCTCAATATCGTCCTGGTCATCGCAGCAATGTGGATTGCGATTTTTGCCATTTCCGGACTGTACACCATTCGCGTTCAACGGCGCGCGATAGACGAAATTGCCTCGATCTTCCTTGCCTGTTCGACCGGCATTCTCTTGATCATCGTCGGGATATTTTTCCGTCGGGAACTTTTCGCTTCTCGTTTTGTCGTTCTCGCGAGCTGGGTTCTTGCTTTTGTGTTCGTCGTTGTCGAACGGCTGATCGTGCGCGTCATCCAGCACGCGGTCCTGTCACGCGGGATCGGCGTGCATAACCTGGTCATCATCGGTAAGAACGGCGCTGCCGCTGATATCGTAGGATACATCAACACGCACCCCTCGTCAGGCTACAGGATCGTCGAGCGCTTTGACGGCGTGGATGACGCGCTGTTCTCATCGCTCGTATCCCGTATGCAGACCGGGAGGATCGATGAGATCATCATGGCATCCCCGGGCGCCTCGAAAGAGGATACGCTTCGGGTTCTCGATTTCTGCAACGAGTTCCACCTCATGTTCAGATATGCTGCAGACCTTTTTGATACGCAAGCATCGAACATTGACATCCAAACGCTCGCGGGAGTGCCCATAATCGAAATAAAACGCACCCGACTGGACGGATGGGGAAAGATACTGAAGCGGACTTTTGACATCATCGGTTCGAGCATACTCTTCGTGCTCCTTTCTCCCTTCCTCCTTGTCATCGGAATCATCATAAAACTTGACTCTGACGGTCCGATTATAAAATCCCTGGAACGCGTCGGCGAGGGCGGAAAAAATTTCAAATTATATAAATTCCGGTCCATGGTAAAGCACGCGGAAGCGTTGAAGGATCAGCTCATGGATAAGAACGAGCGCAACGGACCGTTGTTCAAGATGAAGAATGATCCGCGGATAACCCGTATCGGCCGGTTTCTTCGGAGGACATCGATCGATGAGCTTCCTCAGCTCATCAATGTGCTCAAGGGTGAAATGAGCCTTGTCGGCCCTCGTCCTCATGAGCCGGGTGAAGTCGCGTGCTATGAAAAGCACCATAAGAAGCTCCTTACCATCAAACCCGGCATCACCGGTATGGCACAGACGTCGGGAAGATCGAACCTAACGTTCGACGATGAAGCGCGGCTCGATACCTACTACATCGAGAACTGGTCGTTGAAGCTCGACATCCAGATTCTCTCGAAAACACCCTGGGTGGTACTGTCGATGAGGTCGGCCGTATGATCCCGTTAGAGCGTCTATCCGCATCAGTCGTTATGATTTCCGATAAGCATTTATTATCTTCTAACGCTCTAACGGGATGATCGGACGTCGCAGGCGCATCGCGCTCATTCATGACCACCTCGGCCAGGACGGCGGTGCTGAGAGGGTGCTTGCAGTACTGCAATCGATGTACCCCGATGCGCCGACCTATACGCTTATCTACGATAAGGCAAGGGCGAACCCCGCCTTTAGGAACAAGGACATCAGAACATCGTTCCTGCAACGCATGCCGTTCGGGATCGGCCACTACCAGTGGTACCTTTCGTGGATGCCGAACGCCGTTGAACGGTACGAGCTCAATGAGTACGACCTTGTGATCTCAAGCTCCGCATCGTTCGCGCGAGGCGTCATTACGTTACCGAGGACGCTCCACATCGACTACTGCCACTCTCCGACCCGGTACCTCTGGAGCGATACGCACCGCTACGTCGGGGAACTTCCGTACCCCGGCGTCATGAAAGCATTCATTCCATTCATACTTACCAGGATCCGGCAGTGGGACCGTGTCGCAGCTGATAGGGTCGACGTGTTCTTCGCAAATTCACGGAACGTTCAGCAGAGGATAACGAAGTACTACCGCCGGGACAGCATCATCGTCCATCCGCCGGTGAATACAGACAGCTTCTCTATTGGTTCTGCGATCGGAACATACTACCTTACCGGCGGGAGACTCGTTGCGTACAAACGCTTTGACCTCACCATTCGTGCGTTCAACCGCCTCGGCATACCATTGAAGATTTATGGTGATGGTCCTGAAGAGCAGCGTTTACGGGAGATGGCGCGCTCGAACATCGAATTTCTCGGGAGGGTTACGCATGACGAGATGAAGAAGCTCTACCAGTCGTGCATCGCATTCGTCCATCCACAGGAAGAGGATTTCGGCATCACACCGCTCGAAGCGAACGCATCCGGCCGGCCGGTCATCGCATACGCGGCAGGCGGCGCTCTTGAGACGATCCAGAGCGGCGTAAACGGCGTCTTCTTCAATGAGCAGGAATGGGAATCGCTCGCCGATGCCGTTATTCGGTTCAAGCCGGAAGAATTCAAACCCGAAATTGTCCGTGAACAGGCGAAACGATTCGACGTAGAACACTTTAAACAACGGTTCAGTGCAGAGGTCGAACACGCATGGCGTGCGCATGAAGAGCGCACTGCGGTTCGATCCGAACATAGTTAAAGGAAAGGGGATTCTATGGAACTTCGCGACTCTATCTCACTGTTCAGAAAAAGGAAGGCTCTCGCGATCGCGCTCATTGTCATCGTCATCGGCGGCGCATACGCCTGGTCTTACCTGCGGCCTGTCCATTACTCGACATCGATTTCGTTCGCCGTCAACCGCATCAATAAAGAGCAGACGGCAGAGTATCAGTATGACGGATACTACGCGTTGCAGGCGGCCGATCTGTTCTCGCAGACGGTCATCAGCTGGCTTCAGACCCCGTCGGTTGTCGTGAGCATCTTCGACCGCGCCGGGATTTATGTAAGCCCCGATTCACTTCGGAGCCTTCCGTCGCGGTTCAAGGCAAAGAAGTACTCTGCGCAGAACATCGTCGTTACGTACTCAACGCCGACCGAGGAAGAGGGGAAGAAGCTCGCGACAGCGCTCTCGGACGAGATCGCATCGCGTTCGTCGACCGTCGACCGTAACGCCGACAATAAGGCGATCTTCGAGGTCGTCCCATCAAAGCCGGTCATCGTACTTGCAAAACCGAATCCACTGCTCATCGGGATCGGATCGCTCATCGTCGCCGTAACGCTCGCGTTGTTCCTCGTACCGCTCGTAGAGTACCTTTCGGTAGTCCCGCGACAGCCATAAGGTATGCGGATCGGGATTGACGCACGATTCTTCGGACCGAGTGTCGGAACAGGGATCGGACGCTACTCGCAGCGCCTGATCGAGGAACTTGAGCTCATTGACCGTACGAACGAGTACGTAGTGTTCTTGCGTGACGAGAACATTGATTTGTACGAACCGAAAAACCCGCGTTTTTCCAAAACGCTCGCACCGTGGCGCTGGTACTCTATCAGTGAACAGCGACACTTTCCATCACTCGTACGAAAGACAGGCGTCCATTTCATGCACTACCTGCACTTCAACGTTCCGCTCTTCGCCCCGCGCCCCTTCATCGTCACCATTCATGACCTGATCCTCAGCAAGTATCCGACGGTTCGCGCATCGACCCTCGAGCCCGTACGCTACTTTTTGAAACAGCTCGCCTACCGTGTCGTCATACGTTCAGCGATCAACCGCGCTGAACGCCTTCTTACGGTCACCGAGCATACGAAGAACGATATCGTCGGGCACTTCGGGTATCCACGTGATCGCATCGTCGTTACATACGAGGGCTTTGATCAGCCGAATGTCAAGCCGTTGTCCGGTAGTGTGCTGACGCGCTACGGCGTTACCGCGCCTTTCTTCCTCTGCGTTGGTAATGCGTACCCGCACAAGAACCTCGAGCGCCTCGTTGACGCAATGATTACCTTACGAAAGCGCGGAAGGAAAGAATTGCTCGTGCTCGTCGGTCGAGACGATTTCTTCTACCGACGGCTTAAGGAGTACGTACGGTCGAAGCAGGCAGATGCATACACTGTCTTTACCGGGTACGTTGACGACGACGTTCTCGATGCCTTCTACCGCGAAGCACGCCTCCTCGTGTTCCCATCGAAGTACGAGGGATTCGGTCTTCCGGGTCTTGAAGCGATGGCCCGCGGTATCCCTGTCGTAGCAGCGCGCGCGTCGTGCCTGCCGGAAGTATACGGAGACGCAGCAGAATACTTTGATCCTGATCGTACCGATGACATTGCGGATACTGTTGAACGGGTCGTCAGCGATGGATCTCGGATACAAATCCTCCGTAGCGCAGGCTTACAACGGATCAAACGTTACAGCTGGCTGCGCATGGCGGAACAGACGCTTGCGGTGTACAATACCGTCGGAGCGAAGAAAAAACGATGAAACAAGAGGTACAGCACGACAACCGCTTCGATGCGTTACAGGAGGTTCCGCCTCAGAACGTTCTCGATCTGCGAAAATCAGTACACGAGGTCGAGGCTCCGGAACCGAGAAGCGTTACCCTTGAACGTTTTTGGAAAGAAAAGAGTAAGCGCATACGTCAACCATCGCCACCGAGGCGGCAACGACCAGCACTCCAAGACGTATGGGGCGGCTTTACGATGCGTACAAGAGCCGTTGTTCTTAGGATCAGGATCGGGTCGTTCCCGATCGTTGCGGCTGTACTGCTCATCGTATACGCCGCTATAGCGGGGATCGGCCAGGTCATTTCGACGAAGAATAGGATCATTGATGTTGCAAAAACGGGATATGAAGCACTGAAGGTCGCGGGAGCTAAGGCAGAATCGCTCGACCTTGCTTCTGCACGGACTGCGTTCGAGAGCGCTTCGCAGAGTTTTGCGACCGCTGAATCTTCTTTTACCGACATCGGTCCGGTACTGCGGTTGGTTCTGTCAGCGGTTCCCGGTACCGGCTCAAAATTGCGGAGCGGGAAATACCTCGTGACCGCCGCACGTCACCTCGCTGATGCCGGAGCCCGGTTTACGACGCTCGCAGCTCCGCTCACTACGAAAGGCGAGGGATTTTCGAGCGTCGCTGGTTTTCTTAAAAATATCGATGCGAATCGGCAGACGCTCGATGCGATCGTTACCGAGGTCACCGTTGCTTCTGATGAACTCGCGAATGTCAGATCCCAGGATCTTCCGGTAGAGTACCGCGAACCCGTAGAAAAAATGCAGTCGGCAATCCCCGGGCTCCGGGTGAGCATTTCTAACCTTGCGGACGGGATGACCGTCATGTCGCAGATGTTCGGCGTCAATAAGCCCTCCGAGTATCTCTATATATTCCAGAACTCGAACGAACTTCGGGCGACAGGCGGTTTTGCAGGAAGCTTTGCACTCATCCGCATTGACGGAGGGATCATAAAGCTCCTCGACGCGCCGAGCCGCGGAACGCTTGATGTCGATACTAACCTTACAAATACCGTAACGCCTCCTCGTCCGCTGCAGGTGATAACGCCGAGCTGGTACTTCCGTGACGCGAACTGGTACCCCGACTTTCCGACATCAGCAGAGCAGTTCATGCGGTTCTACCGGCAGGCGCGAGGGTTCACACCGGATGGTATCGTCGCATTCACGCCTGCGCTCATTGAACAGATCCTTGCCGTGACCGGTCCGATAGAGCTTCCGGAGTACAGCGTCACGATCGACGAGACAAATTTCGTCACGACCGCGCAGGAGCAGATCGAGCAGAAGTACGACCTCCGCACGAACGATCCGAAGCAGTTCATCGTCGATCTTATTCCTACGCTCGCTGACAGGCTTTCGAAACTCGACGTTACGACCTATCCGGCGCTCCTTGCAACGCTTGCGCGAGCGACCTCGATCGGCGATCTGCAAGTCTATAGCTCTGACGATTCGGTACAGGAAAAGATCGTTCAACTCGGCTGGTCAGGAACGATGCCGCAGCCTGACGGTGATTTTTTCGAGCTTGTGAATACGAATATCGGCGGCGGCAAGACCGACGGCGTCATGCGTGACGAAGTGAGCGACCATGTCGTGATCGCGACTGATGGTACGGTCACCGTTGAGGTTACGGTGACTCGTACGCACAAAGGAACGATCGGCGATCCGTTCATGGGAAACAGGAACCGCACGTACCATCGTTTCTACGTCCCGCGCGGCTCGCGTCTCGTATCAACGACAGGATTCACAGAGCTTTCTCGTGACGTCTATCAAACGTTACCAGAAGGTTCTTCGCCGGATGAACTTCTTTCGGATACTGAGGGGCGCGTCATCATTGACGAACGTTCCGGGACCCGCATTAACAACGAGTTCGGAAAGACCGTGTTCGGGAACTGGACAGAGCTCGATCCGGGGAATTCCGTAATATTCTCGGTGATCTATACGCTTCCGTTCACATTCACCGGTAACCTAGAGCGCTACGACATCACTATCGGCAAACAGGCCGGTAAAACGCGCCAATCCTTCGAACTGAACGTCACAGTACCGGATACTACGAAGGTCGTCTGGAATTCCGTTGACGGAAGCAAGAAAAAGACCAGTTCCTTTTCGTACTTCACAGATCTTGCATCATCTCAGAAGGTGTCTCTCGTTCTGCAGAAGAAGTAATAAACACCCATTTTTCTTTGAGTATTTTTGAATAGAGAAATGCCCATTTTTCGGGCATGTGGATAACTTTTTTGCATTAGTTAGGGTAAAAATCGAAGTCATAGCGCCAATAGGCTATTGACAGGGGAAGATAGGGGGTGTATCTTTTCCTGTTCTACTGGGACATCGCGCACATTCAATTCCATTACAACTTGAGGAGAGAGCCCCGCCTACGCTAAAGCTTCGGCGGGTGACCGGATCAGGCCTGAGAAACCTGTTCTACCACAACCATGATTTATCCCAAAGATGGGGTGGATCGTGCTTAAGAGCTCTTGCCTCATAAGTACGATCCACCTCGCTTTCGTTTTCGGAAATATGGAGGAGGAGGGCGATCGGCAGCGGTCATACTGAGCGGTGAAAACTGCAAAGCACGACCAAGCCGTTTCGGTCTGCTGGGCTTCGGCCCAAAAGCGGACATTCCTCACCTCCAGAATTCCGGAAATGAGAAGATCGTCCGGAGCGTTCGCGCTGGTATGCGGTATCTATCGTATGTCGCGCGAGCGGTCCGGGAGAAGTTGTTCCGGCTCGTTCTACACCAAGCACACGCTTGGCCCACGTCTCGGGGGATTGAGACACCGCAGGAGCATGAGATGAATTTGTTTTTCTGTCTCATCATCGATCTCGGGTGTCTGGTGATTCCCGCGTGGTTCAAGCCGATGCGTCGCGAGATCAATCGGCAGATGGATGAGCGCGATGCGTTCGCGCTTGCCGCGAGTCACGCTGTTCGTGATGACGTCGAGAGGGCGATGGCAGATGCTCTGCCGACGTTCCGTCATCATCACGATCAGATGGTGGCGCGGTACGGCTTGTAGTTCGTTCAATCCCTGTCCGCAAGGACAGGTCGGGAGGAAGATGACCGGATAACGGTCACGCTCCACGGGGAATGCCTAGGCACAGAAGTTTCCCCACAGTTCCGAGCCAATTCGATTGTAGCCCTTCGACTAAGCTCAGGGTCATCCTGAGCGGGGCGCTCAGAATGAGTTGGTTCAGAACTGTAATTTAAAAACAATTGACATTTGACACTTAATATTTGACGTTTAACTCTGCCGAATTTCTGTCAAATGTCACAAGTTAAAAGTCAACTGTTCCGCGAAGCGGATAGCTCGTTACAACACGTTCAGGTCATAGGATGGTGGGAGTTCGGTGTGCATGAAAAACATGCGTGACGATGTCCCACCATCTGTTGCTTCCCGTTCCATTCCGCTGAAGGTGATGCGGAATATGGAGATCGTCATGAACGAGATTTATACCGCGGCGAAGCTGATTGCTTTTGTAGCAGCGTGCTTCCACATCGGTAACGCATCTATGGTTGTCGGTTGGAAGGACGACAAGTGGATTGCGATCTGCGTTGGGACGCTGAGTGTCATCGCGTCTGCGCCGATCGCGTTCTACGCGGTCTTCCACTTCGCTCGGGCAATCATCAGTCTGACCATCTTCGCTAAGTAGGCGATCAACTCTGAATGAGGAGGTCCGCTCATGACCTGGACGTAAGTAGCTTGTTTAAACCGCACCCACAAGGTGCGTCAGGCGGAGATGACCGTTCGTACACGGCGCTCCATCGGGGAAGAGCCTGGAACTGAATCTTCCCCTTCGCTCGAGCCCCGAAAGCGTTCGGGATTCAAGCGAGGTAGATCGTTCCACATCGAAGTTCATCCCAACATCCGACGGAGGAGGGAACACGCATGAAGGGCATCGGAGCTCTGTTGATTGTCCTCGCCGTGATCTATCTGATCGGGTGGGGCGGTTATAACTGGATCGATGGGAACATGAACCCGTTCGGATCGGTAAGGACGAGCGAATCGTTCCCGTTCCTGCAGGTGATGTTCCTGGGGGTGATCTGGCTGATCGCTGGCGCGTTCGGGATCATCTACGTCCTTCTGCACGCAGTCGTGCAAAACGATGTAGGGTTCCTCCTCTGGTCCTTTATCGGCGGTGTCGCGTGCGTGGTTACGGCCATGTTGCGGAACCGCTGACGCTAAGCTCGTTCTCGGGATACTCGTAAGAACATCGCGAGATCCCCTGGACCGAGTCGATGAACATAGTGTTCACCGATTCAGTCCAGAACGCTCATTACAACTTGAAGGTCAGTATCTCCCCATTGATACCGCAGAAGGTTCGTCACGCACGTGGCGTGTCTCCTGCGGTATCAATCAGCTTGTTGCCAGTACTCTGCACGGCACGACTACGAACGTGGTCCATGCCTAATACCCATGACGGGTTTTGCAGATACTGCAACGAGGAGGAGCTCAGATGAAGCGTCTCACGTTGGTCACGATCGCGCTGCTCGCGCTCGTCCTGTCCTTCGCCGGCATCGCGCTGGCAGAGAACACGAAGTTCACCGCGAATTCGACCACAACGGGTTCGATCGACACGGGTCCGTTCACGGACGCCGTGAAGGCCGAGCTCGCCAAGGGTGTGAACGTCCACGTGACGCCGGTCGGACTCGGTGGGGGTCAACCGCCGGCTCGACGCGACGGACGCCAAGCTCGATCGCATGGAGGCCAACGCGGACGATCGCGGGGGACAGCAGTTCCGCGACCACGAGTCGCAGTCAGCTGCTCTCGGCCGCATCGAGAGCAAACTCGACAAGGGCAACGGCAACGTCGTCGGGTGGCTCGCACTCATCCTCGCTGGTATCGCATTGCTGGTCGCGCTTCTCAACCGGGGACGCGACGGGCGTGATGGTCGCAACAGCGACATCTGCCGGGACGAGGTCGGCGAGATGATCGCCGACGCAATCATCGCCCACGAGGAGGGCGACGGGCACAAGACCAATGCTGGTCCGAAGGGCGACCCCGGACCCGCCGGCAAGGACGGACGCGACGGCTGCTGCCACGAGCACGGTAAGTGCACCTGTGGTCACGCGACCAACGTCATCACCGTCAACGGCGGCACGGTGAACGTCTACAACGGCGCCACGACCGTGACGCCCTCGGCCACGGCCCAGGCCTGATCTTCAACCTCCGCCTACGCGCTCATAGCGCTTCGGCGGACTAGTACAGGGGAGGTGACATGGTTCTATCCCATGCGCCTCCCCTCCGATTCCGAATCCACCATACGATTGGCGGATTGAGAATAGGAATGCTCGTCGTAAAACATCGTCAACGGGTCGAAAAGACCCACTAGCAGCGGTCGTATCCTTCAGGGAGGACGGAACATGCAGTTCTGCTGCATCCGTAATGGACGGCTTCAGCGAACCAGTGGTCGATTTGGCGGCGACCAGAAGTTCGAGGTTCGGTTGTCGGACGCTCGCTGCGTCATCGCAGCAAAGCGCCATGAGGCCGACATCGTCGAGGTGTTTCTCAACGGCGTCGACAAGCCCGTGGTCGTGAAGGCCAAGCCCTTCACGGGTCCCCGGACGATCCTCGTCTGTGTCGTGCCGTCCCGCGCGACGGCACTTCTCACGCGTGCGAGGGCCTGACCGATGGTTGGTGCCAGCACGACCACCCCGGATTGGGCCACGAGGGACCGATCTGGTTCCTCGACGAGCTCAAGCTCGAGGCAGCACGCCAGACCTGCTAGTAGCTCGTTCGTCGGGCAGGCAACAGCAGAGCACCGCTGTTGACCTGCCCATCGAACTTGAGTACAGTAATCCGTTACCGTGTTCAAGTTCGATAGCTCATTACAATCCATCACCCTGTTTCCAGCGAGGGATCGAGTCCGTTGAAACAATGCGGATTCAGTTCCTCGCTGGACATCCTAAACCCCGGATCCTCAGGCAATGAGCCAAGAGGGAAGGAGCGAACATGAACAGGACGTTGGTCGCGTGGTCGTTGATTGGGCTTGCGATCGTGCTGCTTGGTCTCGTGGTTTGTTTGACCGCAGATCGCTATGTGCGGGATCGCAACGCACAGCACAACGTCGCGATCGCGGAACACGCGTTCGTAAAGTACCTTTCGGCATGGGAATACGGACGCTACCCCCACATGGGGTATGAGATTGAGACCTACATCGATACGCCAAACCACCTGCTCCTCAATCCCTTCACTGGGAAGATGGAGCACATCGTGTTCTGGGATGGGCCCGGCACGAAAACCGTACCTGGTCAGACATGCTACACAGTGCTTTGGCGTGCGGATTCGACAGGACACTGTATTGTCCCGCTCGAAGGATTCGCAGCCGTGGTCTGGGTTGCGGGAAACGACGACTATCGGCTCCACCTGACATACGTCGGGGAGCAGCTGTACCCACCGATACGGCAGGTTCTCGGCAGGTCGTCGACGAGGTGACCGACAGGATGATGGACAATGCGGGGAGGAAGTGGCAGAGTATCGCTAACTTCCTTCCCGCACCTGTTCCGAGCTGATGTTGAAAAACACCCGTTCAGAATAGGAAGCTCGTTACAAGAAGCGGTTTATATGACGGCAGGTGCGGCATCGCTTTTCAGCGGTGCCACATCTGTCGTCATTCCCCATGCCGCAGAAAGGTTACACCGTGCGGTGGTATCACTACATCCTCGTCGACGCCGTCCTGCTTGCAGTCATTCTCGGGACGGCGAAGATTCTCGGGTTCTGTAACACCCGGGAGCAGATGTGGACTCTCATCAGCGCCTCCTTGCTCGGGATTCTTGTCTCGTACCTCGTAACGATTGCGACATCGCGTTCGAGAAAGAGACGTCGTCCGCTCCTTCGGATCGAACCGTGGGTTGATAAGCACGGCAATGTCCAGGAGCCGGAACGGCGCATGAACCCGGGCAGGTGGTAGCGCGAGGAGGACGTATGAACCGGTTGTATGTGTTCATCGCGGTGATTGTGGCTATCGGCCTCATACGGTTCATTGCCGCGTGGTGGCCGAGGGAGCCGTGTCGCCGGCTGCCGGCTCGTGAACTCCGGTTGGAGTTCATGAAGGTGTCAGGGATCGGGTACATTCCCGGTTCCATCAAGCCGCAAAAGTAGGGGCCGCTGTATTGAAGTGGGTTGCGACGTTCGACACAAGAGCGTTGCAACCCCTTCACCCCCGAGTCTATTGGGAATACAATAGGTTCAGGAGTGGAGAGAGTAGTACCAGTTCATTACAACCCGAACTTGAGCAACTCATGGCGGTGCTGTAGAGGCTAACCTTGGCACCTGCAGCGCCGTCATGAGTACTTGATGGCAATAGAGCCCCTACAGGGATGGACAGACCTCAACAAGGAGGTGACTGATGTTGGACCTCAGGAATTGGGCGCAGTTGCCGTTGTACATCTGCGACATCGTCGCGTGGCTTGGACTCGTGGGTACGATCTTTGTGGTCGTGATCGAGTTCAACACACGGCGCGATCGGTGGATGAACGATTGGGTGTCAGATTGGCTCGGCTGGCGTGAGGTAATCACGATCATGATGCTGATCGTTGTGACTGTCCGGCTCTCGGACAAGCCGCACGACTGGCTCATGCTCGCTGCTGTTCCGGTCTTTCTGATTGGTACCTACATCCTGATCCCTCTGCTCGGGAGGAAGCAGCGGATCTATAGTTGTTGAGCTATCCCCCGCAAGTCCGCCGAAGTGCCCTGCCGTGAGGCGATCACGGTAACCCCCCCGCGTAAGGACTACGCGCATGAATGGAATCGAAGTTCACGAGTTTCCCCCCGATGATTCTGTCGGGGCGTACGTGCCGATGACACCAGACGAGGTCGCTCAGTGCTTTGCTGAGCTCAACGCCTACTGTCTGGCGAGGGTTTCGACACCCAGGCGTCACCGCGGTGCCGGAAGGCCCCCGGTCACGCTGATGCTCGGGCCCGAGGATCTCGAGGATGGGTTCAGGTTCAGGAAGATCCCCGGCGAGAAGTGTTCGTCGCAGGAGTCCGCCAACGGCTGCGTCTCGGGCGAGTGCCCGAGGTGTGGGTCATGTCTCAACAAGGCAGGTATCTGCTCGATCTGCGAGGGTGACTACACCGATGGCTTCGGCCAAGGGTTCGTCGCCGCGGCGGTCACTGCCGAGTTCGGCAAGACCACCTCGGGCGGTGACGTGTTCGTCTTCTCGATGGACCACCCTCGTCTTCGGTAGCCGCTTAAGTTCGAGCAGAAAAGGGAAGGTCGTGAATGTCAATGGGACAACCACCTTGCATTACCGCGACCTTCCCGACCTTTCTTCTGTGACCTCATTCCGCTAAGGAGTGGGACGTAGAACAAAGGTCATTCACAATATAATGGTCTCCGGCGATCCGGCCGGAACAGATCCACACTCATCATGGCGCATGTGTTGTTCCTGAAAAGGAACAGAAACTCTCTCCTCACGCATGCAACGGTTAAGCGGGGATACTGCGTCTGGTCGGATCATCGGGGGTCACGTTCGGCGAGACCACCTCTCCGCTTCGCGGTTTCCCCTCCTACCTCCCCGCCGCCAGGCGGCACCCCTCCTAAACTTAGGAGGGGGAGGGAGCGGTAGGAGGGGAAATGCCGACAGGCAATGGGGTGGTACACTCACCCTCCTCGCGACGTGAATACCTTTGAAAAAGGGGAGTTTTATGGTAGGATAGCGAACAGTTCATGTTTGTTATGACAGCATTTTGGCGTAAGCTCTCATCAACGGTCACCGGCGGCGCTATCATCGTATCGAGCTCATGGTTCATCTCGAAGCTCTTAGGATTTTTACGCGAACGGCTCATCCTGTCCCGCTTCGGCGCTTCCCCTGAGACCGACGCGTATAATGCAGCGTTCGGCATTCCCGATTTCATCTATGGTACCCTCATTCTCGGTTCGCTCCTTTCGGTGTTCATCCCCGTGTTCATCCATTACCGCGAACAGAAGGGCAACGATGAAGCGTTCCGGATTGCGAACTCGATCCTCAACATCATCGTCATAACCTTCCTTGCGTGCGGCGTCGTCCTTTTTGTGTTTGCGCCGCAGCTCATAACGCTCGTCGCTCCGGGTTTTGATGCGAAGCGAATTGACCTCGCGGTCGAGATGACAAGGATCATCTCGATCAACATCCTGCTGTTCGGAGTGTCGAACGTGCTCTCGGGCATTCTCAATGCCTCAAAACGGTTCATTGCGTTCTCTATTGCCCCGATACTCTACAACGTCGGCATTGTCGCCGGAATTCTTCTGCTCGTCCCGACGTACGGCATCCGGGGCGTTGCGGTCGGCGCCGTCATCGGCGCAGTGCTGCACGTACTCGTACAGGTTCCGTCGGTTCTGCGGACGGGTTTCAGATATCGCGGTATCATGGACCTTAAGCACAAAGGGGTCCGCGAGATCGGTCGTCTGATCCTTCCCCGAGCGTTCGGCCAGTCCGTGACGCAGATAGCGCAGCTCGTCAACCTCATCATCGGCTCGACGCTCGTCGTCGGGAGCGTTACGGTGTTCAGGGCCGCGAACAACGTCCAAGACCTTCCCATTACGCTCATCGGTGTCAGCCTCGCGACCGTCGTTTTCCCGGTGTTCGCGGAGGCGCTCGCGCGCAACGACAGGGCGTGCTTCGTCCAGCACTTTTCGCGCGTCGTCCGGCAGATACTGTTCATGGTTATTCCTATCTCCGTGCTCTTTCTTATCCTCCGTGCGCAGGCGATCCGCGTCATCTACGGCGCCGGGCAGTTCGACTGGAACGCGACGATCCTTACGGCGAACGCACTCGGCTTTTTCGCGCTGTCGTTCTTCGCGCAGTCGCTCATCCCCGTGCTTGCTCGTTCGTTCTACGCGATGAAAGATACTTCAACACCGGTAAAGATCACCATTTTCGCAGTCGTTCTCAACATTATTGGCTCATTTGCGCTCTCGAGGGGTTTTGATATCGGTGGGTGGCACGTTGCCGGTTACGGCGTTAGCGGGCTTGCGCTCTCGTACTCGATCTCGAGCACGATAGGCATGCTCCTCATGTACTTTATTCTCCGCGCGCGGATCGGAGACCTTGATGATGAGAGGGTGATCAGTACTATCGTACGCATTATATTTGCGTGCGCACTCATGACACTGCTCGTTCAAGGCGTTAAGTACACTGTTGTCGCGTTCGGACTTCCGACAGACACCGGGCTCGGCATCCTGACGCAACTCGTTGTCGCAGGTTCGATCGGTATGGTCGGCTATGTCGCATTCGCGGCTGCATTCGGTCTCGAAGAGGTGCGGTTCGTCAGGGAGTGGTTCGTGAGGACTAAGAGGCAACTTATGAACGGACGTAACGGCGATAACGGAACATCGTAACCATGAACACGATTCGGAACTTTTGTATCATCCCGCACTGCGCATTCTACGCGAGTGCGGGACAGGTCGCGCAAGGGTGATAACGATGTTATGAAGAATATTCGAAATTTTTGCATCATTGCACATATAGATCACGGCAAATCGACGCTTGCCGACAGGTTCCTTGAGCTTACCGGAACCGTCCCGAAACGCGAGATGCAGGATCAGATCCTCGATCAGATGGATATCGAACGTGAGCGGGGGATCACGGTAAAGCTCGCGCCGGTCAGGATGCAGTGGAAGGGGTGCGAGCTCAACCTCATCGACACGCCGGGGCACGTCGATTTTGCCTACGAAGTTTCCCGCTCGCTTGCGGCTGTTGAGGGAGCGGTGCTTGTCGTCGATGCGACGCAGGGCGTCGAAGCGCAGACCATAGCGAACCTCGCGCAGGCGGTCGACGCGAACCTCGATATCATACCGGTCATCAACAAGATCGACCTGCCGAACGCTGATACTGCGAAGGTTCGGGCAGAGATCGTCCACCTCCTTGGATGTGTCCCGGAAGACGTTCTCGAGGTTTCGGCAAAGGCAGGAACTAATGTCGAAGAACTGCTTGATCGGATCGTAGAAAAGGTCGCTCCTCCACGCGTTGGAGGTGCTAGCGGATCGCGCGCCCTCATCTTCGACTCCGTGTACGACGACTATCAGGGAGTCATCGCATACGTCCGAGTCATTGACGGCGCCTTTCAAGAGGGAACGCCGCTGCAGTTCATTGCAACGAATACTCGCGGCACAGCGCTCGAGGTCGGCCATTTCTCACCGAAACGCGTTCAGGAACAGCAGGTATCCGTAGGCGAGATCGGCTACATTATTACCGGCCAGAAAGACCTCCGATCTGTCTGTGTCGGCGACACGGTAGCTTCAGGTAAGGGCGTTTCGGCGCTCCCCGGATACCGAGAGGTAAAACCAATGGTGTTCGCTGGATTATTCTGTAAGGAGGGCGATGAGTACCCAAAGCTCCGCGAAGCACTCGAAAAGCTCCGTCTCAATGATGCATCGCTGTCGTTCGAGCCAGAGCATTCACCGGCGCTCGGTTTCGGATTCCGCGCAGGATTTCTCGGTCTTTTGCACCTCGATATCGTGCAGGAGCGACTCCTCCGGGAGTACGGTCTCGATCTTATCGTTACTGTTCCGTCTGTTGCGTATGTCGTAACGACAACAGACGATTCGACGGTCACCATTCATTCTCCGCTCGAATTACCTGACCCGTCGAGGATCACGCTGGTCAAGGAACCGGTGATGAAGCTCGACATCGTTTTGCCGGCTGATCGTCTGGGCCCTGTTATGCAGTTCGTGAACTCCCGTCGCGCGCAGTATATGAGTACCGAGTACCTCGACGAGTTCCGTGCAATTCTCCACTACGACATCCCGCTTACTGCGCTCCTCGTCGATTTTTACGATACCCTGAAGAGCGTGAGCTCGGGGTATGCGTCGATGAACTATGAATTCAGGCGGTACGATGCCGCTGACGTAGTGCGGCTCGACATTTTAGTCGCGGGCGAGAAGGTCGACGCGCTCTCGTCGCTCGTCTATAAGGACGAGGCATACACGCGGGGAAGGAGCGCCGTCGAACGGCTGAAGAAGATCCTGCCGCGCCAGATGTTCGAGGTGCGTATCCAGGCTGCGCTCGGCGGAAAGATCATAGCGGCGGAATCGATACCCGCGATGCGCAAGGACGTCACCGCGAAGCTGTACGGAGGCGACGTGACCCGGAAACGCAAGCTTCTCGAAAAGCAGAAGAAGGGCAAGAAAAAAATGCGGGCGCTCGGGAAGGTCGACATCCCGGCAGAGGCGTTCCTAGCGATACTTGGTAGGTGATCCGACCTTATCAGTATATACCGATGATCGGCATGATAGTGAAGAGGAGCATTCCAGCTATCATGATCACTCCGACCACTATCCAGAATATGCGTATTCGTTTCCCTCGTTTCATGGTAGTCTATTAGTGTATGCTACATGATCAGCTTACCAAAAATCTCAAGGAAGGGGAAACCCTCGTCCAGATCGTACGCCGTGATTTCCTCGCAGAACTGCGTCCGGTTGCGCTCGCCGTTTTTCTCGTCCTGCTCGACTTTTTTTTCCTGACGTACCTCGTTCACAAAGGTCCATGGGGCATCGGCGTTTTCTGCGTCGTTCTCGTCGTCGCGTTCGTCATCGGATTACGGGCCCTGATCGAGTGGCAGCTGAACGCGCTCCTCATCACGAATGAA
Source organism: Candidatus Kerfeldbacteria bacterium (assembly GCA_043799405.1). Classification (GTDB taxonomy): domain Bacteria; phylum Patescibacteriota; class Patescibacteriia; order SBBC01; family SBBC01; genus CAINXF01. The sequence goes on from JAZDNT010000001.1 coordinate 92,582, forward strand.
CGTATCATCCATGTACTGCAGCGAGGGTACTTTACGCGCATGCTCGCGGAAACGACCTACGGGAAGGTGACCGACGTGAGGTCGACGGTCAAGGGCGCTCTTCAGACTCTGTTCGGGCTTGGGTCGGTCGAAGTGCTCACGGCCGGTGAAGGTTCAAATTTAAAGATCGAGGGCGTACGCAATCCCTCGCAGGTTCAGGCCTTGCTTACGAATATCCTTCGAACGTCACATGAGCAGCGCGTCGGTCCGCTTACTGCCCAGGAACTCGTAGCAGCTTTAACACGGGCGAAGCAGGAACTTGGTTCGGAAGCTTTCGGCGAGCTTCTTACCAGGATCGGGGATAGCGATGGTAAGAAGAATCGGAAGTAAGCGATATGGACGGACTCGGCCGATTGGGGTATAGTGGTGGACGCACGTATGCCACGGATGCAGCGAAAAAAGGGATTTATCAATCTCTGGCGATCACGCGCCGTGACGCTTGCGCTGATCATCATTGCCGGGGCGGTCTCCCTCGCTTTCGGTAGGGAAATCGCTAGGCGCGTTTCCGTTCAGCAGGAACTCGATCGATTAACGAGCGAGATCTCACAAGCTGAAGAAACAACGAAGAGCCTCGAAACGCTCCTCGCAACGCTCAAGAGCGCGACGTACGAAGAAGGCGCAGCGAGGACGCGCCTCAATCTGCAGAAACCCGGTGAGAAAGTGCTCGTTGTTCCTGACGTATCAGCCGTTACCTCGGCAGTAAACACTGAGGGTGAGAGTGCGCAGGATGTTCAATCGAAACCAAAGGAGAACAATACGCGTCGGTGGTGGGACTTCATATTCCATTCAGCATCGTCAACATAATCATTTCTAATACGCTACCATGCCAACAATCATCGAGAGTGCGAAGGGCGCGATCCAGCAGAACAAGAACGTGAAGAAACGTTCGCCCGTGTGGTGGATTGCTACCATCATCGGACTGGTTCTCATTGGTGTAGCCGTAGTCGGGACAGGCGTCGTTGCCGTTGGGGTCTATACGGCACAGTGGGACGGTTCACTCGTTTCGTTCGTCTCGCGCGCTATCCCGCTACCAGCGGTGTCCGTGAATGGTCACTGGCGATCGTACAATGAATTCCTCGATGCAAAAGCAACGCTCCATTACTCGCTCGACCAACCAGCGGTGCTTCAGGCGAGCGGATTTACGGTTAAGCCAAACGATATTGAACTGACGGCCGTTGTTATCGACCGTATGGCAAAAGAGGAGATCGTTCGGCAGCTTGCGGCAAAGCGTGACGTTAAGGTTACGAAAGCGGACATCGACGCAGAAATGAAGAACCTGACGGACCAGGTCGGGAGCAGCGAGAACGTTGCATCACAGATCCAGAAGCTCTACCGATGGGACATCGCGGAGTTCAGCGAGAAGGTAATTCAACCCTACCTTCTTCGGCAGCGGTTGCAAGACAGCATCGCAGTAGATACAGCAATCAATACTGATGAAGCGGCACGCGTGGAACAGTTGCTCGCACGGGTTAAGGGCGGAGAGGACTTTCAGACGATCGCAAAAGAGGTGAACGAAGATTCAACGAAGAGCAGCAGCGGCGATCTGGGAATTTTCGGAAAGGGAGAACTGGATCCTGCGATTGAGCAGGCAGCATTCGCCCTGAAAATAAGTGAAACGAGCGGGATCATCAAAACGTTGGACGGGTACCACATCATTAAGTTGCTCGAGAAAGTTGCTGCAGACGAAAAGGCCGGCCAAGGCGAAAAGGTTCACGTTGCGCACATCTTCATAACGGTGGAACCACTCGACGTATGGCTCTTCGAGCAGTCAAAAAGTCAAAAGATCGCCGTGTTCCTCAAGGGGTACAAGTGGAACAAAGATACTGCGAGGGTTGTAACAACGAAAACATCCTCGAGTAACGTCAATGCAACGAATGTAAATGCAGTGAACGTTAACGCTAGCGTGAACAGTTCTTCGAACGCTAACGCATCGTCCGGTCAGTAGTCGAACGCGCTGACTTTCGGACGTCACTACGGGAAAGGAATATTTCCTGGAGCCCGCGGTCGGATTCGGACCGACGACCTCTGCTTTACGAAAGCATTGCTCTACCAGCTGAGCTACGCGGGCGCTCTGCGGTGACACCCGAGGTGATCGGGGACCGCGATGGGTGTACCGACGTGTCACACAGTAACATGCAACAATGGGTGCGTCAACGATAACAAGGAGGGAAGAACGGACAGCTCTCGCCTCACGATCCTTCGTTGTGCGAGGGAATCGCGTTGGCGTCCTACTGATCCATGGATTTGCGGGAAGCATCGCAGACCTGCGCTACTTTGGTGAGCGTTTGCATGCAATGAACGGTTATACCGTGGTCGGTGTACGACTCGCGGGTCATGGGTTAACAACGCACGACCTCGACCGTTCCATTTGCGAAGATTGGATCGCATCCGCGAGAAGTGGGCTTACGGCACTCCTTGCGGTAACAGATGAAGTCGCGATCGTAGGCGAATCAATGGGCGCACTGATCGCGCTTCGTCTTTCTAGGGAACATCCGGCGATCCGCTGCGTTGTGTGCATGTCGCCTGCGTTCAGCCTTCCGAACGAGCGTGCGCGAAGCGTCGTTACGAGAGTGAGCCTGCCGTATGTTCGCTGGAAAAAATCGTGGGTTGATGACGCAAGAGCACAGCGTGGATCACTACGGGAGGTAACGACCTTCTCATACCGAGAATTGACACGTCTGCTCGATTCAGAGCGGTCATCCCTTAGTGCAGTTACCGTTCCTGTTCTTGCCTTGTACGCAGACAACGACTTCATTGCTGATCCACATTCGGTTGAAATTTTACAATCATCGCTTCCCCACACGCAGGTCACCGTTGAGACGATCCATGAGTCCGTCCATCACCTTAACGAGTCAGTAGACGCTGATGGGATCGCTCGTCAACTTTCCGATTTCATCGAGCGGCATGCGCATGATGGACGAAGATAGTACATATGGTATAGTAGACATGATGGTTACCTTGGCATTGTAATACATGCAACCCTTTACTTTACTTCGCGGCACTGCTACCGCACGAACAATGAACGTTCTCATGCGACAATCGTCCGGTCATAGTACAGACCGGCATTTCGGGACAACCGCTTGCACTGGAGCGGGTGACCCCGCATTATGGAGCCATCATCGTAGGGATTGGAGCGAGAGAGGGGACTCGAACCCCCGACTTTCTGCTTGGGAAGCAGACGTTCTACCAGCTGAACTACTCTCGCGTTTTTTTTCTGGCCATTTAGTGCGACCATTGGTGCGGGGCGACTTTCTGCTTGGGAAGCAGACGTTCTACCAACTGAACTGCACCCGCGCTTCCCGTCGAGTATACTGCCGTAGGCGCGTTCTGCCAAGCCTCGTAACGCTTTCGATGCTGGTTGCATTTGGATTGCTCGGTTGCTTCGGCGCTCGCTCCGTTTCAGCGGCGATCCTTGTGAAAGAAATCAAATTTTCCGAGCTGACCTTTCAGAAGGGTTTTTCGTTCACCGATCAGTTTAAGCAGTTCAGGCTACTGATCGATGGGAATAGTTTTGTCGGTCCGGCCATCGTCACTGTTGAGCGGCTTGATACGGAGCAGCTGCCGGAAATGCCGGACCTAGCACGGAAATCCGATGCGTTTCAGGTCACCATTAAAGATAAGGATGGTAATCCTCTCATGCCGCTGAAACCGTTGCGTTTTGAGTTTGCGGTTCCGAAACCAGGGTACATTATTGCCGTCGGTAAACTCAACACAGATACTACTACTACATCATGGGAACGGTTGGGAAGTTCGGTCGTTTCTGACTGGACCAGGGTGCGCTCTGCTGACAATAAATCCTTTTTTACGGTTGCACTGTTCCAGCACAGTACGATCCAGGAGGGGATAGCGACCTACTATGGCACGTACACGAGCAAAACGAAGTTGACAATGGTCGCAGCGTCGAACAGTTTTTCATTAGGTGAGTGGCTTAAAGTTACCAACCTGGACAACAACGCATCGGTAACCGTGAAGGTAGTCGATACAGGAGCGTTCAGGTACCCAACAGTGATTGATCTCTCAACGCCGTCGTTCGCGAAGATACAGCCGACGTGGAAAGGCGTTGCGCGTGTTCGCGTTGAAAAAACAGAACCGTTGAGCGAACCAGTATTGGAAACCGAGGTCGTTACGCCCTCGCCGACGCCATCAGTTCCGAAATGGGACGGCGCTTCACCGCCGATAACGCCCGCATACGCCTCGATCGTGGTCGATGAAGTCACCGGGGAACGACTTGCCGGAAAGCGCTACACCGAGTCACTGCCGATTGCCAGCCTAACGAAACTCATCTCGGCAGCCGTTTTCATGGACACGAAACCGGACCTCAACCGTGTCGTCACGTACACAAAGGCCGATAATACAACGTGCAGCTGCCTCCGCCTCGCGAACGGCGAGAAAGTATCTCTAAAAGACCTCTTGTTTGGTTCGCTCGTCGGGTCTGCGAATAATGCTACGCTTGCGCTCGTGCGGGCAACCGGCATGACTCGCAAGGAGTTTGTCAGCAAAATGAACGCAAAGGCGGCGTCGCTCGGACTCACCAATACGTCATTCACCGAGCCGACCGGTCTTGATTCCGGAAATGTGAGCAGCGCGTTTGATCTTTCTCTTATCGCAAGGACTATCCCTGATACGTACCCAACGCTTAAAAAGGCGCTGTCGTCGGGGTCGTACTCTTTCACCTCAAAGAATGCGATCTGCTACGGATCTTTCAAGACGAAGAGCGGTTCATGCAAGCACTCTTTCAAGACGACCGACCTTCTCTACGGAAAGACATCGTACCAGATTACATCGGCAAAAACTGGCTTTATTGACGAGTCGCGACACACCTTCGTACTTCGCGGGAAGAACGGAGGCGGGAAAGAGCTGGTCGTTGTTCTTCTTAAGGTTTACAATAAGAGCGACAGTTTTGCTTACGCGAATCGTCTCATGGACTGGGCATTCGCGCACTACACCTGGACGTAGTAATAGCGGGGGGACATGATCACGTTCGAAAATATCACGAAGCTGTACCAAAAGGACGTTATCGGAGTCCGTGACGTTAACCTAACAATCGGAGCCGGGGAGTTCGTTTCCATCGTTGGGCAGTCGGGGTCAGGAAAGACAACGATGGCGAAGCTCATCATCGCCGAGGAACGCACGACCAAGGGACGCATGATAATCGGTGACTGGGACATCACACATACCAAGCAAAGGGACATCCCGACGCTTCGACGTCAGATCGGCGTTGTCTTTCAGGATTTCAAGCTCTTGGCACGCAAGACCGTGTTCGAGAACGTCGCATTCGCTCTAGAGGTTTCCGGCGCCCCTTCATCGCAGATAAAAACCGTCGTTCCGCAGGTACTGAAGATCGTCGGTCTCGAGACGAAGCAGAATCGTTTCCCGAACCAGTTGTCCGGCGGCGAACAGCAGCGCGTCGTGATCGCACGGGCACTCGTCCATCGTCCGAAGATCCTCGTAGCGGACGAGCCGACCGGGAACCTTGATTCGATTAATGCCCAGGATATCATCGACCTGTTGAAGCGTATCAATAGTTTTGGAACGACCATTGTTCTCGTTACGCACAACCGCGAGATCGTCAATACGCTCAGGAAACGGGTGATCACCCTCGACCACGGTCAGGTGATCGGCGATCAAAAGAGCGGTAAGTACATTCTCTAGTATGCTTACCTCATTCACACGAGTAACGCGGTTCGCCTTCCAGAACTTCTGGCGGGATATCTGGCTCTCGACCGTCACGATCGTCATTTTCGTGCTTGCGATCTCGCTCGTCGGCATCCTATCAGCCGTGAAGGTCGTGACCGATCAGGCGATCTCCGTCCTCCGTTCTAAGGTTGACGTTACGATCACCTTTAAAGCGAAGACGTCGGAATCGCTCGTGCTTGAGCTGAAATCGAAGCTTGAGCAACTGCCTGAGACCTCATCGGTGACCTACATGAGTGCAGATGATAACCTTGAAAACTTCAAGAAGCTTCATGCTGACGATCCGACGATCACGGAGGGAACGGATGTCCTCCAGGCTAATCCGTTCGGTCCTTCGCTAAAGGTACAGGCACGTTCTCTCGAAGAGTACGCGACGATCTCGAAACTCTTCAACGATTCAGCGTACGCCCCGTCGATCGAAAGTGGAAAATCGGTCGAATCGAACAGGATCGCGATAGAAAAATTGTCCAACTTCACGAAGAGCGTCAATCGATTCAGTGTTGCCCTGACGATAATATTCTCCATCATCGCCATTCTCGTAGTGATCAACACGATGCGCATTGCAATTTACTCGCACCGAGAAGAGATAGGGATTATGAAGCTCGTCGGCGCATCGAACTGGTTCGTCCGCGGACCGTTCCTCATCGAAAGCGTGCTCATCGGTATCCTTGCCGCGATCCTTTCGTCGCTTCTTCTGATCGGCGGCATTTCGCTTCTGTCTGGATGGTTCAACACGCTTTTCCAGGGTTACGATGTGAACATGACCGCGTACTTCATGCAACACTTTATTTCGATTTTCTGGGTTCCTCTCGTCGGCGCAGTCATACTGTCGATGGCAAGCGCCGGCATTGCTGTCGGCAGGTACCTTCGCGTTTAGACTATGAACAAGAATATTCGGCTCCGTGATGCAAAGGGCGCATCAGGAAAAAAGATCGTTGTCCGGGGATGGGCTTACAACGTCAGATCATCCGGGAGTATTGTCTTTCTCCAGGTTCGTGACGGCAGCGGAACGATCCAAGCGGTCGTTTCGAAGGACTCGGTCAGCAGCGATTCATGGCGTGCTGCAAAAGAAACGACGATCGAATCGGCCGTAGAGATCACGGGTACTGTTAAAAAGGATACCCGAAGTCCGGAGGGCGTAGAACTTGAGTGCGAGGAGGTGGAGCTTATAGGAAAGGCCGAGGAGTACCCGATAGGGAAGAAAGAGCACGGGGTCGACTTCCTCCTCGACCATCGGCACCTTTGGTTACGGTCGAAGCGTCAGACAGCGATCCTTCTGATACGGGATACGGTCATACGAGCCATGCGTGACGCAATGCGGGAAATGGATTTCGTATGCACCGATTCCCCGATCCTTACACCGACAGCGGCAGAGGGAACGTCGTCGCTTTTTAAAACGGACTACTATGGCGAGGATGCGTACCTAGCGCAGACAGGACAGCTGTACCTAGAGGCAACGGCGGCTGCGCTCGGGAGGGTGTACGATTTCGGCCCGACGTTCCGCGCCGAGAAATCGAAGACGAGGAGGCACCTTACGGAATTCTGGATGCTTGACGCTGAAGCGGCGTTCGTCGACTTTGAAGAAAACCTCGCGATACAGGAGGCGCTCATCATGAAGGTTATCGAACGCGTGCTAAGTGAGCGGACAGAAGAACTGAAGATCATCGAGCGCGACAGGTCAGCGCTAGAGGTCATTCGAGCGCCTTTCCCGAAGATCTCGTATACAGATGCTATCAAGAAGCTGCGGGATCTGGGATCAAAGATCGAAGAGGGAGAGGATATCGGCGGAGACGAGGAAACGCTCCTTTCGAAGCAGTCGCCACAGCCCCAGTTCATCACGAAGTACCCCGCTGGCATCAAAGCGTTCTACATGACACCGGACCCGGAAGACACTCGGTATGTTTTAGGCGCAGACCTCATAGCACCGGAAGGGTATGGGGAAATCATCGGAAGTTCACAGCGTATTGACGACGCGGAACTGCTCAGGAAAAGGATACGGGAGTTCGGGCTACTGGAAAAAGACTACGAATGGTATATCGACCTCCGTCGATATGGAACCTTCCCTCATTCCGGATTCGGTATCGGACTGGAACGGCTCATAACCTGGCTCTGTGGCCTTAGCCACGTTCGCGAGAGCATACCGTTCCCGCGTCTTCTGAACAGGTTACGGCCATGACCATGCAGAAGAAACGGCAGTGGTACGTCATTCCATTGGTGGTGCTTGCAGTCGGTGTTGTCATTGCTGGGTACGTGTTGTGGCGAATGGTTACGAAAGAACCGAGTACGTCGTTGAATGATAACAGGAATTCGGAAGCAACCAACCTAGCAAGCTGCGGTAACGGTGTATGCGAGAATGTAGCGTGCCTTTCTACGAACTGCCCAAAACCTGAGACACCGGACAATTGTCCTGAGGACTGTCTTTCGAGGATGAACGACAACTCATCCGTACCTGATGTTAACAGCGATCAGCAGAATGCGAACAGCGGAAACCCAGCAGGGCTTCAGTACTCCCTCTCTGCGCAGACCAAAGAACAGAAGAACGTTTGTCCTCCCTCGGACGCGAACCTTTCGCCTGAACGCGCAGTTGCCATTGCTGGACGTAACGGTGTTACGCAGGGGACCAAAGATCTCTCGGTAAGCTTCTACCACTACGGCCTGCCGATCGATCAGTGTGTCTGGGAAATTAAGAGCTTTCTTACTGCTACGAGCGGGAAGGCTGTCGTGGTGATCGATTCGACACAGGAGGTCTACGACTCGCGTTCGTGGAAGGAATAACAGCGATGCTAGATTTTGCGTTCGGGATCTACTGGTTCATCACGAAGCTCTACCTCTCATCGGTGCTCTGGGCACTCATGTTCCTCGTGTTCGGATATGTCCTTGTGAAGAAGGGGGTCGTGAGCCAACACTTCGGGAAACGGTTGTTCCTCTGGTTCGCCGCTATCCTCGCGCTTCAGCTCATCGCGGTTTCGGCTGATCTCTGGATCGAGTGGCACCGGTATGGCTCGTGCGGGACCGCCTGCCAGTTCTTCTTTCCGCCGCACTCGAACTTCTACTTCAATGAAGGCATTGTCAGGTGGCTGAGCAGCTTCGCGTTCGATGCGTGCGTCGGCCTCATCGGCGGGATATGCTTCTCGCTGTTTGCGCGCTTCACAAAGGGAAGGATTATTGATCAGCTCGACGTCGACCTCCTAACGGTCGGGGGTATGGTTGCCGGGTGGCCAAACATCTTGCTGTTCTACGGCTTTGTCTTTGTCCTGACCGTTTTCGTGACCATTGCAAAGGCAGCTGCCGTTCGTTCCGCAGGCATCCGGATGATCATTACTCCGGTGTTGCCATTCGCTGCAGCATGTATCGCCCTTTTTGGAGATACCCTTGCAAAAGCGTTGAAAATCTACGAAATCGGTGTGACTCTTTTCTAGGCAATTCAAATAGTAATCGGGTGTTCTGTTGTTGCGTTCACACCGATTTTCTTGTATAATCGGTGAAGAAGGAAAAGTGTATGCAGAAGACCGACATCGAGCTTTTACCGGACAAGATCGGGCAAAGCGTTACGCTCGCCGGGTGGATACATGCTCGACGCAACATGGGAAAGATCTCGTTCCTCGATCTGCGTGACCGATCCGGGATCGTACAGGTCGTATGCGGAGAAGATTGTACAGGAGGGACTAGCGAACTCGCCTCGATACGCCCCGAATTCGTAGTGAAGGTGCAGGGATTGGTCGAAACGCGGAGAGCAGCAAAGAGAAAAACATCCACGCGGTTAGAAACGATCGAGGTTCGTGCATCCTCGGTTCAGGTCTTGAGCCGTTCGAAGACGCCTCCTTTTGAAATTCAGAACGAAGAGCGGCAGGCGCGCGAAGAGCTCAGGATGAAGTATCGCTACCTCGACCTGCGTCATCGCCGAATGTTGAAGAACCTTACGCTTCGCCACAACGTCATCCGGTTCATTCGGGAGTACCTCTCGAACCAGGGGTTCCTAGAGATCGAAACGCCGTACCTTACCAAGGGCACGCCCGAGGGCGCGCGCGAGTTCATCGTTCCGTCGCGGAACTTCCCCGGTACGTTCTATACGCTTCCGCAGAGTCCGCAGCAGTTCAAGCAGCTTCTCATGGTCGGCGGCATCGAACGGTACTTTCAGATCGTCCGTTGCTTCCGCGACGAGGATACGCGCGATGACCGGCAGCCGGAGTTCACGCAGCTCGATCTTGAGATGAGCTTTGTCGACGTGGAAGATGTACTTACGCTCGTCGAGGACCTCTTTACAAGCATGGTTGCGGTGGTGACACCGGAGAAGCGCCTCACACAAGGTTCGTTCGTTCGGCTTTCCTACGACGAGGCGATGAAGCGTTACTCGACGGACAAGCCGGACCTAAGGAAAAATGCCAGCGACCCGAATGAGCTTGCGTTCGCATTCATCGTCGACTTCCCGCTGTTCGAATATTCGGACACGGAAAAGAAGCTCGTGCCGGTTCACCATCTCTTTACGAGCCCGAAAGATGAGGATGTTCCGCTGCTCGACAGGGATCCTGCTAAGGTACGATCGAAACAGTACGATCTCGTGTTGAACGGCTATGAGATCGCAGGGGGATCGATCAGGATCCATGACGCCGAGGTCCAGAAGAAGATATTCTCGATCCTGAAACTGACGGACAAGGAGGCTGAACGCCGCTTCGGCCATATGCTCGAAGCGTTCAGCTACGGCGCGCCTCCCCATGGCGGTATTGCGCCAGGAATCGATCGCATCATCGCCGTGCTCGCGAACGAACCGAACATCCGCGAGGTCATTGCCTTTCCAAAGACGAGCGACGGACGGGATTTGATGATGGGAGCGCCGAGCAGTCTTCCGCAGGAACAGCTTGACGACGCCCACATCGCACTAAAGAAAAAAACATGAGACTTTCCGGCCTTCAGCGGTTCGCGCTCATTGAATGCTACAACCGTCGAACGTTACGGTTACCGAGGAAGACCGTACACGGGTTCTATAAGAGCATGCCACAGCAGCCGGAGAACATCCAGGATGTCGTGACGAAATCGCTCGAAAGCCTCATCGACAGGGGTTTCCTCATCGGATATGGAAGGAGAACCCCTAAGATGTGGTTCATAGATGAAATACGTCTCACACCAAAGGGCAGGAAAATCACGCGTACGCTCTTCGGACAGCAACTCCACTTACCGTTCCGCGCCGCACGCATGCGGCGATCTAATCCGCCTAACCAAAAAACGCCATGACGTTACCTACGAAGACAACAAAGTACCTCGATTCACATAAGGTGAAGTACGAGACAGTGCCTCACAAGACGGTTTTTACCGCCTATGATCTAGCGCAGACCTTAAAAACGCCACTCGAGGAGATCGCGAAGACGCTTCTCGTAAAGGCCGACGCTGTGTATCATCTTGTTCTGCTCCGCGCGAGTGACCGTCTCGATGTACCAAAGCTCAAGAAGGCGCTGAAAGTTAAGAAGCTCTCTATTGCGAACGAAAAGGACATGGTGCGCGAGCTGAAGGTGAAGCCCGGCGCGATCACGCCCTTCGCAGGGATGCACAAGCTCGCGGTCGTCATCGATAAAGCGTTAGCGAAGACGAAGCGCGCGCTCTTCGGGAGCGGCAGTTTCGAGCATTCGATACGGATGCGTACGGCCGATTTCATGAAGATGGAGAGTCCAGCTACCGGCGCTTTCGGGACCTCGGCGAAACTGAAGCTTCAGGTGAAGGCGAAACGGTAGCGTTAAGGCTAGCAGCGTCGCATGGTACACGTACGGCTGAAACAGTTTGAGGGACCGCTCGACCTGCTCCTCCAGCTGATCGAGCAGCGCGAGCTCGACATCTCGACCGTCTCGCTCGCAGAGGTGACAGAACAGTACCTCGGCACCCTTCAGCGCGCGGAACGCCTCCACCCCGATGAACTCGCTGATTTCCTTGTTGTCGCGGCGAAACTGCTCCTCATCAAGTCGAAGATCCTCCTTCCGCAGCTCGAGCTCCCGGACGAGGAAGGCTTGAGCCTTGAGGATCAGCTCAGGCTCTACAAAACGTTCGTCAGCGCAGCTTTGGACATCAAGAAGATATACCGCCGGAAGCGCGTCATGTACGGAAGAGAGCACACAGCGACCGTCGTTCCGATCTTTTCTCCCCCTCATAAGCTCATTGTCGATGACCTATACAGGGTGTTCTCTGACATTCTGCGGCAGCTCGAACCGCTCCTTCTCGTTCCGCAGACCGTCATCACGCGGACGATCTCGATCCAGGAGCGCATCAGGTCGATACGCGACATGGTTGAACAGCACGTATCGTTAAACTTCCGACAGCTGCTCGAGAGCGCAACGTCGCGCACGGAGATCATCATCACGTTCCTCGCTCTCCTTGAGCTCGTAAAACAGCGGATCGCCGTAGTCGTTCAGGAACAGAACTTCTCCGATATCCGCATTGAGCATCATATCACTGATAACGTACGTAACGTCAAAGCGCCATGAATCTGGCAGGAAAAATCGAAAGCCTCCTCTTCGTTGCATCGAAACCGATGAGCATGCGGAAGATCGCTGATCTGCTCGGCGTCAACTACGACACCGTACGGGAAGAGATCGGTACGCTTCAGCAGCTCTATAACACCGAGGAGCGGGGCATACAGATCGCACAGCACGGCATGAGCGTACAGATGGTAACGAGCCAACTGAACGCCAAGATCGTCGCAGATTTCCTTAAGGACGAACGGAGCGGTGAACTGACGAGGCCGTCGCTCGAAACGCTCACGATCATTGCGTACCGCGGGCCGCTCCCGAAATCGGAGATCGACATGATCCGCGGGGTTAACTGCAGCCTCATCCTGCGCAACCTCATGATCCGCGGACTCATCGATTCCTGCGAAGACAAGGAACGCATGACGACGATGTACGAGATCTCGTTCGATTTCCTGCGGCACCTCGGCATTCGTGCAGTCACAGAATTGCCGAATTACCATGCGCTCAAGAGCGATGAACGGCTCGAGATCCTGCTCCATCCTGAAAAAAAGGCAACGCCCAGCGAGCCGTTGCCTGATACAGCAACAGCAAAAGACAGCGAACGCGTTGAGCAACAGGTAACGACACCATCACCATGAAGAAGGCGCATTCCGTACAGCGGCGCATATCACGAAGCCGAACAGCTGTGCAGCGACAAGCACATGCAGCACCGAACGTCGTCCGGGATCGTCAGTACGTCGTTGCCGCGAACTGGAAGATGAACCTGACCGTCCCCGATGCAACGCTTCTTGCGGAGAAATACTCAGCGATGGATGTTCCGCGTTCAGTAACGACCGTTGTGTGTCCGAGCTTTACGGCGTTGATCCCAGTCCGCGATAAGATCGCAGGAACAGGGCTCAACCTCGGAGCACAGGATGTGTTTTGGGAGACGTTAGGCGCCTATACCGGTGAGGTTTCTGCTGACGAGCTCCTGTCGATAGGCTGCCGTTACGTCATTATCGGTCATTCGGAACGCAGACGCGAGAGCGGCGAAACAGATCAGATCGTTAACCGCAAGGTGTTCACTGCCCTTGGCCATCACCTCTCACCGATCCTCTGCGTCGGCGAGTCGCTCGAGGAGCGGTCAATGCGCCACCACCTTTTTACCGTCATGCGCCAGGTACAGCGCGGACTCCACAACGTCCCGCCTCCGCGGAAGGGTCAGGAACTGGTCATTGCGTATGAGCCGATCTGGGCGATAAGTCCGGGAGGACCGGCAACACCGCACGATGCGCACGAAATGGCCCACATGATACAGCATGCGCTCGTCGATCTCTTCGGTGAACGGATCGTCCGCGAATCAACGCGCGTCCTCTACGGGGGGAATGTTACGCCTGATAACGTCGGAACGTTCGTGGACGGCGAGTTTGTCCACGGGGTGCTCGTCGGGAAGGACAGTTTGAAGGTTGAGCTGTTCAGTGCCATACTTAACGCACTAAAGAGGTAACCTATGCTCGTCACGGTCTCGCAGCTCCTCGAACATGCGCAGCAGCACTCGTACGCCATCGGCGCATTCAATACGACGAACCTTGAGATCACCCTTGGGATCATCAGGGGAGCGATCGACGCAAAATCTCCGGTCATCATTCAGGTGACCGAAACGACGATCGAGTACGCAGGATTGAAGCCGATCACGCACATCGTCGAGACGATCGCGAAGAACGCAGCGGTCAACGTTCCCGTCGCGCTCCACTTCGATCACGGGAAGAACTTCCGGTCCATTGCGGAGTGCATCCACGCCGGTTTTTCCTCCATCATGATCGATGCCTCTGACCTTCCCTTTGATGAGAATGTCGTGCTCACAAAGCAGTCCGTCGATTACGCGCGCAAGCACGGCGTGTTGGCGCAGGGCGAGGTCGGCGTGATGAAAAAGGCAGACGATTCTCTGGCGTCGCTTACCCCCGATAAGTTCATGACCGATCCCAAAGAGGCTGAGCAGTTCGTGAAGTCGACCGGTGTCGATTGTCTCGCGGTCGCGGTCGGCAATGTGTACGGCGTCTATAAGATGGAGTACGGCGCTCCGCCGCTCGATCTAAAGCGCCTCGAAGAGATCCATAAACGTATACCGAAGATTCCCCTGGTGCTCCATGGTGCTTCTGCGCTTAAACCCGAGGCAGTCCGTTCGGCGATCGAGCGGGGAGTTCGTATCATCAACATCATTACCGAGATTGAGTATGCATTTACCGTACGCCTCCGCCATACCTTGCATGCGTTCGAGCAGGAGTACGATCCGCGCATCGTGCTAGAACCATCGATCGAAGCGGTACGCGATCTCGTTGCCATGAAGCTCGAGGATTTTGGATCGAAGAACGCGGCCGTTGATTTTCCGCCTACCTCGTAGTAAACTTAAGTATATCCCCATGCTGAAACCAAAACCGGTACGCATAGCAATCAACGGGTTCGGCCGAATAGGCAGAAACACCTTCAAGGTGGCGGTTACGAAACCCGAGCTTCAGGTCGTCGCAGTCAATGACCTCGGAAGCCTCGAGGTCATGGCGCACCTCTTGCAGTATGATTCGGTATACGGAACCTGGGACCATGTGGTCGCGGTCAAGCGCGGAAAACTTAGCGTTGATGGAAGACAGATCCTGTTCCTGTCAGAGAAGGATCCGGCGAAGCTTCCATGGAAGAAGCTCCATATCGATGTCGTCCTAGAATCGACCGGCCGGCTAGTGAACGGTGATGACGCACGAGCGCACATTTCTGCCGGAGCAAAGCGTGTGATCGTGTCGGCGCCGGTCAAGGGAGGTAAGGGATCCGTCAAAACGTTCATCCTCGGTGTCAATGAAAAAGAGGACAGGGGAGAGGCTGTGTTCTCGAACTCATCGTGCACGACGAACTGCGTTGCGCCGGTGACGAAGGTCATGATCGAGAACTTCGGTGTTAAGAAAGCCCTGATGACGACCGTTCACTCGTACACGGCAGAACAGAACCTTGTCGATGGGCCTGTTCCTCCGCTCCACCCCGATCTTAGACGCGCACGCGCAGCAGCGGTCAACATTGTCCCGACGACATCGGGTGCTGCTATATCGGCGGCAGAGACCTTACCCGAGCTCAAGGAAAAGTTTGACGGCTTCGCGCTCCGCGTTCCGACTCCGGCGGTATCCATTACCGACTTTACGTTCCTGACAAAGAAGAACGTTACGGTTGAACAAATAAACCGTGCTTTCAAGAAGGCTGCCGCCGATCGACGGTGGAAGGGCATCCTTTCAGTGAGCGAGGCGCCGCTCGTGTCGAGGGATTTCTGTATGGATCCGCACTCAGCGATCGTCGATCTTCCCCTCACCAAGGTGGTCGACGGCAATCTCGTGAAGGTTGTTGCGTGGTACGATAATGAGTGGGGCTACTCGAACCGTTACGCAGAACAGGCTATCCGTGTCGGTCGCTTGTTGCGCTCTTCCTTGCAGAAAAGAAAAACGTAAAGGAGGTGATACCATGATAAAACTCGATAATCATATGCTGATCCGCTCGTTCTACTGGTTCGGCCTCATTATGGGATCATTCGGATTCTTTACCGAGATCTCTCAGCGGATCATTTACATGAGTACTGATTTCTACCTGAAGCTTGCAATGGTCTCCCTCCTTGCGGCGATCAGCCTCTCAAAGATCGAAGAATCAAAATCATAACGTAGAGGCCCCGCGAGACGGCTGTAAAGCCACTCGGTTCCTATACTATGGCTTGTCTCGGTAAGGCACTCATGCTATACTCATTGACCGTCTGACACATGGGGCCCTATCGTCTAGCCCGGTCTAGGACACTTGGTTCTCATCCAAGAAACTCGGGTTCAAATCCCGATAGGGCTACCAGCCATATTCGGTTGGATAGGGTCAAACGCCTCGGGGTTTCCCGCCACCTTTCAACAATGATGGTAAGGAAAGCGGGATCCCGCTACCTGGCGGGACGAATCCAGGCCTGCCCCGTGACTTCGAGCGAAGCGAGAAGTTCTACGGGGTGGGGCTACCAGACATCGTAGGCAAATGGTATAACGAACACATTCTATGCTCAAACG
This sequence comes from Candidatus Kerfeldbacteria bacterium, assembly GCA_043799405.1. Taxonomy (GTDB): domain Bacteria; phylum Patescibacteriota; class Patescibacteriia; order SBBC01; family SBBC01; genus CAINXF01. The sequence goes on from JAZDNT010000001.1 coordinate 108,816, forward strand.
CATATTCATCGTTCTCATCGCAGTGACGGTACTTCTGATGTTGGTGTATACCGGCATGGTCTACTTTTCGAAAAATACAAACACGAACGCGAATACAGCAGCAACCGATACGTCAAAAACGGCCAACAGCCAGCAGAACGATAACGCGAATGCTGCACGCGTTGGGGGCGACATTGCGATCGGTAAGTCCTTGACGTACAAGGATACGGCGTTCGAATTCGATACGGCAATGGCAACGACGGCGTTCAGGACACAGAAGGCGAGCGAGGGAAAACAGTTCATCGTACTGTTCCTCAAGCCGTTTGCCGTTGTTCCGAAAGACAATCCGCTCGAGTGGGCGGGAAAAGATATAAAGCTAACCGATTCAGGGGAGCTGAACGAGGTGCCGTACGAGATCGCCATTCCAAGCGCGGTCGGACAGCAGGGCGGGTACCTGGCGTTTCAGGTTCCGTTAGCAAAGAAGCAGTTCACCCTCGTCTTCGGTTCCGGAAAAACGAAGGAGAGCTTCGATTTCAGCATTTGATTCTTCGGATCTCTCCGCATGAAAATCGGGATCGTCACGCAGTCGTACTATCCGGTACTCGGCGGAGTAACCGAGCATGTTTGGCATTTAGGCAGGGAGCTTGAACGGAGGGGGCACGCGGTAACCGTAATTACCGGTGGAACGAAAGATCCCGACGACCGCGGTCTTCGGGTCCTTCGCCACGGTATCCAGATCCCTCTCACGGGCAACGGCGCAAATGTCCACATGACCCTTGGATGGAAGCTTGGTGGAATATTGCGGAAGATCGAAGAACGGGAGTGTTTTGACATCGTCCACATCCAGTGTCCGGTCGATCCAGGACTGCCGCTCATTGCTTCTCGGGCAATGAGATCGCCGAAGGTCGGAACACACCATTCGTATCGCGATAACCATGTGTTTTCTGACCTGATATTCCGGGTGTTCCGTCCTGTGTTCGACGATGCCGTACGAAAAATATCTTGTCATATTGCAGTTTCGCCCAGCGCAGAGGCATCCTGCCGGCGGTACTATCCAAACGTGAACATCACCGTTATTCCGAATGGAATCGACATTACGCGGTTCTCACCTTCTGTTCAACCGATGCTGAACAGGGATGATGGTACCTTTACAGTACTGTTCGTAGGGCGAATGGATCCGAGAAAGGGCGCGAAGTATCTTTTTGGGGCGCTACCCTACCTCGAAGAACGATTACAGAAGTATCGCGTGCTTGTCGTCGGATCGGGATGGATGAAGAAATACTACGATACGTACATACCGTTCGCGCTTCGTCGACGCGTCACCTTTGCCGGCTTCGCTTCTCCAGAGGATCTCCCGCGATACTACCGTTCAGCAGACATCTACTGCTCACCGGCGACCGGGGGCGAGAGTTTCGGCATTGTCTTGCTCGAAGCAATGGCGTCCGGCGTTCCCATCGTCGCTTCGGACATTGACGGATACCGCCATGTCCTCACCGAAGGGAGAGAGGGCGTATTCTGCCGTCCGCGCGATCCTCGGTCCATTGCCGACAGGATCATCGAGCTCGCACAGGACGACAAACGTCGCCAACAACTTGGCAGTGCGGGAAGGAAAACCGCAGAACAGTACGACTGGAAACGCATTACCGGCATGATCGAGCGCATGTATCGCACTGTGACCAGCGATCAAAAACAGGGCTAAGATAAGGTTAGAAAATGATTTTTCTTAACAACGCATTGCTCTTGCGTTGCTTTAAAAAATGTGGTATACTTCCTGTATCAGGTAAACTCTCAGGCGTAGTTTCAGAATAAAACAGTGGAAAGGAAACAGCAGAATGTGCTGAGATTTGCTAAATACCAGAAGTGGTTCTGGTCATTTAAAGGCGTTTTAACAAGAAAGAAAACGAGGGATTCCGGTCTGCCGGTATTCCTTTCGATTAGCCAAGTCGCGGACACCCTTAAGGTTCATCCGAATACGGTCAGGATTTGGGATAGATCCCGTAAGATTCGATCTGTCCGTGTTGGCTCACGACAAGACAGAAAATTCCGCAGAGACGACATTCTTCGTATCCAAGAAGAATTACGGCGGATACAGCCGTCGCCGGAGCGTTTTGGATTACGTCGTAAACGACTCGTTGGCAGTAGTGTCGCAGCTACAGCTGCAATACTAGTGTTACTCAGTATTGTTTCGGTCATCATGCCTCTGAGGAACCGCACTGCAGTTGCAGAGGGTGCACTCTCCTTTACGTATACGCCTTCGCACTGTATGGGGTGGAAGAACGCTGACCGCGCAACGGCAGTATCCCTGGGTCCGTCAGCGGACGTCGGCCAATTTTCCGGAAAAAACTCTGCGCACATCGTGAGTTCCGACCTAACGAGTTCGAGTGGTTCGAACGCGCTGTCGTCTCCGGACCAGTCTCTGATCTGTGATGCGTGGAGCGTACTCGGACAGTCACCCGGAGCAGGGAGTACGTTCGAGAACGTCACGGTAAGCGCTTCGTTCGCCGGAAAGGGTCCTTCTGACGGCACAGATATCGCCATGGCGCAGTACTCGATCGACGGGACCACGTGGCAGACGGGAACGACCTTTCTCCTCCGAGATACGGTCAGCAACTCCCGGAACGAGGGGTACACCGCGTTCCCCATCCAGAACGTATCGGCTGCGGAGCTTGGCCGGCTGCAGGTGAAATTCGTCGTAGACGTCGTCCCTTCAAAAGCGAGGAGCGAACTGTGGATCGACGGTGTTGTCGTACACGGCGACGTGCGAGCGAAGAAAGCAGGAACTCAGTCGCGATTCCAGGCAAGTACCTGTCGCGGATGGAGCAACGCAGACGCTGCGCGCGTGATCTCCGAGTCGTCATCAGCAGGGTTCGATGCTGTAAAGCAATCTAACGCAGCGGTCATCTCGGCTCAGCAAGGAGGCACGTCGGGAATGATAACGTTACAGGATACCGGCATCACCTGCGATAACTTCTCGTTCCTTAAAGCAATAGCCCGAAGTACTATCGTTGGTCAGCGTCTCGTCGTATCGCTTGCCGGTCGAGGATCGATCGGCGACGGCTCGACGGTTGTGCCGTCGTACTCTGTTGACGGAGGTCAAACGTGGATTTCGCTCGCGCCGATACTCATCGACGGCGAAGTGAGCAATGGACGGAACGGAGGATACCGGCAGTACGATCTCCCGTCAACGGTAACGAGGGAGCAGCTCGCGGCAATGGCCGTTCGTTTCACGCTCGCGAACGGAGACACCGACGCGACAACGTTCATTAAGCTCGATGGCGTAGAGCTTGAGCTTGATCTCGTAAAGTCGAAGGATCGCTCGTCGTTCGGCCCGCTCTCGTTTTTAGCTCGTCACTCGTTCCTCCCTATCGAGGACCCCGTTATTTTCATAGACACCGATACGGTCCGTAACGTCGAGATCACCGATATCAACGGAAAACGCGTTGATATTCCCTATGCGATCGATCGGTCCGGTAAAGACGACAGGTCAAAAGTCGTACTTAAACATGGAACGTACCTGCGACCGGGAACGTACGTCGTCACGATCACGAGCAAGATCGGATTCACAACCATCAAGGACGTCCAGAAGTTCTCCTGGGGCATCGTGACCGTGAACAGCCCGCAGGTTGCCTACGCTCGCGGCCAGCAAGTGCCGGTTACCATCGGCATCGTCGATGCAAACGGCGCAACCGTGTGCAATGCCGATATCACCGCTCGGATCACTGCGCCGGACGGAAAAGTCCTCACCGCGCGGACAAAAGACGGCACAATTGCCGGATCGAAAACCTGCGGCCCTGAATCGGTCACGGCTGATCCAGACTACTTCTTCCGCATCCTCGGCGATCAGGACGGTCAGTACCGCATCAACGTTGAAACGCAGACAGACCAGGGTCCGCAATCCTCCGATCTTGCCATTTCGGTCGGCGGGAGCCGTCCGTTCGCGATCGAGCGTGTCGGTCCTTCTCGCGTGAATCCGAAGCAGCCGTACCTCATCCACCTCTTCGTTACCGCAACGGATAACTATAAAGGGACCGTGACCGAGATTGTTCCGAGGGACATGATCGTAAGCAGTATTTCGCAGAAAGGCCAGCTCGCTGAAGTCGACGAAATGAACAGTTCGATCCAGTGGGACGTCGACTGGAAAAAGGGAAAGGAGTACGAACTTACGTACGTCGTTGATCCGCCGGATGTTAGCCCTGCCATTTTTGCTCTTGGCCCGACGACGATCGGAGCGTTCGCCGCTGCTAACACTATGAATGTTGCGTCTGACAAGGTCATCGAGCGCGAAAATCCGAACGTGAAGTACGCGCCGGTCGCGATCAATCCGGACCGCTGGGGAGAAACGCAGAAGGAGCTCATCGAAACGAAGCAGGCAGTGTTCCGCTCAGATCAGCAGGCAGTCGTAGACCTCTGGAGCGACGGATTCCGCATGACTGGGAATGTCCCGAAAGGACTAAAAGCCGACAAACCGCTTAAAGTCGTTTCAGTAACGCTCAAAGGTCCTTCAGGGAATGCCGATGGCGTAAGCAAGGTTACGGAAATCGTCGATCGAGAAGGTCGGGAACGAAAGACGCTGTACTTCGTTCCGGATAAAGGATTTGAACCGGGAACGTATGTTGCAGAGGCGACGCTGAGCGACGGAAAGGCGACCGCGACGCGCACGGTGTCGTTCGAGTGGGGCACGTTCTCTATCGCGACGTCAAAAGAATCCTACTCTGATAACGTTCCGTTCGGTCTGTCGTTCCTGATTGCCGATCTCTTCGGAACATCGGTCTGTAAAGGGGAGACGTCTGTTGAGCTCACAACACCGTCAGGCGAGAAGGTAACGCTGAACACGCAGGACGGGACGCTTGCCCCTCCTCTTCGGTGCGATGATCAGAACAGCGCTCCGCTGTACCGGACGATGTATACTCCGACGCAACTCGGGGCATACGATGTTACGGTAACGAGTACGATCGACGGAGAAAAACGTTCAGCAAAAAAGACAATCTCAGTAGTTGAAAAGCGTGCAACGCCTCCTGACATCGCCAAAATGATGCAGGATGCCGTCAGCATCCCGGACAAGCGCATCTTTAAGAGCACGGAAGCCCCGAAAATCGATGTTGAAGTCGGGAAGAGCGGAGAAACGGCAGCAACAAGAACCGTCGACGCAATACAGCTTCGCGATGCGCGCGGCAGGAAGACCATCGTAAACGTTACGCCAACTGAGCGCACGGAAGGAATGACAACCCTCGCCTCGTACGCGATCGACAACGCGTACCTGACGAGTCCGGGTCTCTATAAAGCAACTGTCTACGTGAGTCAGGGCGAGTACACGGAACCGATCGAGCAGGACTTCACCTGGGGCGTTCTGTCGGTCAACGTCCGGCGTTCGTATGAGCGCACGAACACGGCAACGGAGATCGGCATGTCCGTCCTCGATGACATCGGAAAGACCCAGTGTGATGCAACGGTTAAGCTCGACGTGACCGGACCTGACGGGCAGATCCAGCATTTCGCCACGGCAGATAGTTCTATCCGCATCGATCCAGAGTGCGTTGACCGCGGAATCACGAACAATCCCGACTACGCTGCAACGTATACGACCAAAGGTCAGGGGACGTACACGATGACAGTCACCGCGACCATTCCGAACGGTACGCGGTCGATCACCGATACCTTCGAGGTGAAGGACGACGTTCTGTTCGATGTCGAACGGATCGCGTTCCCGAGCCGCGTCTTCCCGGAAACGCCGTACGCCGTTCAGTTCACGATAAAAGCCAATCAAGACTACCAGGGTGCGGTAGTAGAAACGACACCGACATCGTTCGGTATATCGAATGTAAGCGACAACGGCACAGTTTCCCAGCTGGATACGTTTCATGGGAGGATCGTCTGGAACGTCGACTGGAAAGCAGGTGAAACGCATACCCTCGGCTATACCATTGACTTCCCGAAAGTAGCGCCGGAGTTTTATGTTCTCGGACCTCTAACCATCGGGGAATTTAGGGAGGCGCGGCAGTGGCAGATCGCGTCCGACGCCCTGACCGGCACCGGCATGCTCGCGTACGACGAGGACGGCGCGGTTGATACGACGCCGCACTACCGCACCTGGGACGGTTCACAGTTCAGCGCCGAAGGCCAGCTCCAGAACGACGAAGACGCCAACGACGACACCAACCACACCATCATCGAATCCGCCCCGACCCGGAATGAATACATCGTCGGCCGCCTGATCCAGTTGGGCGAACTCGACATTCAGGTCTACGACGGCCCGACCGCATCCTGGATTAACGGCACCGGCGCGCCGGCGAATGGAGATTTCTCGACCGACATCGGCACGACCAACGACATCTACCGCGGCTTCGACATCGCCTACGAAGCTTCTACCGGCGACGCCATCGTCGTCTACGAAAGCTCCTCGGGCGGCGACGGCTTGCTCAAATACCGGACCTGGGACGGATCGAGCTGGTCGGCCGAAGCGGACATCGATTACACCGGCGTCGACGAAGCTACGCCAGCCCCGGCGTCTTGGGTCGAATGCGAAGCGGACCATGACACGGATAATATTCTCTGCGGGTGGCAGGAAGCCTCCCAGTACGGCGTTTACGGCGCGCGCTGGGACGGCTCGGCCTGGCAGAACATCGCTCGTCTTACCGATGTCGGGCAGAACGGACCGTATAAGAACTTTGACCTGGCCTGGGAGGGTTCTGGTCAGGGCATGATCCTCTACGGACTCGAAGCCAGCCCGTATGTGGACGCTTCGACCTATGACGCCGGCACCGGCTGGACCGACACGACCCCGTCCGGACCAGGGACAGCCACTAACTCGCACTTCTCAATAGCCGGAGCGCCCAACCACGACTACATCGCCATGTCGTACATCGAGGATATCAGCGTGAACTCGTCCGACTACGGCGTGGACATGTGGGACGGCGCTGACTGGATTTCCGCCTCCGGGGCGACGGAAAACTCCGACACCAACACCTTTCCGTTCGCACAAGGGACCGATGTGGCCTGGGAACGCGGGGGTAGCGACCGCGCGCTGTTCGTCTACCGCAACTCCTCGCTATCCACCACCGGGATGATGTACTTCATTTACGATATTTCCGTTGATCAGTACCAGGTGATTGACAACAATGTCGACTGCCTTCTCACCGAAGGCGGGGCCGGGACGATCGAGCAGGTCACCGCTTTAGCCAACGCCGAAGATAGCGGCGGTCCCTGCCTCGGCAACACCTGGGCTGACCTGCCGAACGGCTGGAAGCTCGAACCCGCCCCGAGCTCGGGCAAGATCATGGTCATCGCCGAAGACACCACCGCGGACATCGTGCCGGAAGCCATCCTCTGGAACGGCGACGCCAACGGCACCTGGTCGACGCCGACCGCATCGTCGTTTGAGGCTGACTTGTCCACCGGCGTGACCATCTCGGCGTCGCTGCCGACCCGGGCGTATGATTTTGCCTTCCGCGATTCCTACGAAGCGAACGTTCATGTGACCGGGACCCAGAGCAACTTAAGTATCCCCTCGTCAACGCAGCATGTCGGCGGCGCGTTCACCATCAACCAGTCGCGCACCTCCGAGAATATCACCAGCATCATGATCACCGAGAACGGGACGGTCAACGGACAAACCAACCTGGACAATATTTTCCTAAGGTACGAGCCGGACACATCGGCGCCGTACAACTGCGCCAGTGAAACCTACGCCGGGACCGAAACGCAGTACGGCTCGACCACTGATACTGACGGTTTTTCCGGCGCTAACGGCACCTCCACTTTTACCGCGGCCGGCATCGCCGTCACGCCAATCTCCACCTTATGCGTCTACGTTATCCTTGACGTGCTGGCCGGCGCCGGCGAAGGCGAGACCATCGAGATCGAGATCGCCAATCCCTCGACCGACGTGGTCGTCTCGGCGGGCGGGATCGGGCCGACCTTCGCGCGCCTACTGCCCGGCACCACCACCCTGTCAATCCCATTCATTGTCGGCGGTACGTGTAAAAAATTTGATCAAAGCGCTGACTGCGACGGCGACGACGGATCGGACGCGATCACCATCGCCTTTGGCACGACCATCCAAGGCTCGACTGACGCTACAGTGGACGGCAGCTGGAGCATCTCCGGATTGACCGCGCCCGATTCGGGCACGGTCGTTACGGTTTTTATCAATGGCGCGTCACCTGCGTCCGAGCGAGCCGTCGCGATCACCAAGTACGACGGATCCGGAAGTATCGACGGTATTCAGCTGATATGGGAGCACCTGACTATCGGCTCGAGCGATACTGGGGCGACATTGACTAGCTCTGAGCTGGGTACTTGCGATAACGATGCTGGGGACTGTAGCGGCGATGCTGATGTGTTTCATAACTACAATGGTTCGACCACATTCACTGTTGATTCAACCAGTTTTTCAACGCAAGAAGAACTCTACATTCAATTAGGCTGGACCTACCGCCCCGATTCGGGCGGCGGCGACACGCTGATTACGCACGACCTAGAGAATCTCGGAACGTTAAACATGGATGGGAACGGTTTAACAGTGGGCGGCTCATATGTCAATTCCGGAACATTTACAAAATCAGCTGGTCAAACCACGACATTCACCTCGACCGCCAGCGGCGAAATCGTCACTCCCGGCACCGGCAATCTCGCTAAAGTAGAATTCAACGGGAGTGGAGGTGACTGGACGCCGTCCGCAGCGGTCAACATTGATGAAACGCTAACTATGACCACCGGTCAACTTAAGGGTACGCAAAACGTGACTGTGGTCCAGGACGTAATCGGAACCGCCGGTACGATCAATCTCACTGGCGGCACCTTCAAGCAAGAGGTGGCCGGGACCGAACCGTTCGGGCCAACCACAAGCAATACTGATTGGATCTTCAATAACCTGACCTTTGCACGAAGCTCGGGAACGGCCATAATTGATACGAATAGCTGCAGTGACTGCGACGTGACGGTCACGGGTGTCCTGGCTATCTCCGAATCGGGCGATGGCGCCGGGACCACGCTGCTGGCTGGTGATAAAACCTGGACGCTCACGAATCCGGCAAGCGCCAACCCGTTCGATAACGACGGCCAGGCGACCGACGCCGGGACGCTGACGGCTGAGACATCGACGTTCGATTATGCGGGTGATGTTGATGGCGCCGGTGGGAGCGCCGTGGTTATTGAAAATGTTACGTATAACAACCTGAACCTGACCTCAGATGGGGTGGCGGAAGAGTTTGATGCGGCGGGTACCTCGGCCGTAAGCAGTACGCTGACAACGAATGCGAACGCGACGCTTATCGGGACCGATGACTGGAGCCTCGCTGGTGTCACCTCGAACGGGGTCATCATCCTGACCGGCGGGACAGCCACCTTCACCGCGACCGGTGTCATCAACGGCTCTGGTACCCGGACCTTCTACGCCATGGCCACCTCCGGTACGGGGACGACTACTGTGTCCGCCGCGACGAACGCTGGTAACAATGTTTCGGTCGCTGCCAGTACGACACTG
>JAZDNT010000002.1:0-302101 GCA_043799405.1 Candidatus Kerfeldbacteria bacterium
TTTAACAATCCCATTGTAAAATGAGTTACAATTCCTAAATGCCTAACATAATTATTTATCTCTTGTAGATCAAAAGCAGAACAACTGATTCCCAAAAAAGGCGCAAATTCCGGCATTGCTCCTGATTTATATGGGTAAATATTTTTGAAAACCTTGCGCTGTAAATATGCCAAGTCTTTGTTTTTCTTCACTTTATATTCTATGCAACCTTTATATTTTTCTAGGGCGTGAAACCCTGAGGAGCTAATTTTAATCTGTTTTTGTCCTTTGATTATCTGTCTTAACTTCTCTGTAATAGTAATCAATTTTTCTTTAGATATTTTCAGGTGCCACAGACTTAAATGAGGAATTAGCTTATTATTATCTACTATAAAATAATTTGGATAATCATTGATTTCTCTTTTGATTTTACCGCCAATCCTTTTTCGTATATTTTGGGGAGGTAAAATCACTATATCTATAAGCATGGTTTCATCTTAGTGTCGATTCTAAAAGGCGCTCGGGTTGATCGAAATAGTTTTATTGGCGGAGAGGGAGGGATTTGAACCCCCGATACCCTTGCGGGTATACCGCATTTCGAGTGCGGCCCATTCAACCGCTCTGGCACCTCTCCACGACGATAGTAAACGTTGCGATTGTACCCTATTTTCAACAATAAATCAACTGCTGTAACAACAAAACCGGCATCTAAAGCTGCCTAATAATATACCCGTTCTAATTATCGAATGGTCTTCCACATATGCTCAAATAAAAATCTTTGCGTTTGAGCTAAACCGGCGTCTTCTATGATAATACCACGCGGCGTTCCATCTTTGGCCAAAGAGATATTGGCCGTTTTGTGATCGTAGATAATAATGTAAGTCGGCGCGCCTTTTTTCTGGCTGAGCCAGCGCCGTTCATAAAGACCCAATGGTTTCCCGCCCTCGCCTAGCGCAATAATTTTTACTCGTATTTTACGTTTCTTTCTTTCTTCGGTGAATTTTGGAAAATCTTTATATAGATATTTACGGATATCGGACGAGGAATAGACATAATATTCCTTTGGCGGCGGAGCCTTGGCCATAGTGTCAATAACGTCGCGCAAGATAGTCATTATTCCTTTCGAACCGTCGTAATATTTTACCACCGGCTTCTCGCCCCGTTTGTCGTAGACTGATTTCAATTCTGGAATTAGTTCCGCTAACTCAGCCTTTGTTTCGGTTAAGAGTTGCTGCTTGGTTTCCAGGAGTGTGGTGAGTTTTTCCGGGTCCTCGGCCACAAAATACTGATGTGTGTCCTGGTGATAATATGACACCAGGCCTTGCTCTCGTAATGATTTTAATATGTCGTAGGTCGTTCCGCGATTGATCCCGGCCGCACTCGCCAGTGTGCGTACGGCTGACGGACCATGCCTGAGCAAAGTTAAAAAGACGGCGCTTTCTTTGGCGCTGAAACCGAGCTTTTGCAATGTTCGTTCAACTACCATGTTATGTGACTATGTTGGCCACTCCTTCAAAACGCGTTCGTATATTTCCGGCGTTGAGATATCAAACCACTTGCCCGAAAAAGGATAGCCGGCCAGTTGACCGCGCTTAGCTAAGTTTGGCAGAACGCCATGCTCCAGGCTGGCCGGTGTTTTTTGAGGCAACAGGTCAAATAATTCCGGTTCTGCCAGGAATATACCCGCATTAACCAGGCCGAATGTATCGTTCTTTGTCGGCTTCTCGACAAAATTCACAATCGTATTGCCCTGCAGTTTAACCACGCCGTAATCGGAAAATTTATCAGTCGCATTCAGCGCCGCGCTCATCACCGAAGAGGCGTCTTTATGGAATTCCATGAAAGCCGGCAAGTCTATTTCCGCCAGAACGTCGCTGTAATAGAGCAAAAATGTTTCGGTCAGTTTGTCTTTGGCCAATCGGATCGCGCCAGCCGTACCGGCACGTTCCTTCTCGACGATGTAGGTAATCTTGACACCAAAATTCGAACCATCGCCGAAATATTTTCTGATATTTTCGCCCAGCTGTTTATCAATGACGATCACAATATCGGTAATGCCGCTGTTCCGTATGGACTCAATGATATGCTGAAGGATCGGCCGGCCTTTCACCGGAATCATCGGTTTCGGCATTTCGTAGGTAAACGGCCGCATCTTCACACCCTGTCCGCCGGCTAAAATAAGTGCGTGTTTAATTTTTGGTCCGAGATTCTGGCTCAGTACGTATTCAATAGCGTGCGATCGGTTTCGGATCCTTTCGCCGTCAATAATTCCGTCAAGCTGAGCGAGAACATCCTTGCGCAAGGTAATGGTCAGGCGCGTTCGTCCGCTTTTTGACATATGTATAATTTAATGATTTCGTGTGCTTAGTATAGCATATTTCGATGCTGTAATAAAGAAAAGACCCTCGTCCTCTCGGGGGTCTTTTCATGAATTTCAGTTCAGGGAACCGGGCATTGGCCTACTTTCCCGCGCCCTCTATGGGGTGAGTATCATCGGCGCTGACTGGCTTAACGGCTGTGTTCGGAAAGGGAACAGGTGTGTCCCAGTCGCTTGAAACACCCGGATCTCTGAACTGAATTGATTAGAGAGCTAACTGTGCCGGTGTCAGCAGAAAGACGAGTCCGATAAAAACCGTCACCAAAACAACGAAAAACACCAGCATGAGATAAATTTTATACTTTTTAATCATTGCGCCTGCGAGTGAATAGAGTAACAGTCATACATTGCCTCCGCTATTCTGGTCAGCCAGAGTAAATCGGGATACTCGATCAATTAGTACTCCTCGGCTAAAGCCCTTACGGGCCGTACACCTGGAGCCTATCTACCAAGTAATCTCCTTGGGATCTGATACGGATGTCTTATCTCGAGGGAGGTTTCACGCTTATATGCTTTCAGCGTTTATCCTGGCCGAACGTAGCTACCGAGCTCATGCCCATGGGGGACAGCTCGTTCACTAGAGGTTCGTTCTTCTCGGTCCTCTCGTACTAGAGAAGAGTCCTCATTCAAACATCCAACGCCCACAACAGATAGGAGACCGAACTGTCTCACGACGTTCTGAACCCAGCTCACGTACCGCTTTAATTGGCGAACAGCCAAACCCTTGGGAGCTTCTTCACCCCCAGGATGCGATGAGCCGACATCGAGGTGCCAAACCCTATCGTCGATGTGGACTCTTGGATAGGATCAGCCTGTTATCCCCGGAGTAGCTTTTATCCGTTGATCTTCTACGCGCCTATGTGCCGTAGTCGGTTCACTAACTTCAACTTTCGTTCCTGCTCGGCGGGTCAGCCTTGCAGTCAAGCTGGCTTGTGGGTTTGCCCTACCAGTCGGGTTTCCATTCCGACCTAGCCAACCTTTGTAAACGCCTCCGTTACCGTTTAGGAGGCAACCGCCCCAGTTAAACTACCCACCAGACACTGTTCCCCTTGGCCGATAAGGTCGAGGGGTTAGAACTGTCATCACACTAGCGTGGTATCTCATGTTGCGACTCCACCGCACCCGAAAGCACGGCTTCGAAGTCTCCCACGTATGCTCAGCAAGTACAATAGCAGCTCAATGCCAAGTTGTAGTAAAGCTTCACGGGGTCTTTTCGTCTAACTGCGGGTAACGAGCATCTTTACTCGTCTTGTAATTTCGCCGAGTACATCGTTGAGAGAGTCGTCAAGTCGTTATGCCATTCGTGCAGGTCGGAACTTACCCGACAAGGAATTTCGCTCAAACGGTTCGGGTGGGAAACCTACGGTTTCCCCCTCCGATGCTCCCCCTTTCCCTTCACGGTGTCGCTGTCGTCAGCCTCGCGCGAAGCAAGTTCGACGCTCGCGACCTCGGTCGACGGTCTTCTTTGAGTTCCCCTCCTAGCGTAGGAGGGGACAGGGGAGGTAGTGGTCCATGTTGCCATGGAGATCGGACTGTATCTTCTCCCGCACGTTAAGATGTGGGAGCTTGGCGTTCAGTCTCTACGGGGTCTGATCGAAACTGGGAGAGGGAGTCGAGATTTTGCTCGATTCTCGACTAAAGAACAGTTGTGGGGGTGTCATCCAAACCGCGGATAGCGCGGCTGAATCGGTGCTAGGACACCGGCGGCAAACTTCGCCGCTACACCCCTCCTTCTCTCAGCTTCGATCGACTTCCCTCGGTGTTGTTCGTGTCATACCGGACTTGATCCGGCATCCAGAATTTCACCGATATAGCCGAGTATTTGCTTAATGGAACAAAGTCCCATTTAGCAGGACCATTGATGTATTGCTACATCATGAGGCAGTTACTATTCCTTACTGCACTATTGTTACTTTGGAACTGTTTATGTGCTATGACCGTCCTAGTCCTTCGCCACACCACGAGTCGTGATGTAGCAAACCTTAGGACGGTTATAGTTACCGCCGGCGTTCATCAGCGCTTCAGTTCAAGGCTTGCACCTCTCCCCTTAACGTTCTGACACTGGCCAGGCATCAGCCCCTATACATCAGCTTGCGCTTTCGCAGGGACCTAAGTTTTTGGTAAACAGTCGCTTGACGTCATTAATTTCAGCCTATCTTGCGATAGGCAGGCCATATACCGAAGGTACGGCCATTGTATTGCCGAGTTCCTAAACGATGTTTCTCTCGTACACCTTGGCAGATTAGCTGCCCACCCACCTGTGTCGGTTTACGGTACGGTCACCGGACGGCGTAACAGCGTGGCTTTTCTCGGCACCGCGGGAACCCGAATCGGATCGGCCTTGCGGCTTCACCTGCGGCCCGCCTCCCTTGCGGGAAACGGTCCACGCGTATAACCAGAACGCGCTCGGATCGAAGCGATGCGCACCACGCCGGTAACCACCCGGCAGTGCTGGAATATTAACCAGCTGTCCATCGACTACGCTTTTCAGCCTCGCCTTAGGACCGACTCACCCTGGGTCGATTTTCGTTGCCCAGGAAACCTTGGGTTTGCGGTGCTCGTGGTTTGCACACGAGTTTTTGCTACTTATACCAACATTCGCACTTCCGTACACTCCACGGTTCCTTACAGTCCCGCTTCGATGCGTACGGAACGCTCCTCTACCACGCATCCGGCAAAGCCGGACGCATTCCCCGCTTCGGCACGCAGCTTAGTCCCGATACATTGTCGGCGCGGAGCAACTTGACCAGTGAGCTATTACGCTTTCTTTAAAGGATGGCTGCTTCTAAGCCAACCTCCTGGTTGTTTGGGTCGCTCCACTTCCTTTACACTTAGTTGCGATTTAGGGGCCTTAGCGTGGGATCAGGGCTCTTTCCCTTTTGACGCGTGAAGCTTAGACCTCACGGTCTGACTCCCGTTATTCGACGACCGGCATTCGGAGTTTGGTAGGAGCAGGTAGCCTTGCGGCATCCGGCCCCTTTCAGTGCTCTACCTCCGGTCAGAAGGTTAACGAGGCTAGCCCAACAGCTATTTCGAGGAGAACCAGCTATCGCCGAGTTCGATTGGAATTTCTCCTCTACCCACAGCTCATCCCAGAGTGTTGCACGGCTCACGGGTTCGGACCTCCACGCAGTTTTACCTGCGCTTCATCCTGGCCATGGGTAGCTCACCCGGCTTCGGGTCTCGTCCGTGCCATCTGTCCCTAATCACCTCGCGTGCGCTCGGTGCTAACATTTGACGTTTGACATTATGACTTTTGACAATGTGCTATTTAGCACTGAGTCAAATGTCAAATGTTACTTGTCAAATGTTCTCACGAAGCGCCAGCGAAGTGAGAAGAGACGGTCGCCCTATTCGGGCTCGCTTTCACTGTGACTCCTCCCTCGCGGGATTAGTCGAACGACACGGATCGAAGTCGTTGGTTCATTCTTCAATAGGCACGCCGTCACCAGCTTGCGCCGGCTCCGACTGCTTGTAGGCGATACGGTTTCAGATACTATTTCATTCCCCTCACCGGGGTGCTTTTCACCTTTCCCTCACGGTACTTGTTCACTATCGAACGTCGCGCGTATTTAGCCTTGGAAGTCTAGTCCTCCCAGGTTCACACAAGATTTCACGAGTCTCGTGTTACTCGAGAAAAGTAACCAGTAAAGCTTTTGAGGGCTCGTTTTGCCTACGGGGCTCTCACCGTCTGTGGCCGGCCTTTCCAGGCCGTTCGGCTACGAGCTGGTCGAACCTTTATCCCGCCTTACTACTTGAACAGGCAGGATAAAAGTTAAACATTCGCTCTACTCCTAAAGTCTCCAAGCTTTAGACGTTACGTCTCGCAACACCCCCATAGCATGTGGGCTTGGACCCTATCTCCCTTGCGGAAGAAGCTATACAGGTTTTGGCTGTTCCCATTTCGCTCGCCACTACTTTGGGAATGCGCAGCGCATTGCTGCACTGCATTGTTTTTTGTTCCTCTGGCTACTAAGATGTTTCAATTCGCCAGGTGCGCTCCTCACGGCCTATGTGTTCAGCCGTGGGTCCTATCTCTTCCAGATAGGGGGTTTCCCCATTCGGACATCCCCGGATCACAGGTTGGTTGCCACCTCCCCGAGGCTTTTCGCAGGCTCCTACGTCCTTCTTCGCCGCGCGATGTCGAGGCATCCACCGTACGCCCTTACGTTGTTCAACCGTAATCACGAAGTTCGGAGGGACAACCTGACGGTTTTCCCTTCCGACGCCTCTCTTTCCCTTATCGGTGTCGCTCCTTGGATTTCGCGCGAAATGAATTCGCGCTCGTCCTTCGTCGCGACGGATCATGGAAAGAGTTGTGATACGGTAATCACTAATTACATTATGACGTTGTACGTGTTCGAATGAACACGTATTGTTGATGCTCAACCCTATGCTATTCAGTTGTCAAAGGTCCTGAGGTTCTGGGCGAGACAACCTAACGGTTTTCTCGTCCCACGCCGCTCTTTCCCTTGAAGGTGTCATCTCGTCGGACACGCGCGAAGTGAATTCGACACTCGTCCTTCTCGATGACGGATTGTCAGAGGTTCAGGCTTCACACCACTCGTCTGATCGCTGTTCGTGATCAACCGACTAGTGTGGAGGGAGAAGACCGAGGCGCGACGTAATCTCATGAGGTCTCCCCTGTAAGTCCTTCAGAAAACTACGTGCGCCTCGGTACTTGGCGTGGTGCTGCAGTTGCAGCCGGACTTCCTTTACGTTAAGGGGCGGCTGCATTGGTACTACCTACAGCACCACGACGGTTTATACTCCCACATACGGGAGCAAGAGTGAGTAAAGAGCGAGTGGCTGCCCCGAGAGCAGAGCGTCGTGGGGATGAAACAGGTGCTAGGGGCACCCCGCCGCTGAAGCGACCGCCCACGAGCACTCTGTCCCGGAGGACGGGTGTTGCGGTAACGGCATGGAATGCAGCCGCTTGTGACCAGCAGTGAGGTGGCACGCGTTAACGTGCATACCGAGTCTGGTCGTGACCGCGTACAGCTGACACCCGAAGGTGAGGTTGCCCTGAAGGGCGGCGCGCGCGAACCTAGTTGTTGTGCTTCGCGGAAACCTGATGGAGGCTAATGGAACCTCACCAGGCGCATCGCGAGCGATGCGCGCCGCCCTGCCTATGCGGGGGCGTAGATGGTCGGGACTCATCCGACAGAGGGTGGCCTTGTTGGCCAAGCCGAAGCGTTTACCGTCTGGTCGAGAGAGTCCCGATAATCATTCAAAGATCAGAGAAGGGTCGCCACGTATTTGTGATGCGCCTTCTTCGGTCTTTGGTATTGAGGTGTTGTAATGGGCTGGGGGAGATCCTTCGTCCCTCATAGCAGCTCGGGACTCAGGATATTTTTCTCCGCTTACAAGGCGGAGAAAAATAAAACCGCCTTTCGGCGGTTGCACACCAAAATAGAGTGGCTAACCGCCTGTGTTCTGGATCAATGGTAGAGAGGTCATAGGAATTGGCTAAGGTTTGGGATGGATCCGATTTTCAACAGGTTTTACAAGAAAAATCGAACGTAGACACAGTATAGAAGGGTTTTCCGAGTATGTCAAGAACGCCATTCGTGCCTGTCATGCCGTAGTACACCGGGGCTGTGGTACACTTTCAGTATCTATGCCGCTCATCGACCTCCAACACATCTCGAAAACGTTCAAACTCGATACGATCGACGTCAACGCGGTCGTCGATGTTTCGTTGTCAGTCGAGAAGGGGGAATTCATCGCGATCATGGGCCAGTCCGGTTCAGGAAAGACAACGCTCATGAATATCATCGGGCTCCTCGACAGGCCGACGAGCGGGGAGTACAAGCTCGACGGGCGTCCTGTGTCGACGGCGATGAGCGACCGCAGCCAGGCCGTGCTTCGGAGCGAGTTCATAGGCTTCGTGTTCCAGAGCTTCAATCTCCTCCCGAACCTGACCGCGTTTGGAAACGTCATGCTACCGGCGATGTATTCGAACCATGACGGCCGAGCTTCAGACCGCGCACGGAAGCTCCTCGATCAGGTGGGCCTTCACCATCGGCTCGGTGCGCGTCCGAACCAGCTCTCTGGTGGCGAGAGTCAGCGCGTCGCGATCGCACGCGCGCTCATGAATGACCCGAAAGTTTTACTAGCGGATGAGCCGACTGGTAACCTCGATTCGAAGAGCGGGCAGGAAGTCGTTTCGATTCTTGAAAACCTGAATAAGAAAGGGATGACCGTGCTGCTCGTAACACATAATAATGAACTGGCGCAACGCGCACATCGGATTGTCCGGATGAAGGATGGGAGGATCATTACATGATTCTTCAGATTTTGAGATCGGCATTCTCCTCACTCTGGATAAAAAAAACTCGGTCGGTCCTAACGATGCTCGGGGTCATCATCGGCGTTGCGCAGATCATCGCGCTCATCGGACTCGGCAATGGTATCAAAAAAGATATCGCGAGCGAAATCACGCAACTCGGGACGAACGTCCTCTTTGTGATCCCCGGTAAGGTGCAGACGGCGAGCGGCGGTCTTAATCCGGCAGCGTCGGTCGGCGCCTCGACGCTCACTGATGCCGACGTCGTTGCGATCAGGCAGCTCCCGGACATCACGAACGTCATGGTGATCGGCCTCATGGCGGCATTGCCGACTGCCGGAACGAATCAAGCCGCCGGTGCCATGGTGATCGCCACGGAGCCGAACCTTATGGAGTTCATGGGTACGATGTACAAGATCGTGGATGGCCGATTATTCACGTCTGCAGAGAACGATGCCGCGGAGAAGGTGATCGTCCTCGGAAAGGATACGTCGGCCATGTTGTTTCCCGGCGTCGGGAGCAAGGACGTCATTGGAAAGACCGTGACGCTCGGCAAGAACGATTTTACGGCGATCGGGACGGTCGAAATGGAGCAGACGAACTCGTTGTTTTCGAGTGCTGGGAGCAGTTCCGTCGGGCTCGCGATCGTGCCGTTCAACACGGCGAAAGCCACCAATCCGAACACGCAGATCTTCCGCATCGGCGTGAAGGCGAATGATAATGCTGACGCAAAGGTTGTTAAGGCGAATCTTAGCGCAAAATTGAAGGAACTTCACGGTGCGGATGACACGACCGTCTTCACGCAGGATGATATCCTGAAGGTAGTCGACAGCATCCTCGGCCTCATCACGAAGGCGATCGTCGCTCTGGCTTCGATCTCGCTTGTTGTCGGGGGCATCGGCATCATGAACATCATGCTCGTCGCCGTATCCGAGCGGACGAAGGAGATCGGCGTGCGGAAGGCTTTGGGCGCCACCCGTGCGAGCATCCTCGGACAGTTCCTCGCGGAATCGGTGACGCTCGGGATCGTCGGCGGCGCGATCGGCGTCGGTATCGTCAGCATAGCAAGCATCATCGTCAAGCAGAAATATGGTCTGACGATCGATATTAATCTTCAGGCAATCTTGATCGCGACGTTGTTCTCACTTGGCGTCGGCGTGATCTTCGGACTGCTGCCGGCGATTCGGGCTGCCCACAAAGATCCGATTGAAGCGTTGCGATATGAGTGAGTCATCCGGCGAACAAGGAATATGGGGGCGTTTTCCCGATGATCCTCACAGAGGTATATCAAGAAACGAACTTTCCTCGGTCAACGCCCGGGAAGAACTTTTTGATGCTGCAGCCGAGGAAGCACTTACGAACGGCATAGCTACCAGCATAGAGCCCATACAAAGCTCACACTCTAGATCGTATCTTGTACGTTTTGCAGATGGTAGTGCCGGAGTATTTAAGCCTGTTGATCAAGAACAAAAGAGTATCGGTTACCCACACAATGAAGCAGGGACGTACTATAAACGTGAACGCGCATCGTATATCGTTGACAAGTATTTGCGTCTGGGACTCATACCACCAACAGTAATTCGAACACTTGAGGGAAGAGTTGGCAGCATGCAGCAGTTCATTCCAAGAACGGAGTGGTACCCGACAGATGATGAACGTGATTGGGCTTCACCAGAAGAAGAACAACAGTTCAAAGCGCGGCATGCGAGAACCGCACGGAGGACTTACGCGCAACGAATCGAAGAGTTCAAGCGTCTATGGCTGTATGATCTGTTGATTTGGAACTGTGATCGTAGTCAGGGGAACGTTTTAGTAAAGGATCGTTGGATAGTGGGCGTTGATAATAATTTAACGTTCGGGGATGATGGTCTTAAATTATATCGTTCCCATAACTATACCGACGGGCCGCTTCCGGAAGACGTCGTACGCTCGATTAACGAATTGTCGTCTGATGAGGAAGCGAAAGAACAGCTCCGAGTGGAATTGATGGAGCTACTTACCACACAAGAAGTCGATGCGTTTTTTTCGCGGTTACAAAGCATATCTAAAGTGCTTATAGAACATGGCGGTGCTATCCCAGAGGAGGACATGAGGTTGTTTGGTTTTTCTGGATTTGAGTCAGTAACTAATAATCCGCGCGGCCCGGAAAGATCCGATTGAAGCATTGAGGTATGAGTAAGCGAAATATCATTATCATCGTGGTCGTGGCAATTGTGGTAATATTCAGTTTCGGATTTTTCTTTTTAACCAAGCTGCACATCAATCCAATAACTCGAACCATCAATCCCCGGGCATACGGACCGCTCTGCGGAGAAATTGTCGGGACTTGCAACGGCCTGACCGCCATTAATTGTAAGGCAGAAGTTGATGGTCCGTATTATTATGTGAACACCAACACCGGCGCAGTGGTTGCGACGTGCGGCGGGGCGTGTAATCGTGCAGGCGGATGTCAGCCGGGAACGTGTCCGCCGAAAGAATGGACGTGTGGAACGGATACGATCCGCAGCGATGGGAGTGAACAAGCCTGCGGCACAATTATTACCCCAAAACCGAACGTCATCGTTGCCTCTGGCAGCGAGGTCGACGTACAAATCAATTATAAAGAAAATTCTTGGGACGTTGTTGAGCTTTCGAGCGATGAGGGGGGCGTGACAGCCGAAATCGATCCGCAAACAGGAGTTGGAGTTCTTAAGATTCCGGCATCATCCAGCGGACCCATGCGTTTCTCCCTGATCGGCACGAGAGGAGGAGATGCTCTGTGCGAGAATGAGCCAATCGAGCTTATTGTCCGTCCAACCGCGAAGATCACCGAACTTTTCGTTCTGCCAATCAGGATCACTTTGCGTGAAGGTGAAACGAAACAATTGCTCGTAAGCGCGAAATTTGATGATGGGATAGATCGCGATGCCGGATCATCCGCGGTCGGGACGATATACAAGAGCGCAGATACATCTATCGCCACCGTTGATGACGCTGGCTTGGTCAGAGCACGGCGTCCGGGGATCACGACGATCAATGTCGCGAACGGGTCGATATATAAAAATATAACCACACAAGTCCTTAGCGCACAATTAGCAGAATAATCCAGTTATGGTGTTGCGACACGGGTGAAGTTTGAAATTAATATCTTCCCTCCCCTTAGAAAGGGGAGGTGTGGGACCTCCCCCGTGGCTCTCACTGCAGAGCGCTTAGGCGCTCTTTGTTCGAGCTCACTTCCCCTCCTTAGTAAAGGAGGGGAGCCATGGCGAAGAGGGCTCGGTCGGAACCGGGCCCTCTGGCTTTGTGCGTGGTGCATGTGAACGTCACGTCGTCTTGTCGGGTGCGCTGATGGCGGCGACGGCCTCGTTGACCGTCTCGTAGAAGTCGAAGACCAGGACGAGCCTCGTGAGCTCGAAGATGTGCTTGATGCGCGCGTCGGCTGCCGCGAACACCATCTTGCCCCCGATCCTGCAGAAGCCGCTGTGCGCCGTGATGAAGGTGCCGAGACCGGCGCTGTTGATGTGCTTGATCCTCGAACAGTCGATAATGACCTTCGTCGTGCCGCCTCCGACGAGCGACTGGAGTTGGGCATTGAGCCTGTCGAGATCTGCCTCGACCTCCTTGCCCTGCATGTCGGTGAGGTAGCCCTCGGGAGCGACCACAACGATGCCGTGGTCCAACACTGTCGTCTTCATGGTAGTAGAGCCCCCTTTCGGGATTGGGGTCTTTTCGCGTGACGATCATGGAAAGGACTTAGAACGGCAAGCCCTCCTCTTGCTGACCGCATCTTTCACCCTTCTCTGGCTGTTGTCAATAACGCAAGGAGGACCACGATCGTGATGTGTGACCGTGGTCCTCGCGCATACAGGGCAGCCCTCCTTCAGCTTCGGGCCGGCGTTGCCTGATGGGCGCGTTCGAACGCACTCATCCACACCTCGGAGTCGGGGTCGGGGATCCCGCTCGCGAGCACGATGCCGGACGGTCCGGTGCCGTAGCTCAGGTACTTTGCGAGCTCCATCGTCCGGGCAGCGAGCGTCGCCCACGCCTTCGCGTGGAGCCAGCGGCGGTTCGGGCCGTTGAGCGTGTCTGTCTCGATCCAGCCGAGCACGCGCGGGAGGTCGTAGAGGTTGGTGACGACCGCGCGGTTGCCGATTGTCGCGCACATGACCATTGCCGCCCGTGCCGCATTCGCGAATACAGGCAGCCGGTCGCCGAGGTCCTCGCGGCGGACGATGTTCTCCACCGGCCGGAAGTCGACGACCACAAGGTCGATTGCGCGATCGGTCTCGCCGGGCGGGGAGATGAGGTTAATCTGCGCCTCCTCATTGAGGATGACGTCGTTGTGCCAGAGCTCATGCAGCGGGAGGTCCTGGATGTCAGGAACGCCCGCCTCGGACAGGAACTTCGAGGTACCCGATGTTGCGCGGACGACCCAGCCCTTCTTGACGAGTGCCCGCGCGAACTCGGCGAGCTCTCCGGTATGCTGATACGACGAAAGCAGCGCGATTGGCATGGAGTGTGCCTCCTCTCCTTGGTGGACACGAGTTACGGAATGGCGATTGCGGAACGAGCATGAAAGATTCCAGCCCGTCCCTGGAACGGCTGCATCTTGGAATACCCGTACAGAAAAGTCAATGGACGCGAAGAGGACCACGATCGTGATGCATGACCGTGGTCCTCGCGCTTGTTGAGAGCGCTCTTTCCTTACAGAGCGATTGTTGTCGTTGAACTGCGCCTACTTCTGCTGGCAAACCTGGAGTGCGCCGGGACCGACCACCGTCTGCGACTCACCCGGCTTGAAGGTGTTCGGGGTATCCATCTGGATCCTCAGCAGGTACGTCCCCGGGGGCAGGTTCGAGATGCGGATCGTCCTCGGCAGCGTGCCGTTGAAGCCGGCAGGGTCGGGAATCCCCGGGTAGCCGGAGTCGTCGGAGATCATCGGGGTCACGTCCAGCTGATTGGCGACGTTGATCAGGAGGCCGACGAGTACTTGGTTATTTTTGGACTTGCCCTCCGTGTAGCTGACAGTGAACGTGTAGCTGACGTTGTTGACCGGATTCGCCACCGTGAACTGGACGGCATCCACGTGGCTCTGCGCCTCGTGGATCTTGTCGCCCTTGCCCGGGAGCGAATAGCAGGCCATGGAAGTGTCCTTCGGGCACGTCTTGCAGGTGTCGGGCGGACACGTCGGGCACGTGTCCGGGGGGCAGGTGTAACAGGTATCGCGGTCTGTCGGGAACGGCGCAGTGGGGCTGTGCTTTCCCCAGCTTCCGCACCCGGCGACGGCGACGAGCAGTCCGACCGCGAACGCGAGGACTGCGATTCGTGAACGGCTGTTCATGATGGTGCCTCCTCTTGTCCGAAGGTCAGAACGAGACGCAGACGCGGCCGCCGAACGTGACGCCCGGAACGTTCGCGTTGCGTACGTCGTCGTCGAGGTGGAAGATGCCGGCGCCAGCATGGAGCTTGAAGTGGATCGCCCACTTCACTTGCTTCGGGTCCTTCTTGTCCTTGAAGTTGATTGCGCCGCCGACGCCCGGACCGACGACAAGCCCGATTGCTCGGGACTCATAGTGGTCCGTCGTATCGAGACGCCAGCCGCCCTTCGTTTCGATGATGCCGAATAGGCCATCGTCGTCGCCGAACTGCAGGCCGCCGCCTAGAACTGCGTGGTCCGGCCAGTCGAAGATGCGCCCTTCATAGCCGAACGCTGCGATGGCGCCGATGCGCGTCTTGAGGACCACCTCCAGGCCGATGACCGGCGCACCGTAGCCGCCATGCTCGAGCGCAACGTGCTCGTAGCCCACGAACGGCTGGATCCGGTCGAACGCGATGCCCTCGACCTTCTGGATGTCGGTTGTGGTGTCGTGGTACGTAGCCGGGAGCGAAGTCTCGGTTGCCGGGTACTCGTAGAACACGAGCAGGACCCCGGGGCGGAAGTTGCGGATCGTTCCGTTGTATGGTTCCTCAACCTCGAGGTCAACCGTATCCGCGAGCATGTCGGCACGCGGCGGACCAAGGAGCGCGTTGTAGAACTCGCTCATGATCGCCGCCGACCGTTTCGGATCATAGTGCCGCGGACTGCTGCAGCCGATGGGCATGACGCCCTGGCCGCAGAGCACGTCCACGTCGCAGAACGACCGCGCGCTGTCGATCGCCGCAGGCGAAAGACGAACGACGTCGCCGGTGTCAGGGAAGTCCCCGACGTAGAGAAGCTCCCGGACGGACACGCCCTTGTGCCGCGAGCGCAGCATGCGCATTGCGTCGTATACGACCCACGACGGCAGCTGATCGCCGCGAATGATGACCGTCTTCGACGGTGCCTGCGCCTTTGCGAGAGCATCGGTCGACAGCGCGACCGAACCCACGCAGCACATCAGCAGCAACAGCATGATTCTCCTCATGGAAGCCTCCTTCTTGGGGGGACGTTCTCCGTGGTCAGTGACCTACAGCGGGTTCGGCAACACCTCCTCTCGGACGTGTGGCAAGGGTACCTGGGTTTAAGTATTCAGAACTTCGTTACACGAAGTAGTGTTTACAACGATCGGGATGTACTGCAACCGAACGCAACGCTCCCTACGAATGTACTCGTGGATGTTTACGAAGGTTGGTCGATGACTGTAGCGGATTGTTGTGTTTTCGTCAAGGTCCCGCACGGCAGTGCGGGAACGTATGAGAAATGTCGGCTTGGTTACCTGTTCGTCGAGGGCAGGACTTGAGCCAAAGGAGCTGCAGACGCGATCTCGACCTCGGTAAGCGCATTCAGCCCGTCGATCCACTTCGTCGTATCAACTGTAGCCGACGCGGTCAGGGTAAAGTAATTGTTGAGGTCTGCTATCTCTCGGCCGGATTTTTCCGCTTCGGTGCGGAGGTCATCGATCTTCTTTTCCTGTTCGATTGACGCCGAAGGCGCAAACCACTTTCCTCCGGCCTTCTTGATCGTATTCATGATAGAGGCAGCCTCGTTTGATTGCAGTTCAGTGCCTGTGCGGCTGATGGGGTATCCGTTCGGACCAATCCTGAGATCGAGGTCGTCCATGAATTTTACGCTTACGGCGTGCGGGTCGTAGCCTGTTGGTATCGTTGCGTGCGTAGGTTTTTCCGGAATCGTCCTCGGGACGAGTCCGCTGTTCACATTTAAGGTCTTACTGACGTCGGTGTTTTCTCTGACAACGTTCTCGCGGGCGGTCTGTTGCGCTGTTGCGATAAAGATCAGAACCAAGATAGCAATAGCGATGAGGATGAAGATGAGGATCTCGGTATGTCGTCGCATAGTATCCTCCCAATTGGTGCCGGGGACCCGACTTCGCTCAGGCCTCGTCGGGTAGTAATTGGTTAGGTCAATATTTTCTGACTGGTGCCGAGGAGACCCCGTACCAGTGTTCGCATACGCTCACACGGTACGGGACAAGGGATTCGTTTTGGAGTGGTGCCGCCGGTTCCCGTCATTCCCTGATGTAATCGGGGACGTGATAGACTCCGTCGAACCAACGAAATACTTTTTTGAATGGTGGGCGGGGAGAGATTCGAACTCTCAATCCTTTCGGAACATGCTCCTAAGGCATGCGCGTATTCCAGTTCCGCCACCCGCCCAGATATATAAGTTAGCGCGTACGCCCCGCATATGTCGAGCGCAGCGAGACGTTATGCGGGTATTCCAGCGATAGTCCCGCACCCGAAGTGTAACGAGTGGTGCGGGATTCCGCCACCTCGGCAGGACGTATGATTCTGCACCCATTGTACCCGTCTGTCAAAGGTTTTGGAAGTTGGTGTAGAATAGGGGTATATGTTCCTCGACCGATTGCATGAAGTATCACCGCCCCCCGTCGATCCCCTTGTCCTGCACCGCCGGCACCGCAGAAAGCGGAAGGCAAAGCAGTGGGGCAGCGTTCTTCTCGTGCTCGGGATCGCCGGCGCATTTGTGTGGTGGTACTTTGGCACTGGTGGAAGCGTCGTTGATTCCGTCAGTATAGAAAATAGCCGTATGACATTGCAAGAAAACGAGAACGTCAATTCAGGGGAGACATCCCTGTCGAGCGCTGATACTGATAACGACGGATTTTCCGATGAACTTGAGATGCTCTACGGAACCGATCCTGATAAAGCCGATACTGATAGCGATGGTTTCGACGATAGCATGGAGGTTGAGAACGGGTACAACCCCTTGAATCCCGGAAAGGGCATTCGCATGGTAGACCTCGCCCTTGTTTCTACGCTTGCGAAAGGGGATGCTGATACGACGATCGTAAGTTCCGGGCAGTCGGCCGGCGACTCTGAGCGTTACTACGCTCTGTTCGACGGAACGTCTATGACGTACTATGCAGCGGACGGAACAGTGAAAGCGCAGTGCCCGCTGAACGAAGAACCGAAGGAGACCTGTTCTACGTTGCCCAACGAGGTACGCACGGATTTTTCACGCACGTATGAAGGAACGAGTTTCACGGACGAGTACCACGTGCCATTTTAACTACCTTTGGATCATGGCAGAACGAGAACAGAAAGATTCCTCGGTCGGAGATCAACATAGAGAAGCCACACGAACCGAGCTCGAACAGGAGATCGGGAACACGTCGCTCGAGGATTGTCGCGATCGTTTTGCGGCGCTCGCTCTTTCAAGGGAAAGGATTACTGAGGAATGGTCCGCGTTTTTGCAGTCTCCGCTATCAAGGGAAAGGAGCGAGGAGGCTGACGCGAGGCGTCGGGGGATCATATCCCGGATGGATGCGGTACAAACAACGCACGATCTTCTTGAAAGGAGAATACGCGAACTCCAAGCTTGACAGCGCGTATATCCATGGTAGGGTTGTTGTAGATATCGGTGGCGCGTAACCCCGCACCACGCACTTTCGTTTGGATGCGGGGCTAACGGGAGCCACCGAGTATGTTATTAAGAAAATTCGGGTGTTTCATAGCGGTGGTGGCGCTCGTGCTTCCAGCGGGTTTGCCGTTAACGCTGCAGGCGGAAAGCGCGCAAACGGTCGTCATAAACGAACTCTTATGGATGGGCTCGCCCGCGTCGTCCGCAGACGAGTGGATCGAGCTTCGGAACATGACCGACGCCGTCGTCGATATTGGCGGGTGGCGGTTGACGCGGCTGTCGTCGGGCAGCGAGGCGGCGATGGTGACCGTGCCGGCAGGAAAGTCCATTGCAGCCCGCGGATTATTCCTCATCTCGAACTTCGGTTCGGATTCGGCGAGCACCGCGCTCGCGGTTGCTCCTGACGTCGTCGATAGCGCGGTCTCGCTCCTGAACTCGGGGTTGCAGATCAAGCTGTACGATGCAGCGGGGAATATGATCGATGTCGCTGATGATGGAACGGGAACGCCGCTCGCGGGAACGTACGAATCCGGCAAGACGTATGCGTCGATGGCGAGGAACGGCTTGCCTGGCGATGGCACGAAGCAGGGCTCATGGCACGCGTCGGCAATTGCCGTGGGTTTCAAGCAGGGGACGATCCCATTGGGAACGCCGGGCAGCGCGAACGACAATGTTCCACCGACGGTCTCCGCTGTGCCTGATCAGACAGCGACCGTCGGAAGCCAGCTTACCTTCGATGCATCCGATGCCATTGATGTCGACGGTGATGCACTGACGTACGCATGGAATTTCGGCGACGGCGCCACAGGCGACGTTGCTACACCAGTCCATGCGTACACAGCAGCGGGAACGTTCCACGGTTCGTTGTCGGTATCGGACGGAAAGATCCTGACTGTCATGACATTCACGGTCACTGTGACCACGGTTCTAGCAACGGCTCCTGTGAGCGGACCTTCGGCAACGACGGATAAAGCGGTTGCTGGTGCGCCATCGACCGGAACCGCGCTCATAACTGAGTTGTTGCCGAATCCGGACGCGACGCAGAGCGAATTCATCGAGCTGCATGCTCCCGATGCGGACGTTGACGTGTCAGAGTGGACGCTCTCTGACAATGGCGGGACAGTGTACTCAGTACCGAAGGGCTCTATAGTTACGCGCAGTTCGTTCCTGGTGATCGACCGTACGAAGAGCAGGATCGCGCTGAACAACGACGGCGATGGCGTTACACTGAAGCGTCCTGACGGTACTGTCGCGGACGAAGTGACGTACGGCGCAGCCGAGAAAGGCTCGTCGTATGCACGGGACGGGAAGACGTGGGTGTGGACCATCGTGCCGACGCCCGGCGTTGCGAACGTCTTCAGGAAACTGAACCACGCGCCGAAGGCCGCTTTCAGCTGCGCATCGCGAAAACGCGTCAATGAGCGGGTCGAGTGTACAGCAACGGATTCGAACGATCCTGACGGTGACGTACTTACGTTCACGTGGGATTTCGGTGACGGCGTTACACGAAAAGGAGCGGTTGTTCAGCATCAGTTCAAAACCGACGGCGTCTTTACGGTGCGGCTGTCTGTTAGCGATACCGGAGGATTGACCGATATCGAGGAAAAGCAGGTGACGATCAGGCCTGCGCTAACCGGAGCAAAAAAGCCCCAGGTCAAAGGCGCATCGGTCGTAACGTCAGTGAAAGACATTAAAGAGGCCGCAACGAACACGATCGTCAAAATATCGGGGTGGGTGAGCGCTGCCCCGAACTTACTCGGCGACGGAGTGATGTACGTGACCGATGGGGCGGTTGGTATTGCGGTCAGGTCGGCTGGGGCACTTCCGAAGCTTGCGGTAGGTGATGCGGTCACCGTCACCGGCGAACGGCGAACAAAGAGCGGCGAAGCATACGTTTACGTTACGGATAAGAACGGCATTATGGTAAAGGGCGGAACAAAGGCAATAATTCCAGCAGCGATTGCCGCGAACTCTATCGATGCTGATTCGGTCGGATCGTTCGTTGTCCTGACCGGAGACATCGTCGGTGTGAGCGGCAGCAAAATAACGTTCGACGACGGAACAGGCGAGGTCGCCGTATATATCCGCGTAACGACCGGCATAAAGAAGCCCGCGCTTCACGTCGGCGACCGCGTGACCGTCGCGGGAATTATCGGTATGACGTCCGGCGGGATCCGTTTGCTTCCGCGGGTATCGGAGGACATGAGCCAAATCAGCGCGGCGGTCCAGCCACAACAGAATCCTATCGTTGTACAGTCGGTACGAAAACCATCTGCATGGACGTATGCAGCGGTTGTTGCAGCGCTCGCGATCGGTATCGGTGTAGGTTTTTTGCGAAAACAGAAGACCGCCGCTGTGTAACGCTGAGTGGGGTTTGGGGTGCGCAGAGGAGATTATCCATGCGCACCCCGTTCCCTCCTTTGTTGTGTGTCCTATCGAAGTCCAAGCTCCTGAAGCGCAGCGCGGTAGCCGTCGACACGGAACAGCGGTGAGAGGCCCCTGTCCCGGTACA
This sequence comes from Candidatus Kerfeldbacteria bacterium, assembly GCA_043799405.1. GTDB lineage: Bacteria > Patescibacteriota > Patescibacteriia > SBBC01 > SBBC01 > CAINXF01. Next base: position 19,955 of record JAZDNT010000002.1, read on the forward strand.
CGTGGTCAACGAGGACCGCGATGAAGGGTGCAGCCGAGATGACCGTCAGCTTCGGTCCGAGGATCTCGCGGTGACGGTTGCTGATAGGCACCGTGTCCATGGTGACAACGCCGTCGATGGCGCTTTCGGCGAGGGTGTAGCACACTGCGTCGTTCGCGAACACGGGGTGCGTGATTACGAGGACGAACTTCTTCGCGCCGAGACCTTTCGCGGCGTTGCAGATGATCCGCGCGGAAGTGCCGGTCGTGACGAGGTCGTCCAGACCGTAGGCGACGTCGACGTCGAAGTTTCCCATGATGATCGGCTCATCATGGAATCCCGTTGACGTGGTGCCATCCTTGTCGGCAAATCCGATCTCGACGCGATGCCCGAGCTCACGCAGGGAGCGGCAGACCGCCCGCACCCGCTTCACGCCGCCCAGGTCGATGGAGGTGATGATCGCCTTCGTGAGGTCCTGCGTCATAAGCCAGTCGAGCAGCACCGCTTGCGTGTAGAGACGGTCCACGCGAAGTCCGTCGTTGTACGCTTCGTAGAGAGCGACGCCGACTTCTGAGTGCGGTTCGACGAGGATTACGTCGTCGGCCCCGGACTGTGCGATGAGCTTGATCGGGATCTTCAGGGTGACGACCCTTCGCGGTTCCTCGCGGCGGTCCTGTCGCTGGTACGCCTGGAGCGTGATGATCACGGTGATACGGTGCGCCGCGCGTTTTGCGATCATGATCTTCGCGCAGAGGTTGATGTAGTTCCGGTCAGGCTGCTGTTCCGAGGCGACGAAGATCACGTGCTTCCCGCGAAGGTCGTCGACCTCGAGGACTTTCGGTTCGCCATCATCGTGCGAACCGATGTTGATGTAGGTGAGGCCGACACCGAGGAGCCGGGCGATGTCCGCGGCGAGCTGATCATTGCCGCAGCCCACCACCGCAAGATTACCGTAGTCGAACGCTGGCATGAAAGTTCACCTCGCTTGCGCCGAAACGACCGACGCTGTATGGGGTAGGGTATGTATCTCCGATAGGAGAGAGTTCAAGGTGCTGCGTTTGTTTCGGGTTGATTGGGCATCCTATCGCGAAGCAGCCCCGTCGTCAAATCGTCGTTTTAACGCGCTACGTGGTACAATATCCGTATGGACCAGTATTTAGAGATGATTGTTGGACACATTGAAGAGCGGTTCCATCCCGTCTCGATTTTCCTCTATGGTTCGCGCGCACGCGGCGATCAGGAGGAAATTAGCGACTATGAAATCGGCGTTCTTTTCAGTAATGATAATCCTGTGACAAGAACGATGCTGCGGGAACTGAATCCTCCGGCAAATTTTCTCATCTACCCCTTTCACTACGCTCAATTTCTTAAGCATCATATTGACAGTCCTTTTCCGCAGAATATTTTTTTCAGGGATTTGCGCGTCAGCGGCAAAACGCTTTCGGGAAAATCTGTCATTGAGAAGTTTACGCCTCCTCCGATCGCCGTGGTTGATCTGGTGGAGCGGATAAATTTCGATATGGCTTTTTCGCTTGCTGCGTTGTTCTCTTTTCGGACCGGATATTCCCGACAGGCGAAAAACGATTTCACGAAATCGTGTTTGTTCGGTGTGCGATGTCTCACTATATTGCAAGACAATATTTTTCCAAAGACGTATGATGAAATGCACGAACGGTCAAAATCACTGCCGTTAAGAGATTTTCACGACGTGGTTGCCAACGCCATCGCTGTCCGGCACGGCGATGCGCTGCAGGAGAAATTCGTATTTCGGAACATCTCCCTGTTGAATACGATTGTAAGGGAGAAGATACGGGGTCACTTTAATCGTCATGGCGACAGTGTTGTCATTCAATAGTGTATGGTACAGCACAGGAAAAAACTCGTGATTATCGACGGAAACCCCGCACCGTACGCTTCGCTTGGGTGCGAGGCAGGCGCTCTAACCTTATGAGTGCTACACGAAAAAAATTAGTAATAGTTGATGGTAACGCGTTGATCCACCGCAGTTTTCATGCTCTCCCGCCGCTCTCGAAAAAGGACGGTACACTTATTAATGCCGTGTACGGTTTTACGACGGTACTTTTGAAGATGTTCAAGGAACTGAAGCCGACGCACGTTGCCGTCTGCTTTGACCGGAAGGAGAAGACGTTCCGTCACGAGGAGTTCGCGGACTACAAGGCGACGAGGGTGAAGGCTCCCCAAGAGCTCTACGACCAGATCCCGCTCGTGAAGCAGCTCGTCGAAAGCTTCAACATTCCGATGTTCGAGAAAGCCGGTTTTGAGGCTGACGACCTCATCGGTACGATCGTGAAGGAAGCAAAAAATATTCCAAAGGTCATCGTGACCGGCGACATGGATACGCTGCAGCTCGTCGACAAGGATACGACCGTTTACACTCTTAAGAAAGGACTCGGCGAGACAATGACGTACGATGCGGGCGCCGTACAGGAACGTTTCGGGATCCTGCCTGCGCAGCTCATTGATTACAAGGCGCTCCGCGGCGATCCGTCCGATAATATTCCCGGGGTCCACGGTATCGGCGAAAAGACGGCATCCGAGCTTATAGCAAAATTCGGGACAATCGAGAAGTTGTACAGCGCACTGGAAAAGAAGTCCACGAAAACAAAAGATATTCCGGACGGCGTCAGGGAAAAACTTGAGCATGGCCGGAAAGACGCATTCCTTTCAAAGCGCCTTGCAACGATCACGCGGGATGTTCCCGTACTCTTCTCGCTCGATGAAGCGGCGCGGAAGCACTATGACCGCTCGAAGGTTGCGGCGCTGTTCAGGGACCTTGAATTCACATCGCTGCTGAATAAGCTGCCGGATGACGCAGAGGAGGAAAAGGAATCTCCATCGAAGAAGGCAGCGGTGCAGGCGCTACTGATCGACTCTGCGCCTCCGTTAAAGCAAGGCCACGACTATTCGTTGGTCGCCGACCAGGCGTTATTCGATGCGTTCATTGCAAAACTCCGTGGTCAGAGATCGTTCACGATCGATACGGAGACGACCGGCCTCGATCCTCTGAGCGCGAAACTTCTCGGTATCAGTTTTTCATGGGGGGAAGGAAAGGCATTCTTCGTTTCACTGCAGGGCGACTGGTTACTCCATTTACAGCCGATCCTTGAGGATAAAAACATCGAGAAGCGCGGACATAACCTGAAGTACGATCTAAGCGTGCTCGAAACCGCGGGCGTTACGCTCCGCGGAGCGACGTTCGATACGATGATCGCATCATACCTCTTAAGCCCTGGTTCACGGGCGCACAATCTGAACGCCCTTGCCTTTGAGCAGTTCGGGTATGAGATGCAGCCGATCGAAGCGCTCATCGGACCCAAAGGGAAGAAACAGCTACCAATAGAGACGGTTCCCGTTCAGAAGCTGTCGTGGTATTCGTGTGAGGATGCGGACTACACAGAACGGCTTGTTCATGTCCTGTCAGACCGGCTGAACCACGAACGGCAGCTGCGTGATGTTTTTGATACGATCGAAATGCCGCTCGTACCGGTTCTGACGTCCATGGAGAGGAACGGCGTAAAGATCGACGTCGATTTCTTGCGCACGATGAGCGTAGAGCTGGGAAAGAGGATAGCAACGCTCGAAAGCGGCATCCACCGTCTTGCCGGTACGCCGTTCAACATCGCTTCTCCGCTACAACTGAAAGAGGTGCTGTTCGATAAGCTGCACCTTCCGACGAAGGGCATCGGAAAGACGAAGACCGGCATTTCGACTGCCGCTGATCAGCTCGAAAAGCTCGCTGATGCGCATCCGATCGTCGGGAAGATCATGGAGTACCGGGAGCTTACTAAGCTCAAATCGACCTACCTCGATGCTCTGCCGGAGCTCGTGAATCCGTCTGACGGACGCGTACATACGAGCTTCAATCAGACGGTGACCGCGACCGGCCGATTATCCTCTTCAGATCCTAACTTCCAGAACATACCGATCCGAACGGAGCTCGGCGCGGAGATACGGAAGGCGTTCATAGCGGACCGCGGCAAACGCATACTGTCCGCGGACTACTCGCAGATCGAGCTCAGGATCGCCGCCTCGATCGCGGACGTAAAGAAAATGATCGAGTCGTTCAACAAAAACGAGGACATACACGCGCGTACTGCAGCGGAGATCCACGGCATTCCGATCGCCAAAGTGACAAAGGAGATACGGCGGACCGCAAAAGAGGTGAACTTCGGCGTGCTGTATGGAATGGGCGCGACCGGCCTTGCCCGCCGGCAGGGGATCGGCAAGGAGGAGGCGCAGGCGTTCATCGAGAAGTACTACATGGTGTACCACGAGCTGCAGGATTGGATGGAAGAGACGATCAATGCTGCCCGCGCCCGCGGATATGTTGAGACGCTGTTCGGAAGGCGGCGCTACCTTCCCGAGCTTACGTCGTCGAATCCGATGATCCGTGCTGCTGCGGAACGTATGGCCGTCAACATGCCGACGCAGGGCACGTCGGCCGACATCATCAAGCTCGCGATGATCCGCATCAATGAACAGTTGCCGAAGGTATCAGAAGGGTCGAAAATGATCCTGCAGGTGCACGATGAGCTCGTGTTCGAGGTGCCGGAAAAGGATGTTCATAAGGTTGGGGCGCTGGTGAAGGAAATAATGGAGAATGTATACACATTAAAGGTTCCTACGGTCGTTGAGGTTGAGATCGGTAAGAATTGGGGAGAGACAGAGAAACTCGGAGGGAAAACCTGAGCGGTTTTCCCTTCCGACAGCCTCCCTTTCCCTTGCGAGGAATCGCGCCTCGCGGCTCGTCTAGGGTCCCGTCGGGCAAAGCCCGCCACCCTGATCCTCGCCGCTTCGGTCGCGATGAAGATTTACAATCCGCCTCGCAGGCTCGGCGGATGTTGTAGATTATAGAAATGGAAACGTCGACCTCGGGGGACCGAAGGTCGACGTTGTGCGCGTGTGCGCAATTCATGGACAGTGCAGATGATCGGGCGCTTACTCCTTGCCCCAGGCGATCCAGCCCAGGATCCCGAAGGCGATCAGGATAGCGACGCCACTGGAATACACCTTCCAGTTCATCAGTATGAGGCCGAGAACCATGACGACCCCACCGATGTAGTATGCGATCGCGAACAATCGCTCGGCCGTCATAGCGGTCTCCTTGTGGTGAGCTGCGTGTCAGTCCTCGCCGATTACTCCCGACGAGACCGGGATACTGAAGGGTTCGGGTGCAAGGACCTCGACGCTGGTGAACGGCGCCGTCTCGACGTGTTGGGCCGGATGCTTGGACGAGACCATACAGGTCTGCGTCCCCTCGTACACGACGCGATCGCCGACTTTTCCCAGGGAAGAGAAGGAGACGATCACCATGCCGCGGTCTCTACTTCCCGAGATACGCGTTGTCACGATTCTCATCGTGATGATGTCGCCGGGCTTCGCTTCCCCTCGGAACGCAAGATCCTTTGCTCGCGTCCACCGTCCCACAAGTGGGACGCGACACGGATCCGGAAGCTCGAATCCGAACGCCCGCCTGCGGAGCGCATACATGAGCGCAGCGAAGACCTGGTTCGCCACTTCGGGGTAGAGGTGGCCCGGAAACACAGGGTACCCGGGAAAGTGGCCGGTGCAGTGCTCATCGGTGACGGCGAGAGTTCCGGTGGCGCTGTAGATGCCATTGGCATCGGACGCCGGAACCGTGGCGACCGATGCGGAATCGAGCAGAAGCGCTTCCGGCCCGAACGGAAGAGATTCCGCGAGCTCGAGCTCGCCCAGCACGATAGCGCAGTTCGCGATGTCCGCAGGCAGGAGCTTCGCACCGCATACCGAGCAAGCCTCAGGGAACACCGCGCCGTCCCTCTGGACCGCAGTCCAGCAGTACGGGCAGAACGGCGTGAACCTTGGGTCACACAACAGATGCAGGTGTTGTTTCATCGCTGGTACCTCCGAGTTGAAGGTGGACGTTGAAATCCCGTGGGAACCAAGATACGTACAGCGTGATGTCTACGAGCAATACCCTCCCTGGTTTGTTGGTGTTTGTGGTTGCGTTGGAATGTTGCTACGATAACGCTCGACGGTATCACTGTACAGCCGTCCTGTCAATCCCATTAGAGAGCCGCTTAAACTTGAGTAATTTTTTGAGTTCTTATACAACAATGATATCATTGAACTCTCTAACGGGATCAATCCCATGATCATCTACCTTTCCGGCGCTGATACGTTTCGTTCGCGCGAACGGCTGCATCAGCTTCGCAATGCCTTTATAAAGAAGTACGATCCCTCCGGCATGAACGTCGTTTCGCTCGAGGGCGCAAGTCTTAAGTTCGAAAAGTTCCAGCAGTGCGTGTCGAGCCAGGGATTCTTGAGCTCGCGGCGGCTCGTTATCATCGACCGTCCGTTCGAAGCAGACAGGAAGACGCAGGAATCGATCGCCGAGTTCATCACGTCGAAATCGGTTCCCGATGATACCATCGTCGTGTTCATCGGCGATGACGTTATACAGAAAAAACGTACGAAGGACGCCGAGGGAGCCTCACCGCTCGCATCGGTCCTTCAGCACAGCAAGAACAGAGAAATGTTCGATGCGTTGGGGCCAGCTGACGCCGAACGCTGGATCATAAAGAGGGTGAAGGAGCGCGGCGGTTCGATCGATCAAGCCGCAGCAGAGCGTCTCGCGAGCATCATTTCGAGCGATCTCTGGCTCGCGACAAACGAGATCGACAAGCTCGTCAATCAGAAGCGCTCTGCGCCGATAACGGTCGGCAACGTCGAGAACGACATCAGCGAGAAGATCGAGGCGAACATCTTCGAGTTCACCGATGCGCTCAGCAAGAAGAATGCGCGTGCAGCGCTTGCTTCACTCGAGCGTCACTTCGCCTCAGGCGCAAACGAGCTGTATCTTCTTACCATGATCGCACGCCAGATACGGATACTGCTCTCGATCGCTGATATCGCGAAGAGCGAACCGAACCCCTCGACGATCGCAGCACGGCTCTCACTCCATCCGTATGTAGTGAAAAAAAGTCTTGAACAGATAAGGACATTCTCCCGCTCGGAGCTGTTGCGCGCCCACGACGAGATCGTCGAGATCGACCACCGACTGAAAAATTCCCGAGATAATCCTCGGGCGCTCCTGGAGCTGTTCGTGCTCCGGATGTGCGGTGACTAGCTGAGTTTCTTTACAGCGGCGTGCAGGCGCGACTTGAGCCGGGCTGCGGTATTTTTCTTTATGACGTCCTTTTGTGCCGCACGGTCGATGATCGAGACCGTTTTTTTGAGGAGATCGGACGCCTTCGCTTTGTCCTTTGCCGCAGCCGCCTTTCGGACAGCCTTGACTGCTCGTTTCAGGTTGAGCTTAACGCGGAGGTTGCGGCTGCGACGGCGCTCTGCCTGTCGCATTGACTTGAACGCTGCGTGTTTGATCGGCATGGTTCTTTAGTATCTAGGGTGAGTTAATCGGATGCGCGAGCAGTATATCAGGGTTTTCGTTTACGGGCAAGGGTCTTACGGAGAAGAGAGGATTTGTACCGGGAGGGAATGAAGGGTTTAAGGCGTACGACCGTACATCGGATGCCGTGCTTTTTTAGATCCCTCGCGAGGTTTTTTGTGTAGTGACACTGATCGTACCCGAGAGCGATAACGTTTGGTTTCAGGCGCTTAATGAGTGCGAAGCGGTTCGCCGGATCCTTCAGTGCAAGGACAGCGCGATCGACGAAAGCGTTTTTCCGGACAGCGGTAAGCCGTTCAGTTTCAGAATGTACCGGATTTCTCCGTTTCAGTTTCAAAACGGTCGAGTCTCGCCCTACGACGACGACGAGCCTTGTCCCGAGCCGTTTCGCCTGTCGTAAAAATGACCGGTGGCCTTTGTGCAGTAGGTCAAAGGTGCCGAAGGCGAGGACAGTAACCTCTCGACTCATTGAGAGTATTTTATCGGCAGAGTCCGGTCTTCAGTCGAGGCGCACACTTTATCGTTCGGGTAGGGCTCGCAGACCGTTATCTTATAGTGATAGGTCCCGCTCGCATATCCGGGGAAGACTTCGGCCCAGTGGTCCGTTTCTGATTGTGAGTAGTCGCGGCTCTGTTCCTGATATGACGCATCCATTCCGAACTGTACATACCCATTGGTTCGTTTATTGGTAGTCCAGCGTACAACGACGTAGCTATCCGATGCGCGCTGGGTTGCGGAAACATTCGAAATGACCGGCGGTGTCGCATCATTTGTGGGCGGCGTTGTGGGCGGCGTGGGGTATGTAGCGACGCCATCCAGGTATGCGCATGCCGGATCGGGCGTGGGTGTGCAGGACCAGATCCCATAGTAGAGGTTTGTCGATGAAGTCGCCGTGAATTGATGATGGATGGTGGAAGCAGGGCCCTTGTCTATCCGTGTGCCGTAGGCGTTCGTCGTCCCATATTCCACGACCGATGTTGACTCCTTGCTTGTGATCCAGCTCACTGTCGCGGAGTCCCCATCCCATCGCGAGGTGGCATCGCCTGCGGTAAAGGCACTACCGCCGGAGATGGGCGTCGTCCAGGCCGTACGCTGTGCAGCGGTGGTTGAGCCCGCGCCGAGCGGATTGTATCCGTGGATAATCTCGTTTCCGTCGTCATAGCCATCGCCATCGGTATCTTTCTTTGTTGGCTTTGTCATGTACAGAGTTGTTTCTAAGGTATCGGTAAGACCGTCACCATCGGAGTCACCAGCAGTTGCTGCGGCATTCGTTAGTTGGTTTGTCGCGGCTCCATTCGACCCATTTGTCGTATTGCCAACACCGTAGTCGCTCGTGTGCGGTTTTTCAAGAGAAAAATCACCGCTCGTCATTGTATTCCTGCCCTTAACGAAAAGTTCGGAGAGATTTTTACTACACGACTTGTTACAGCCGCCCATCCGATATGCAAGCGTGAAATCATCCCCCTTCTTCTCGTAGGGAAACGTTTTATCGGTGTAGATATCAACAATAGCTATGTCTTCGAGCGGTTGTGCGAGCGAATTGAGTGTGCAGGTGACCTTTTGCTCCTTGCAGCCCGCGATGAGCGAATCGTATGCATTCGCAAGCAGTTCAATCGTATCAGGGAACACGCCATGCAATGTGCGGTAATCTATGATAGCACCCCTGAGCGCGTTAACACGGTTGAGCTGGATAATGTATTTAACGTCGTCAACGCTCCAGCCAAGGAGATCGGTATATGCCCTGAGTGCTTTTTGATCTGAGAAGTCATAGCGACCATTGCGCGTGTACGCGTTCAGATTTTCTTGAAGTTCATTTGTGTTTTTCGATAACCACCGGCGAAACGTATACGCATCCCAGACGCGTTTTCCACCAAACCAGGCAAGCGGGACGACCAACACGACCATGATGACGATCGGAAGCCATATGTTTTTGTTCAACGAAAAACGTCTGCGTGGCAGCTGCTGCAGCGGATCAACTGGCGATGACCCCTGACCTTTACGGGCGTTTAATGAATCATCGAATTGTGACAGTGGGTCTTTCATGCACGGAGGAAGAAGCGTCGTCTACTGGTCCTCATATAGTTTATCGGGTCGGGATATGCAGTGCGGCACGTTGTAGGAGGTCAAAGGTGCCGAATACTAATACAACCTTCGTGATTTTTCGCCTCGGTTCGGGACGGACCGGATTAACGGCTCCTATGGACATCCTGTAAGCGGCGCATCGAGCGGGTACTGGTTTTTCCCTGCGCCGAGAGGGTTATAGCCCCCGCAGATTTCCGTCTTGTCGTCGTAGGAGTCGCCATCAGTATTCTTTTTGTTCTTGTCGGTGAAGTAGAGGAACGATTCTTCGTTATCACTGATGCCGTCGTTGTCAGTGTCAGTAGTGCTTGGGGTAATCAATGACCCGAACGCTGCGGTGAATTGGCTCATGGACTGCGACCCGGCGATTGTCTTGACGATTGTACCGTTTTTGTCCAGGACGAATGTCGTCGGAACGCCCGTGACGCCAGCTGTGTCGCCGCTCGCCTTGTCTGTTGCAAGCAGTGTTGCCGTTTCTGTGGAAGAGGTGCACTGCGAGAACGCTGTCGCATTAATCCCAACGTCGGAAGCAACCAACGAGGCAAGGTCAGTTGTGGTTGACGGATTTGCCTTCATGTCGACGAAGAGGTCATCGACGTAGTTCCAATACTGTTGTTGGGTGCCGAGCTTCCGTGCGCATAATGCGCCGATTGCAGCGCCACGTGCTTTTGTATGGATCGATTCCAGCGGGTACTGCCGGATGACCCATCTGACGCTATTGCCGTAGCTTGCCATGACGCTGCGCAGAGTATCGTGTCCGGTTAGGCAGAAGGGGCATTCGAAATCGGTGTATTCGACAAGGGTGAAGGTGGCAGTGGTTGCACCCAGTGCTTTTTCCGCTGAAGTGACCGGTGATACGGAAACTGGCGAAACGCGGCTGCTGTTCGTGTTGACGTTTGAATTGGTGTTGACCGGATGCTCGCGCAAATATTTTTCGGATGAGGTTTCTTTCTCGAGCGAGTAGTCCTTACTTGTCATCGTGTTCGTACCGTTCGCATACGTTTCTTTGTAGTACGAATACCGCGGTGAGTCGCTGAACGTCAGCTGGTACGTAACCTTGAAGTCGTCGCCGTCCTTTGTATGGGCGTACGTTTTTTCGGTGTAGACGTCCGTGATGTTGACTGATTTCTTCTCGTATTTCTTATACGTGTAGCAGTTGTAGTCGTACGGATCATTCATTTGGCTGTAGGAGCTCCCGTTTGTGTTCGCGTTGGCATTGCGGGCCTGCGCGTCCTTCGTGCATTGTTCGTTCCATTCCCGCATTTTCGGGGTTAGCTGGTCAAGCGAATCGGGATACGAACCGACCTTCTGTTGGTAGGCGTTCAGGACGGTCCGGAGCTCCGTGATCCTGCTGATCTGTTTTTCCGCCTGCTGGTCCTCTTTTGTGATACCGGTAAGGAGTCGCGTCGCTTCGTCGAGATCAATGGGGTTACCGGGCGCATCGATCGAGACCTTCTGGTTCACCTTTTCGAGCGTCAACGTCATGCTGATGAGGAACTGCTTGTCTTTGAGCTTTTCGACGTTTTCGGGCGGGACGATGACGAGGTCCGATTTTACCTGACGGAGGTACCCATTGACCTTGTCGACCCATACCTCAACGCGGGAGTTGTCCGCTACCCTCTGTTGCATCGCGAGGTACTCGGGGTCGATCAAGCTTTTATGAAGCGTTTCGTACGCATCGACATTCTTGTTGTTCGCACGCTCTTCGGTTATGAACGCATCGTAGACGGCGGCGACCTTCGTCGGGTCATACGTGATAAGATAGTGTTCCGATTTCACGCCGGCGATCGTTTCCGCGGGGAGTTTTTGCTTTACGGTGTAGAGTTTTTCCTTCAGCGCGAGCTTGAAGATGCGCTTGAACGTATCGATGAACTTGCGCGTATCAATTTCGTCAAGGGATTTCGGATCGTACCAGTCAGAGTCGTCAGACGTTAGCTTCACCCATTTTCCCTTGATCGCCGTGGTGTCCACGAAGAGGTTCGGGAACTTATTAATGATGCCGTAGAGCTCCTCGCCTTTCTTGCGCGCCTCGACGTCAACTGCCGCCGAGACGTCACTTCCAGTATACGAACCGTCGATACGGATCGATCCGTCGGCCTGGCTCAGCTTCTTGTCCGCCTCAATGTAGAGCGTTATGCCGCCGGTGAGATTAATGTCGCTCGGGATATACTGGAAGAGCGATGAGTAGTAGTCGCTAAGATCCGAAGAGCTCCCGCCAAGACCAAGCAACGGATTGGTCGGCTGGCCGAGTCCGACATCTCCCCCGATATCTTCGATCACGTAGCTGTTGGTGTTTGATGCGTTGAGGTTCTCTTTCGTCGAGGCATTCGTGTTGACGTTCGTTGCATCATCCGTCGTAACGCCGGCGACCGCACCGCGCAGCTTGAAGGGGTTAAGGAACGAAACGTTCGCGTTGCTGTTGCCCGGTTTGAAGATCGGCGTATATTTCGATTCGCGCGGTTCGCCCTTGATGCTGAGGCGGAGCGAGTACTGCGCGTTCTTTATCTCGGAGATCGAATCGACCATCTTATCGAACAGCTGGTCGGCCTTCGGCGTTATTCCAGGTATCGCGATGTACCCCCTGCTGTACGCGAAGTATCCGCCTCCTGCGAGACCAGCGACGATAACCCCGATAACGACGAATATGATCCACTTCTTCGATCGGGCAGGCGTTGGAAGTTCGGGCGTCGGCGCGCTCGTCGGTTTCCAATAGCCGGAAAGTTCGCGCGCGGGATCCTGTTGTGGCGTTGGCGGCTGTGGTACGTTTCCCGGCGGAGGCGGGGGAGTCATTTCGAGGTCAGAGAAGACGTCTTTCATATTGTTATTAGTTAAAGGACAGAACTTTCCTGTTCCGTGACCATTAGTAATGAAATATGAGTAATAGATTTCATGTTTATTTCATCGTAAGTATATCACATTTTCAGCAAAAAATCAACTTATGTTGCTTTATATAATTGTTTGGGGATTTGTGGAAACGCTCTATGGAAATGACCCGTCCGGTTAATATTCGTATTGCCCTTGTCCGTTCGGACGGTACCCTCTCATTATTTCGTCGTAATCGCCGTAGCCGTCACCGTCGGTGTCCTTATTCGAATCGCTGCTCTCATAGACGTTTTCAAGAAACAGCACCACGCCGTCGTGATCCGTATCGGTAGTGAGGTCGTGTCGGGCCGTTTCAACCTCGGTCGACGGATTTTTGCATTTGATCGTTCCCGTCGGATCGTTCAGACGGTCCCGGAGGTATGCAGATAGCGGATTGTTCGGCATTTTTCCGGTGATGTCTGGGTATGTATCCAATGCGCACGTAGCGAATAGGAACGAGGTCATATCGAGTGCCGACTGGAGGCCGCGCTGCAACGCATCGGACATCGATCCCTGGACCAGTCCTCGTTCGCAGTAACTTCGTAGATCGTCGCTGACGATTGGACCGCAGTCGTTCGTCGGTGTATCGACGTATGCGAAAGAGGCGATTGTCAGATAGCACCAGTCGCGATAGATGGTTTGCGGGTAGACCGCGCAGTCGAAATTCCCATACAGGTTCGCGAATCCCTTTATGCAATTGCGTATCCCGTCGTCGGAAATCGCGATGGCCGACGGACGGTGTTCGAGCGCGATCTCGTCGCAAACCAGCGGATCACGGAACCCCGACGAAAGGTCGGTATAGCAGTCGTATTGTGTGTCCCGGTCCGTCCACGTGGTATGTGGCACCGCCGCGCATATCGCCTTGCCTCTTGAGAGCGTCGAGGGTGTTTTTTTCAATGCGGATGAAGTTGCTGTGTATGCCGGATTCCACGTTGAAAGCGGTACTGGAGGTGCCTTTTGGGGGACCAACGGTGCAGGACGGGTGATGGCAGTGTTTGTGTTGGCATTGAGCGTGCTCGCCTCATTGCTGTTTTGTGTCGTGTTGGTATTTCCGTTTTGGGGTGCGTCCGCGCCGCGGTTGGTATTTGTCTTTGCGGATGGCAGTACGATTATCCCTTTATAGAGGAGCACGGTGAATACAGCGAGCGCGCAAACGGCGACAATACCACCCGCGATCCTGAGGTTCTTTTTTGTATTCGAAGGTTGTGGCAATTGCGTTAACGGATCGTTTTCGACGTGTTCTCGACCGGGTTGCAATGTCATGATGCGTCTATATTATCGGTGTTTTCCTAAGGGTCTCGGCATTTTCCGTATTTGATTTCGACGTTTCGTTTTCGGTTTTTCCATTCGCATGTTAAGTGCTTGGATCTGATCGCGGAGTATCGCAGCTTTTTCGAACTCAAGGTTTTTGCTTGCGAGGTCCATTTGGGTAGTGAGTTCGCTCATGAGGCGTCCGATCTCTGAGTCTGGTATGTCTGCGAGTGGCAGCTTCGGCACCTGTTCTTCCGCAAGCTTTCTGCCGGAAAGCCGGTCGTCGCGGATAGCTTTCATAATACCTGTCGGAGTGATGTTATGCTCTCTGTTGTAGCGTTCCTGTACGGCGCGTCTCCGCTCGACCTCGTCGATCGCGCGTTGCATCGAACCGGTAATGTGGTCTGCGTACATGATGACGTGGCCGTTGATGTGGCGCGACGCCCTTCCCATGGTCTGGATGAGCGCGGTCTTCGAGCGGAGGAATCCCTCTTTATCGGCGTCGACGATCGCGACGAGCGATACCTCGGGGAGATCGAGTCCTTCACGAAGCAGGTTAATTCCGACGATGACATCATAGATGCCGAGGCGTAGATCGCGCAGAATCTCTAGCCGTTCCATCGTATCGACGTCGGCATGGAGGTACTGCACCTTGATGCCGAGTTCCTTGAGGTAGTCTGAAAGGTCTTCGGCAATGCGTTTGGTGAGTGTTGTTACGAGGACGCGCTGCTTCTTCGCGACCCGCGCCTTGATCGCGGAAAGAAGGTCGTCGACCTGTCCTTTCGTCGGCTTCACCTCTACGTCCGGATCAAGGAGCCCCGTCGGACGTACGAGTTGTTCAACGACCAGCGAAGATTCCGTTAGCTCGTATTCATCCGGCGTTGCAGAGACGAAGACGCGCTGTCCGATGCGTTGCTTGAATTCGTCGAACCGCAGCGGACGATTATCGAGCGCTGATGGCAGGCGGAAGCCGTAGTCGACGAGCACTTGCTTCCGAGAACGGTCGCCTTCGAACATGCCCCGTAGCTGTGGGACCGTCATGTGCGACTCGTCGATGAACAGCAGGAAGTCTTTCGGGAAGTAGTCGAGGAGCGTTGATGGCGGTTGACCAGGTTCACGGAAGTCAAAAAACCGCGAGTAGTTCTCGATACCGCTGCAGTACCCGACCGTTTCGAGCATTTCGAGATCGAAGTTCGTACGCTGCGAAAGTCGCTGCGCCTCGAGGTTTTTTCCGATCCGGTTAAGGGAATCGACCCGTTCCCGGAGCTCTTTCCTGATTGTGTCGATGATGCCGGTCATTGTATCCTGCGGCGTGACAAAGTGACGGCCGGGGAAGATCTCGACATGCTGGAGTTGCTCATGTTCTGTACCGGTAAGCGGATCGAACATCGCGATCCGTTCGATATCGTCACCGTTGAACTGAATGCGGACGCCCTGCTCCTCGTAGGCAGGAATGATGTCGAGCGTATCGCCCCGAACGCGGTACGTACCGCGCTGGAGGTCTGTATCATTCCGCAGGTACAGGATGCTGTTGAGGTTCGTGAGAATGGACTGGCGTGAGCGGTGCTGTCCGACCGTGAGCGTAAACGCCGCCTTCTTGTACTCAAGGGGATTTCCGAGGCCGTAGATGCACGAAACCGAAGCGACGATGAGGACATCGCGGCGCGTGATGAGGTCGCGCGTCGCTGCGTTGCGGAGCCGGTCGATCTCCTCGTTGATATCGCTCTCCTTTTCGATGTACGTATCCGTCCGGGGTATGTACGCCTCCGGCTGGTAGTAGTCGTAGTATGAGACGAAGTAGTGTACGGCGTTTTTAGGGAAGAATTCCCTGAATTCGCTCGCGAGCTGCGCTGCGAGCGTTTTGTTGTGACTGATGATGAGCGCCGGGCGGTTCTGTTCCGCGATGACGTTCGCCATCGTGAACGTCTTGCCTGAACCAGTGACACCGAGGAGCGTTTGAACTTTATCCCTATGATGCAATCCTCCTATGAGTTTTTCTATTGCACCTGGCTGGTCGCCGGTCGGCTTGAAGCGCGACGCTAGCTTGAAAGATGACATACAATGAGTGTAGCATGATGTCCGAAACAGATGCACAGCACATCATTGACGCGCCCCCTCTAAACCTACTACAGTAGTGAGTAGAACTATGCCACGGTATATTAGGGTCGATACTGAGGTGCAGCGGAGCGTTAAAATCGCCCACGCCATTTCAGTCGGCATTTATCTCGTTGCAGCGATCGGGCTTGCGAGCATCCTTGGAGGTCTCGTTCTCCAATTTGCTTTTCAGGGCGGAGTTTCTGTTCAGTCTGTTGCTGCCGATTCTACGAACAGTGCCAATCTGATCTGGTCAGCACCGGGAGACGACGAGAACGTTGGCACCGCGGCAAGCTACACCGTTCGTTACTCGACATCGCCTCTTGACAACAACAGCTGGGCAAGCGCAGTGACCGCACAGAACCCCCCAACCCCATTCCCAGCTAGCACCGTGCAGACGATGACCGTTGCAGGCCTTAATCCCGGAACGACGTACTACTTTGGTATCAAGAGCAAGGACGACGCGGGAAACGAGTCTGCGCTTTCGAACGTTGCATCGAAAAAGACCGAGACGAAAGCCTGCGTGCCGGATTGGTCGTGTACGCTGTGGTCGATATGCAAGGATGGGTCGCAAATTCGGAGCTGCATCGATGTTGCCGAGACCGCATGCAATTCAGACTACAACAGGCCGATCGAGAGCCAGACGTGTTCTGCGCAAAACCCGGCATGGGAAGCATGTTCAGAACGATGGTCGTGCTCGGAGTGGACCCCCTGCGTCAGCGGATTACGTATGCGCGCGTGTCAGGATGTCAACCGGTGCGGTACAACGACTAACAGGCCGGCAGTATCCTATGATTGCAGCGCAGGAGGACCACCGCCGGAAAATCCCCTTCCTGCGTACCTCGTAACAACCCAAGCAAAAGGAGGGAAGCCACAGGTAAAGGTCTACAGCGCGACAGCCGGCAGTAAGTCGATCGCGTCATTTAACGCATACAAAGCGAGTTACCGTAACGGCCTCTTTATCTCTGGCGGGGACATCGAGCGGAAGGGTGGCTCGAACGTTGTCGTCGGATCAGGCATCGGAAGCATTCCTGAGGTTCAGCTGTATACTTTGAAGGGAAAACTCGTAACACGGTACTTCCCTTTCACGAAGAAAATGAAAACCGGTGCTGCGGTCGCGGTCGCAGATGTTAGTGGTGACGGTTTTAATGACATTGTCATAGCGCCTGCTGGTAACTATCCCGGATTCGTAAGGGTTTCCCGGTACAACCCAACGAGCAAGAAATTCACGAGGTTCGCTGAATTTTCGGCACAGTCATCGAAGTATCGTGGTGGCGTGAACATTGCGGCCGCGGACCTCGACCAGAACGGGTTTGCCGAGATCATCGTAGCGCCCGCATCGAAGGGCAGGCAATCGACTGTCGAGGTGTACGAATACGATAAAAAAACAAAGAAGGTCGTTAAACGGACATCATTTTCCGCATACGCGAAAAGCTTCAACGGTGGAATGAAGGTTGGAAACGCCGATATCGATGGTGACGGCATCAAGGAAATACTCGTTTCACCGGCCCCCGGCGCTACCGATGTTCGCGTGTACTCATACTCGAATCGAAAAGCGCGCCTCATGGGAAAGTTCTTTGCCGGAAGCACCCAGTTCAGGGGCGGAGTCGATGTCGCAGGCTCGGATGTGAACTTCGACGGGAAGGACGAAGTGCTAACCGCGATGTACTCGAACGGGCTCCCTGGTGTGCGGGTCTTTTCGTGGAACGCAACAACGAAGAAATTCAGCAGCACAAAATCGCCATATCCAACCTACGTCTTCAGCACGACGTTCCTTAAGGGGATACGCATCGTGGCGATGTAACCTTGTCGAAACCGCGTGCACGGTGGTAGTGTGCAGGCGTACGGTTGCAGTACTATGATCGCATATCTCCATGGCACAATTCGGGTGAAGGACGCGCGCGCGGTCGTTATCGATGTCGGGGGCGTTGGGTATCGCGTTAACGTCGGGCCGTCGTTACTTAACGTTCCTGAGGGAAACACTGTTGATGTCTTTACACACCTTCATTCTGGGGCTGACACGCTTGAGATCTACGGTTTCAGTACAGCTGATGAGCTTGGACTCTTTGAGTCACTGATAAAGGTATCGGGCGTCGGACCACGTTCCGCGCTTGCGATCATTGGCCAGACTTCGGCAGCTGAGGTCCGGAAGGCGATAATCGACGGGGATCCAGTACCGCTCACGCGGGCATCCGGGATCGGGAAGAAAACAGCAGAGAGGATCATCCTTGAGCTCTCTGGTACGCTAACGCAGCACGCTACCCCAGCCGAAGATGAGGTCATTGACGCCCTTGAGCGGCTTGGGTACACGAGACGTGAGGCGAACGACGCGCTCCGGCACATCGGACGGGACGTTACCGACGTCCGTGACAGAATACGCATTGCTCTGAAAGCTTTAAGCAAGAAGCCGTGAGCTCGTGCGACATTCGACGCGCCGAGGACTCCGAGGGGTGGGACGAATTCGTTCTTCGTTGTACAAAACCAAATGAATTCCTGCAGAGCTGGCAGTGGGGCGTTTTTCAGCGCGCAGCAGGAAAGTACACCGAACGGATAGAGGTTCTTCTCGACGGCAAACGCGCCGCAGTCGCGCTTCTCGTACAGCATACGACGAGACTTTTACGAACATTCATCCTTGTTCCGCGGGGTCCAATCATCGATCCTGCGCTTCCTGCCGACCGTCAGCACGAGGTCTGGAAGGCGTTCATCAATCACGTCGACTCGGTCCGTACGCCGGATACCATGTTCTTGAAGATCGAGCCGAACCTAATTCCGCCCCAGGACGTCGGCTTTTCCGAAGGGTCGGGCGTCCATCCGGAACGCACGCTCCTCATTGATCTTACGAAGAACGAGCAGACGCTTCTGAGCGACATGCACCAGAAGACGCGGTATAACATCAAGCTCGCCGAGCGCCACGGAGTAACCGTGGGATTCAGCCGGTCGCCTACCGACGTCGAGGAATTTCTTGCGTTACTGAAAGAAACTGCACAACGGCAGAAGATAGGCATTTTTCCGTTACCGTACTACCGGACCATGGTCGAATCGTTGGGAGACTCGATTGAGGTCGCGGTCGCTCGGATGCATACGACTCCTGTCGCAGCCGGTCTCATGGTCCGTTTCGGATCCACCTTGACGTACCTTCACGGCGCTTCGTCCGCGGAACACCACCAGCACATGGCGCCGCACCTCTTGCAGTGGGAATCGATCGTTCGCGCGAAAGGCCTCGGGTGTTCGGTGTACGATTTTTTCGGGATCGCACCAGAAGGAACGGTCGATCATCGCTGGAACGGTATTACCCGGTTCAAAATGGGGTTCGGTGGCACGGTCCATCAGTACGCCGGCGCGTTCAATCTCGTATACCAGCGCGCGTGGTACCTTGCGTACCGCCTCGCCAAAAGGGCCGCTGGTCGTTAAACTGTTATCTGTATCTATGACCACCATTGCTGTGATTATGGCCGCCGGGCGGGGGACCCGGATGAAGGACCTCTCCAACAACAAACCGAAGCACCTTCTATCGGTGCTCGGTCGGCCGTTCCTTGACTACATCATTGAACGGTTGCGTAGCGCTGGACTTAAGGAAATCATCATCGTGACCGGCTACCAGAACCACGCGTTCGTACCGTACCGCGGTATTCCCGACATCCGCCTTATCGAGCAGCATCGGTTCCATGAGCGATATGGCACTGCTGCGGCGGTCGAGAACGTCAAGAACGCAGTCGGCAACCGTCCGTTCGTTGTCGTTGCCGGGGACAATCTCTACAGCGTGAAGGATCTTACCAAGATGACGATCGAAACGCCTTCGACGTGGATCGGCGGGTACCGGACCGCGGCATGGCAGGGAATGGGCATCCTGAAGCTTAAAGATGATGGTTCCCTTGATCGTATCATTGAAAAGCCGAAGACCTTCGTCGGCGACCTCATCAACGCGAGCCTGTACCACTTCACTCCGGAGATCTTTGACGTCATCGAACTCCTCGAGCCATCGCCTCGTGGCGAATATGAGATAACGGATGCTATCAACCTCATTGCGGAGCAAGAATCGGTCAACGTGTTTGAACTCGAGGACCGTTGGCTCGACCTGACGAGTCCGGACGATATCGGGAAGATCGAAAAGGCGTTGAAGCAGAAAGCCGCATAATTTAGAGAGTTATTGAGTTCGCGCCCTGATGGCGCCTCCGTAGTTCAACGGATAGAATGTAGGATTCCGGATCCTAAGATAGAGGTTCGATTCCTCTCGGGGGCACCATCAGGGCGTGAATAGTTTCCGGCCTAAAGGCCGGATCCGGCTCCGCTGGACAACGGATAGAATGTAGGATTCCGGATCCTAAGATAGAGGTTCGATTCCTCTCGGGGGCACCAGCAACATTTAGTATCGAGGGAGCGGGAGGGTCGAGATGCTAGTGAGACCGCCCTTCTTCGGTAAAGATTAGAAACAACACAGCAAATCGATTCGCTGTGTTGTTGTGTCCGGTAATAATTTCAGCTATTTACACCGCGCCCTGAAGTGACAGAACTTTGTTTTTCAGGGTTAACCTACTCTTAAGATTCGCCAACAGTTCTCGCTTCTCCGTCATCGATCCCTCGGTTAGGAGGTAGACGGCGTAAGCTTTCATATCAAAGGTTTCTCCAGATTCTTTTTCTTTACTTTTACCTAAAGCGATTTTTCGGAACCTATTATACCTGGCAACTTCATCTTTGAATTTATGCTTGATACCCAGCTCGTTCATATCGAGGGTGTCCAGTAGCTTCACAATCTGTTCAATAATTTCTTCCTCTCGCATATACCCACAGGCGCAATTTTTGTCTTTGGACTTGGTACAACCGTAGTAGACATATCGATGTACATTACCATTCTTTTGATTCTTGAATTTCTCACTGGCGGTTATGCCTGATCCACAGAGGCCGCAGGATATTAACTTCGTGAAGGCGAACTCCCGATTGTGCTTATTGATTTCGCTCCGGACAAGTTGTTCTTGTGCCTTGTCGTACAGCTCTTGTTGAATTATTGGCTTATGCTTTCCGGTATACCAGTTGCCGCTCTTTTCCGGATATTCAAAGACACCGTAGTAAAAACTGTTCTTAAGAATAATGTAAATATTACTAAGCGATAAATGTTTACCGCTTCTTGTTTTGAAATCCACCTCGAATCTTAACCAGTGGTAGAGTTTCCGCCCCGACCACTGCTCATTTCCCACTTTCTCAAACATTTGCTTGATCATTGGAGCCCGTTCTGAATCAACGATCACCTCACACGGCCTATCCTTTCGTTTTTCGTTTAAGTAGCCGGTCGGAGCCATACTTGGCCGCAGTCCTTGTTCGCAACGAGTCCGGAGTCCGCGTTTTACATTCACGCTCTTGTTATCATTCTCCAGTTTTGCCTGTGAGCAGAGAATCATCAGCATGAATTTCTCGCTCGGCGAATTCGTGAACTTTTGATTATATGTGCGTATTTCCAGGAGTAACTTTTGATCCATTAAATCCACGAGTGCACCAAGATCACCGGCGTTCCGGCTCAATCGGTCAGGTGCCCACGTGAGGACGCCGCTAAACTTAGCGTCTCGGATGTCTTTGATGAGTCCGTTAAACACGTCGCGCTGTCCAACGGCTTTGGCTGAATGGCTTTCTTTTCTGATCTCGACAATCTCCAGCCCATCACGTTCGGCAATCTTTAGCATCTCCTTGATCTGGCTATCGATAGACAGGATCTGCTGCTCCTCGCTCTCGGTCGACTTCCGAGCGTAAAGGCAGTACTTCACCTTGATCGGGAGCTGTTCTTTGGTTTGGGCTCCAGCTCCCTTGAGCCCCATGGTTTGGTCAGTCATGCCCCAAGGGATGACGCAACCCCGCTAGGGAGTCCAGGATGGTTGGAGTAGGTAAACTGTTGGTAACTAATTGCCTTAAAAAGTTCAGAAATCCTTTACAAATCAAAGAAATTGTGATACAATTCAAGTTAGATTTAGAGCAATGAATTAAATAATTAGCAAACTTATGTCAGCTGAACGAGGCGGACCTTCGCCAGAAGAGATGGGTATAAACCCCAAAGAGATGCAAGTCCCGGAAGATTCTTCGCAAGAAAGCAGGGAGGTTTTGGTTGGCGCAACAATAAATCCAGACGGTTCCATAGATAAATCGCAGGCCATGTCTTGGAAAATTACCGGAGAGCGCCTAGAGAAAATGAAGGCAACCGAAGAACAGGCAAAGCGAACCAGGGCGGAACGATTAAAAATTCCTGAAGGTGTAGAACCCGGGAGTTCGGAAATGGTTTGGCATACATTAGATAAAGCCAAATTTCTTAATGAAGAAGCTCGTTCCAAGGCTTTGCGAAATCTTAGTGGTGAATATAAAAGGAATGCTGAAAACTCCCCGGCAGAAAAAAGAAGTGAAGCGCTGATTAAACGCTTAGGTACGGAAATGTCCATGATGCGAGGTATGCATAATCCATTTATTCAAGACCGTCTTAATAAGACGAGATCCGAAATTGAGGCAAGTGGAAAGAAATTCTCTGCTAACGATATGCTCGACTTTATTCAAAGAGAATTCGTTGACAACTGGCAAAAACGCCAAAGCGAAGGAGATGAAACCATAATGATGCGTGAGGGACATTTTGATGTATCATATAAAACAACAGAGCTTTTAGAAGCGGCTAGAGATTTGCAAGGGAAGTTGATAGACGAGGCAACCAGAGGGGAAGCCCAATAAATTGGTAAAATCAATTGGAACGTATTTCTCCCGAACACCCGGCCGCAGAACGAGTCGCCAAAGAACAAGAATAGCAACAACTATCTGAAGAAGCCGATCAAATCGCTGATCGTCTAGGAGGACCCATCGATCCAGGCATCAAAGAAACCGTCGTCGGACTTTGGGCGCATGGGTTAACCACGGGACAATCATGCGAGGGTCATGACGATCAAGCCGAAGCGCTTCCGTGGGTCAGCGTTGAAGCACCGGAACCGGAGGGATGGTATGGTAGTCCCGAGTTGACCAAACAATGGCAGAAAGAGAATGAACGGTTAGCTAGTCGCTTTCGAGAAATTCTTGATGATTATTATCGTCAACGAACAGAAAATGGTGAAATACTCCCTGACGAATTGCGACTTGTGGAAGCACCGCAGGGTATCTATGGAGCATTTCGAATTGAATCAGGCTCACAAGAACGAATATCAGGGTTATCAAAAACCGAGCGTGCAAAGGAAGCAGCCCCGCATCGTGAAGAAATGAGGCGCTTAACTGCATATCTAAAAGAACGCTTTCTTGGTTAGTTGAAGGGTTTCTGAAAATTTAAGAATGGTACAGCCGTAAAAAGCCTAATTTAGGCTATACTTGGGCAAAAATGACAGGAAATGAGACACGAGACAGACCCCCTATGTCGTGTCTCATTTGTCTCATTTTGAATTCCAGACCCCGACCGAGAGACGTCAAATCAGCCCCTGGAAATAGCTTGGAAAAGCCTTACAATGCTTGTAGAAGCCAGTTCCAAGACCGTGGAGGGGCACCAGCCTACGCTCAAGCTTCGGTTGGCAAGCCAACTAAGAAATATATGGTATGTCTATGGACTTCGATGCAATGATGGGTCGCTCTACATCGGTTCGACCGATAATGTAGAACGTCGTCTTACTGAGCATCGAAATGGCAAAACACCATCATTACGATATATATTACCTCTTGAACTGCAATTTTATATCGCCGTCCGGACAGAAGCTATTGCAAGGAAATTAGAAATATATTGTAAGACAGGCTCAGGCAAAGCCGTTATTAAGAAACGATTTTTATCCGACGAAGCGTACGCGTAGTCGGGCCTCTGGGGGGCACCATGCGTCAATATACCCTACGCCTGCGCGAAGTCGTTGAAACTTCTTTGCTCCGGCTTCGGGTATGTGCCACTTACCCCACTCGCGCGTGCTCCGCGCGTTGCGCGTTCGTTCCGCTCTCGTGGGACCCTACAGGAAGTGTGCGGTTAGTGCTGTGAGGAAGTATTGTCGGGCGGAGGCGCTTGATGTGCGCGCGACTTCTTCATGAAGTATCGGATCAAGAACGGTACTCCGAAGAGGGCCGCAAGCCAGATGATGACATTGAACACGCCGTTGCTCCAGAGCGTTATGTTGTAGAACTCGCCCATTCTAACCGTTTCAAACGGCCAGCTGTGGATGAAGCCGTAGTAGCCGTTCGGTCCCAGATCGTAAAAGATGTTATCAACCCATGAAATGATCACCGAGAATGCGATGCCAAGGATGATATAGAGAGCCCACCCGACGTTCTTATATGCCATAGTAGTAGTATTAATGTTATCCATCATCAGTATATCATCGTTCGTTTGTATATCGAATGCGCCATTCAGCCGTGCATGATCTCTCTTGTCGATGAGGACCGCTAGCACTACACTACGTATATGAAGAAGCTCAGAGTCGGTATATTGTTCGGTGGCAGGTCGGCGGAACACGAGGTGTCGCTGCAGTCCGCGAAGAGCGTCATTGAGTCGCTCGACCGGAAGAAGTACGACGTCGTTTTGATCGGCATCGACAAGAAGGGGAAGTGGTACCTGAACGAGGCCTCGAAGTTTTTGCTGAACGCAGAGAATCCTTCTCTGATAAAACTGAACACCGCATCCGCGAGGGAAGTGGCATTGGTGCCGGGAGAAGCAGTAAATCAACTAGTGCCGATGTCGGGCAGCGAGCCGCTGGGGCACCTCGACGTCGTGTTCCCCGTGCTGCACGGCCCGTTCGGCGAGGATGGGACTGTGCAGGGACTGCTGAAGCTTGCGAACATACCGTTCGTCGGCGTGAGCGTGCTCGGATCGGCAGTCGGCATGGACAAGGACGTGACAAAACGATTGCTCCGAGAGGCAGGGATACCGACGCCGAAGTTCCTGACGTTCGACCGCGTGAAGCCGAACGACATTTCATTTGAGAACGTGGAAAAGGAACTTGGGCTTCCGGTTTTCATCAAACCCGCGAATCTCGGTTCGTCCGTCGGCATCCATAAGGCGCACAACAAGAAAGAATTCGAGGCTGGTGTTGCGGATGCGCTATCGTTCGACACCAAGATCATTGTTGAGGAAGCCATCGTCGGTCGCGAACTTGAATGTGCAGTACTTGGGAACGAGAAGCCGGAAGCGTCATTGCCCGGTGAGGTGAAGTCGCAGCACGAATTCTACGACTATGAAGCGAAGTACATCGACGAGCACGGCGCGGCGCTTGATATTCCCGCGAAAGTCAAAGCGGATGTCGTGGAGAGAGTGAAGGAGTTGGCCGTGAGGACGTTCAAAACGCTAACCTGCGAAGGCATGGCGCGCGTGGACTTCTTTCTTAAGAAGGACGGTACGCTCCTCGTGAACGAGATCAATACGATCCCGGGATTCACCGGTACGATCAGTATGTACCCGAAGCTCTGGCAGGCGAGCGGCGTCCCGTTCGCCGAGTTGCTCGATCGGCTGATCTCGCTTGCGATCGAGCGGTTTAACCGTGAACAGGGATTACGGACGTCGTATACATAGGCATAAACCTTGACCCCTGGGCGGATCCCGCCGTACGATATAGTTGTTCGAACCCTGACGCAAGTGCCGGATACGTCCGGCGGTATTCCTTTCTGTCCATGAAACAATCAAACGATATTTCGCTCGGCCTGACCTTCAATGACGTTTTGCTTATCCCTAAGAAGACGCCGGTATCTTCGAGGCAGGATATTTCGGTAACATCCCGGTTCTCGAGAAACCTGACGCTCAACGTTCCGGTCATCAGCGCAAACCAGGATACGGTTACGGAATCGGCCATGGCGATCGCGATGAGCCGCGAAGGGGGACTCGGTATTATCCATCGTTTCATGACGATCGAACAGCAGGTCGATGAGGTCACCAAGGTTAAGCGGTGGAGTCATGTCGTTATTGGCGACCCGTATGCGCTGCCTGAATCCTCGACATTGCGTGAACTTTTTCGAAACCGTGAGCGGTACGGGATCACAAGCTTCCTCATCATCGACGGGCAGGGGAAATTGACCGGCATCGTGACAGCGCGTGATACGGTGTTTGAGGATAACCTTGATACGCCGGTCGGCACGATCATGACGCCGAAAGAAAAACTCGTGACCGCAGACCCTTCCATCTCCAGCGAACAGGCAAAACAGCTGCTCCATAAGCATCGGATCGAAAAACTGCCATTGGTTGATGGCGCCGGGAAACCAGTGGGGCTCATAACGCTCCAGGACATCCTCAAACGTGAGAAGTTTCCGAACGCTTCGCATGACCGGAACGGCAGGCTGCTCGTCGGCGCGGCGATCGGCGTGAAGGATGATTACATCGACCGCGCTGATGCGTTGCTTGCGGCTGGCGCCGATGCGCTCGTTCTCGACATCGCGCACGGACATGCCGACCAGTCGCTCCATGCCATCAAGGCGATACGCGAGAAATTCGGTTCTGTCGAGCTTGTCGCCGGAAACGTCGCGACCGCCGAAGCGACCAAGGACCTCATCAGGGCCGGCGTCGACGCCGTTAAAGTCGGGGTCGGACCCGGGTCGTCGTGCATCACACGGATCGTGACGGGAGCAGGCGTACCGCAACTCACCGCGATCATGGACTGTGCATCGGCCGCGAAGAAGAGCGGTATCCCGATCATCGCTGACGGCGGCATTCAGACGTCAGGCGACGCGACAAAAGCGCTTGCCGCAGGCGCGTCAACGGTGATGTGCGGCAACCTGTTCGCAGGAACCGACGAGAGTCCGGGCGTACTGGTGACGCGGAATGGCCGGAAGGTTAAGGTATTCCGCGGCATGGCGTCGCGAGGCGCCGCGAAAGGCCGCATGATGCGCGAGAACAAGCCGACGGACGACACGACATTCAACGAGATGGTTCCGGAGGGCGTCGAGGCGGTCGTTCCGTACCGCGGTTCAACGCGGGACGTTCTCTTGCAGATGGTCGGGGGATTACGGTCCGGCCTAAGCTACTGCGGATCGCGAACGATCGATGAGCTCCACGAGAAAGCGGAGTTCATCCGGATCACGCCGGCTGGTTTTCACGAGAGCATGCCTCACGACGCCGAGGTCACATCGTAGAGCTCGAGGAGGGCGCCAGCATCTTCGTCCGTGGCGAGAACGGCTCGCGGTACTCGCTCTCTCTCTTCGCCGTCGAGCGCGGTCTGGAGGTGCAGACCCTCGCTCCGCCCCTGCGCGTGTAGGTCAACAACAATCCTAGTTACCATTCGATCTTTCGGGGGGACGACATACTAGGCACTGCCGTCCCCTCACCACCCCGTTCACGAACAGGGAGTTTATTGTGACATCATAGTAGCCGTGGTATTCTGATCGGAGTCGATATGGGTATTTTTTCAATCATTCTTGTCGTTGCCGGCTTGTCGGTCTTCGAAATCGTAAGCAGCATTGATAACGCGGTCATCAACGCAGAGGTGCTCTCGACGGTCGGCAGGAGGATGCGTCGCTGGTTCATTAAGTGGGGCATTTTCATTGCAGTGTTCCTCGTTCGTGGGCTGTTGCCGTGGATCATCGTGTGGATTGCAACGCCGTCGCTTGGGTTTTTCGGTTCGCTTACTGCGACGTTCAGCGGTGATCCCGAAGTGGTGAGCGCGGTTGAACGGTCAGCGCCCCTGTTGCTCACCGCGGCAGGAACGTTCCTCGTATTCCTGTTTTTTCACTGGTTGTTTTTGGAAAAGAAGAACTTCGGTCTCTTCGGAGAACGGTTCTTCTTCGCGAACGGCGTTTGGTTCTACGCGGTCGTGTCCGTGATGCTGGCGGCAATTGTGTTCTTCGCCCAGCGACAAGACCCGCTCATGGGGTTCAGCGCCGTTATCGGCTCGACAGCATTCTTCATCACGCACGGTTTTAAGCAGAACGCCGAGCAGGCGGAGCAGCGCCTCATGAACCCGGGAATGTCGGATCTGAGCAAGGTTTTCTACCTCGAGGTCATTGATGCGACATTCTCGATCGATGGCGTACTCGGCGCGTTCGCGTTCACGCTCTCGGTACCGCTGATCCTGATCGGAAACGGGATCGGAGCAATCGTCGTGCGCCAGCTCACCATCGGGAACATCGATCGTATCAAGAAGTACGCATTCTTGAAGAACGGCGCAATGTATTCGATTTTCTTCCTTGGGGCGATCATGCTCATGGACAGCTTTGGGATCAACATTCCGTATTGGGTTTCTCCGGTCGTGACGTTCGCTGTCATCGTGTATTTCTTCCGAAAGTCCATTCGTTCGACGCCTCTAGCAAGCAATAACAGCGGCAACAGCCTTAGTCAGCAGCACCCATGACATGATATGCTGTTGGTGCGGCATTGGTTGAGTGTGTCTGATTTTAGTAACCCTTGACAGGAACCCAGAGGCGTGGTTGGGTATGAAGTTATTTCATTCAACGTTGTTAATAAGCATTGGGTATAACTTGTGGGCAATCAATCATCGATAACTTCTTCATATTGTTATATGGTGAGTAGACGTAATCGTATGTTACGTTACGCGAATTTCCTTCTTGTATGATGCTTTCATATCAAACCGGAGATACGTCCTATCGCGACCTTTGGAAGATCCTGGAGCGAAAGCGGTTCTTTTCCCGCGAACAGTTCAAGGAAGCGCTGCAGCGCGCAAAAGACGAGGACCGTCACCTGAACCACGTCCTGCTCGAGATCGGGAACGGATCAAAAGAAAAGCTGCTGGAGTCTCTTTCGGAATACTATGGCACGCCGACCGTCACATTGCGGAAACGGGTGATTTCTCCGTTCGTTCTAAACCTCATTCCGAAGGAGATCGCGGAGCAGCATTCTGTCGTCTTGTTCAAGAAGACGAGGGACGCCATCCACGTCGCAACGACCGCGCCTGACAACGCTCAGACGATCGATTTCATAAAGCGAAAGACGGGACTTACGCCGCAGGTGTTCATCACGACGCCGGAGGATATCGATGAAGCCCTCCGGAGGTACAAGTCCGATCTCTCGACCGATTTTGCGCGGATCATCAAGGAGAGCACGCAGCAGGCGATGGCCGTGCACGACTCCGCGGAGAAAATGGCGCAGTACGTTCCTGTGATCACGATGGTGAATACCATCATCGAACGCGCGCTCTTGCAGCACGCATCCGACATCCACATCGAACCGCACCGTGAAAAGATCTCGATACGGTTCCGAATCGACGGTTTGCTCGTGAAGATCGTTGAGCTGCCTTCTGAGTTGCTGCCCTCTCTCGTTACGCGGATAAAGCTCATCGCGAATTTGAAGATTGATGAGCACCGCCTTCCGCAGGACGGGCGTTTCAGCACGATGTTCGACGGCCGCGAGATCGCGATCCGCGTCGCGGTCATACCGACGCTCAGCGGATCGAAGGTCGCCATGCGCCTTCTTGATTCGAACGAACGCCAATTCTCCCTAAAAACCCTCGGGCTCAGCGCAAACGACCTTCGCGCGATTCGTCAGGAAACGATGAAGCCTCACGGGATGATCCTCGTGACCGGTCCGACCGGTTCCGGAAAGACGACAACGCTGTATACGCTCTTGCGGATGCTCCGGAAGGAATCGGTCAACATCTGTACGATCGAAGATCCTATCGAGTACGGCATTGAGGGGATCAGTCAGACGCAGGTGAACCCGAACGCGGGCCTCACATTCGCGAACGGGCTACGGTCGCTCCTTCGGCAGGATCCGAACATCATCATGGTCGGCGAGATCCGTGATGCCGACACTGCGTCGATCGCCATCAATGCGGCGATGACCGGACACCTCGTACTGACGACGCTCCATACCAACAACGCCTTCCTTGCAATTCAGCGGCTCATTGAGATGGGCGTTGAACCGTTCCTCGCGTCGTCCGTTATCAACGTCGTGATCGGGCAGCGACTCGTGAGGCGGGTCTGCCGTTACTGCAAGGGGCGCGGCCGGCTGACGCAGAAGGTCGTTGACCTATACCGCGCGGTTCTTGATATCGAACGAACCGTTCCAAAGCTTATACGCCTCGGTCTTCTCCCGAGTGATTTCGTTGTCGAGGGAGCGCCGATCGCACGCAACAAGGGGTGTGCAAAGTGCAACAAGACCGGGTACCTCGGACGCGTCGGAATCTACGAGGTCATCAGGATCGACGAAGATATACACCACGTCATCATAAAGGATCCATCAGCAGAATCGATCCAACGCGCCGCGGAAAAGAAAGGGGTACTCACCATGATCGAGGACGGCATTCTCAAGGTACTCCGCGGGCAGACAACGATCGAAGAAGTACTCCGTGTGGTAAAATAACCCTATGGCAACATTCACCTATACCGCGCTCGATGCAACGAACACCTTTGTAAAGGGGAGGATCGACGCTGGAAACGTAAGGGCTGCCGTCAAGCAGCTCGAGCGCGAGGGCTTCGTCATCGTCAATATCAAGAAGGAGAAGGGTAAGCGTTTCGGAGGGCGGTTCAATATAGTCTTGAGCGGCATCAACGCCCAGGAAAAGATATTCTTCACGCGGAACCTCTTTACCATGCTCGAGTCGGGCATCTCACTCGACTATGCGATAAAGACGACCGCCGAACAGACAACGAACGAGAAGTTCCGCGACATCCTGATGAACGTCCATGACCAGATCCAGAAGGGACAGCCGCTCCACGTCGCGCTCCTGCAGCACAGGGACGTGTTCAAGGATTACTATATCAACATGGTCAAGATCGGCGAGAAGAGCGGACGGCTCGACGACGTACTCTCGTACCTATTAGAGAAGCTCGAGAAGGACCAGGAGCTCCTTATGAAAGCGCGGGGCGCGATGATCTACCCGTGCATCATCCTCGCAGCGCTCGTCGTTATGGTGACCGGCATGCTTGTCTTCGTGATACCGAGGATCACGGACGTACTGAACCAGTACGACGTCACCCTGCCCCTCGCGACCCGCGTCTTGCTGTGGCTGAGCAATTTCATGATTCATTACGGCGTGTACCTTCTCATTGTGGTCATCATCATGGCGTTCGTGCTGTACAAGGTGACGCGCAAAGGGCGTGCACAGTGGCAGTGGCACTCGTTCGTGCTCGCGTTCCCGAGGGTAAACACCGTCGTCAAGGAGTACAATCTCGCCCGTTTCGCGCGATCGACGAGCGCGCTCTTAAAGAGCGGCCTTGGCCTCGATCAGGCGCTCGATCTGACTGCCCGCGTCTCGTCAAACATTCTCTACGATAAAGCGGTCTCCGCTGCTATCAAGTTCGTGCAGCGCGGCATACCGCTCTCCGAGATCCTTAAAGGAAGCCCGAAGCTCTTTCCGCCGCTCGCGACGAGGATGGTCGAGGTCGGCGAGAAATCCGGAAAGCTTGACCACATGCTCTCGCGGCTCGCGGAGTACTATGAAAAGTCCGTAACGAACAGTCTTACGAACCTTTCCTCTATCATCGAGCCGGTCCTTCTTCTCCTGATCGGATTTTCAGTCGGTTTCGTTGCGATATCCGTTTTAACACCGATCTGGAGTTTTTCGAAAACTATATGACCCAGCAGAAAAAACTTAAAAGTGGTGCTGGGTTAACCCTCATTGAACTGATGACCGTGCTCGGTATGATCGCGCTCGTCGCGGCGATTACCGCACCCTCGTTCGCGTCGATTAAAAGCGGCATCGGCCTTAACAACACGGCGCAGGAGGTCGTGAGTGCGCTCCGCGTTGCGCAGAACAAGGCTATTTCATCGCAGCGACCTTCTGTAAACGCCGCTGACCTGATCGGCTATAATTACGGCGTTCATTTTGTACAAAATGAAAATAAGTATACGCTTTTTTACGGTGACAACTTCGACCCGTCTGCGACCAGTAATGAAGAGCATCAACTGCTCGGCGATACGAAGGTCTGTGCAACCACAGACGCAAGATTTCATCGACTCGAAGGGGTTCCTGTGCAGGCCGACGGCACTACCCCGATCGTCGCAGCAGCATCTATTACGGTTGGTATCGATTGTGGTGGCTCAACTACAAAGACGATAAAGGTTGAACCATCAGGGACGATCCAGCTCCTGTAACTAACGATACGACGGTGGCGAAACTTACACGAAACCAGCGCGGCGTTAGCGTCATCGAGGTTCTGATAGCCCTCGGTATGGGCGCTATCATCATTGCGAGTGTCGGCAATGTTTTGCTGTCCGTGAAACGCATCAGCGCCGAGAGCACTCATAAGGAAAAAGCGGTTGCGTATGCGAAGCAAGAAATTGAACGCCTACAGGCGTCCGTTAATTCGTTAGTAAATAATCCATTCAGCTGTTCAGTTGTTGCGCCGGCGACCAGCTGCAGCAACGGCAGTCCTGATCCCTGCACACCTTTGCAAGGCTACTCTAGTTGTTGGTCGAAGTATCCAAAAAATAGTTCAAGCAATGGGCCGTGGTATATCGATGACGTGTTAACGTGGCACAGCGGCACGGAGACATTCGGCGACTATTCCCGATCGATACAAATTACCAATACCGATCCAGATTGCACCGTCGTCTCACCCATCCGATGCAATGTTAAAAAGGTAGTCAGTACGGTTTCGTGGGTTGAGCGAGGTCAAAACAAGAGCATAACTCTCACTTCGATTCTATCGGCGTGGAAAAACCAATGAGACGGCAACGCGGTTTCACTATGATCGAGCTCATCGTGTACCTTGGTATCGCGTCAATCGCGCTGCTCGTGTTTTTCGGGTTTGCTTCTAACGTAATGCAAAGCGCTGCACGCGCAAAGACCGCTTCCGATGTTCAGGAGAATGCGCGCGTAATAATGTCCCGAATAACGCATGATATTCGAACTACGGACACCGCGACTGTTTCAGGAAGTAAGTTGGAGCTCACGAAAGCGACTGGCGGTATACCGACAAAGACATGCTATGGTCTTGACCTTCTCAATCCCGACGTCGCATTGTATGGCACCTGTGGAACTGTCGGATGTGTTTGCACGGCCAGCACGGCTATTTCTGACAAAACTGTGAAAGTAACAACGCTTTCCTTCAGTCAAGCCGCGCCGCAGATTATAGTTAACATATCAGTCGAACCTCGCGTTGCCGGTACTGCCGATCCAGTCACCCTTTCAACTACAGTAGTGCCACGGAGCGAAATTTTTAAATGACAAAGCATCACAACATCGCGCGAAACGATCGGGGCGTCATCGCAATCATGACGATCCTCTGGGTGTCGATACTCTCTCTCGCTGTGCTCGCGACCGTAACATTGGTCGCCTCGGCCGGGATGCAGATGACCGGCTCGGCGTATGCATCAGAACGGACGTTCAATGCGGCCGAAGCGGGATTAAATGACGTGATGTATAAAGCGGCCGTCAGTGGTACACCTAGCGATCAGCTCGGAATGGATGTTAACGGCATTACAGTTGACGTTCGCGTTGATCATGATCCCGCAGAACCTATCCCCTGGAGATTACGATCAACTGCGACTGACCCGGTAACGAGAAGTACCAGGACGCTTGAGATAAAGATGTACCTTTCAAGTTTTGGCGGTTTTGGTGGGGCAGTATTGACCGGAAACGGTGGATTTAAAATTGACAATAGCGGTTTAGTAACTGGTAACGTCTGCGCCAACGGAAATATTGAAGGTTGGAACACTGGGAAAATCAGAGGAGACGTTCGGGTAGCCGGCTACACGCCAGAGGGTTGTACTCCTGGAAACCCCGGATGTTTTCCAAATTACGCCTCGCATCTATGGGTAGCGAAAGATGCCGGCCAAAAAGGTAATCTTCGGGCATATACAATACAAAATAGTTCTAAAATCGAGGGTCAAGCGACTTACACGTCAATCGATGCTGGTTCGACTGTGGGCGGGGCCTTTTGTCCAAATGCTAATTGCATTCAGACCAGTGATCCCGTCGAAGAATGTAAGTTCCCGCCGATTCAAGCTTATTACACTGATAAGACCGATAGTCGTTCATGGTATCAAGAGGCTTTAGCTGGAGGATCAAATTGTCCGGTAGGCACCCCCTGTGATCTTCATGTGAGTAAAACTGATCCTCCAACAAAGCTGGGCCCGAAAGTCATCACAGGGAATCTTATTCTTGACGATGCAAATACTGTTTTACAATTACAAGGAACGGTTTGGGTCATTGGGAATATCGACTTTAAAAAACCGGGTAGTGAAATTACTCTCGATCCGTCAATATACGGATCGCTTTCAGGCGCCATTGTCAGTGAAAAAGATATGGCAATTAAAAATGGTGGAATTTTTTCAGGGAGTTTGGCTCACCCTCAAAGCTACTTAGTTGCTACATCTTTATCCATAAGTAATACTGATGCAATCGTGCCAGCCCAAACTTCAACATCAGTAGTCTATTATGCCCCTAATGGAACAATTCACTTAAAAAATAATGTCACGCTAAATAATGCCACGGGTAAAAGAATTTGGCTGGAAAATGGAACAGCAACGTATGATGAGAAACTGAATAATTTAATTCTTTCAGGTAGTACCAGCCTCATTACCACCCCGAAACCAGGCACCTGGCACGAACTCTAAATCCTTGACAGTATTTTCAGTGGTAGTGTAGGATACTAATCCACGCGTTTTTTGCGTGCTCGTTAAGAAAACGAATCGGTCCTGTCCCTTAGCTTAGGCTCCCAGCCAGAGCAGGGAGGCATTCCATGCCGTCGGGTTTGCATGAGGCTCAGAGAATCACCCGAGGGCTCGCCGCGCTTTTAGTGGCAGAATGTTCCCGGACTCGGCACATGGGCCAGTCCGGCAGGACCGTAATACTGCGCACGTAGCTCCCGCCTACCCCCGGACTACGATCCGGGGTTCGTCGGGCAAGCAGCTGGTAAGAGCACCCCGTACCAGGCGTATGCTTCGGTGCGGGCAAGCCGCGGGTTTCACCCTGCGGGTGACCACCTGCAGGCAGAATGTTGGAACAGCAGTTGAATCGTTCGGAGCGGGCGTAGCTCAGCTTGTGTAGAGCGCCTGATAGGGCATCAGGAGGCCGAGGGTTCAACTCCCTTCGTCCCGCTCCGAGAGCTCATTGAAAGTGAGAGTAGCTCAGCCTGGTAGAGCGTCGGAACCATAATCCGATGGTCGCAGGTTCGAATCCTGCCTCTCACACCACGCTTTCGTAGAGAGCCCACGTAGCTCCCGCCTGCGCAGAGCTTCGGCGGGCAGGCAGTCCGGTAGAGCGTCTCGCTCCAATCGTACGACGAAGAACCCCGCCACCGGCTGTGGTGTCCAACATCGGTTGTTCCGAGCTTCCGCAATGTTGGATCTACTGCAGTCCGGGGGCGGGTTATCAGTAAGTCCGGAAAGGACTTGACAATTCCGATGGGTACGTATATATTGACCCATCAAGCTCGTTACGCAACCGCAGTTCGTTACCAGGTTCCGGATGTAGCACATGTGCTGAATCCGAACATTGTTGGTACGCACGTACCAGCTAAAAGTTCCCGATTCAACAGTGCGAATCCGAAACTCAGTGAGCACAATCCATCGTGCCCACGCAACCTATCAAGCTTCACCCCAGTTTCAGGAGACACCGAAGTAAGTAGGTTGTTTTCTTTATATGAGGATATGGCATATGCTTCGATTTTTTGGTACTATGTTCGTGAAAGGAGAATGCTCCTATGGAACAGAAACGTGATATCCACGGTCACGTCGTCTACGGCGAAGACGACGCCCATGACGGGATGAACTACCTCGACTACGACCTTCAGCAGCCGGAAGCGGAGGTTTTCTTTAAGCAGGCGAAGCTCAAGGGCGCAGCAGAGTTCGAGGACGACCACGAACGGCAGTTCACGCTCGCGTACGACCGCGGCAGGGGCGTCTACCGCGTCGAGCGGCGCGCGAGCGGGGGAGGGGGGTGGTTCTAGTATGAAGTACCTATCGATTGCATTTATTGTCGTTGCTCTTGGGCTTCTCGGATTCTCGTGCAAGAACAGCGTTGTGTCGGTGAACGTGAACGTGAACGCTGCCGCAAAGACCGTAACGAATACGGTCAATGCGGTTAACTCGCCCGGCGTGAAGGGCGCGATAACCAAGAATGCCGCTATCGCCCAGGCGAAAGCCGTGTTCATCGCGCAGGAAGGGCAGGGCGTCGACTTCACGGAAGGTCCGTGTCTAACCAACAGCCTGCTGTCCGATTGGGTCGCGGACGTTGCACACAATCCGCGCACATCAGTCGATGATCTTGCCGAGAATCAGTGCAGCGCGTACCGTAACGGCACAGCGCACCACTTCGTCGAGCTCGATCCTGAAGGACAGTTGATACGGGCCGAGTAAAAATGGGAAGAACGAAAGCTCCGCGGGGTCGATTGCTCGATGTGTTCGTAACATTCTCCTCGCGTACGCAAGCTGATCGTGCGGCGAACAGTGCTGTCCGTGAAGGACTTGCAGCATGCGTCAATATATGGCCGATTCGTTCGGCCTTCTTGTGGAAGGGAAGAATAGTGAAAGGTAATGAGGTTGCAGCGCTTTTTAAAACGTCAGCGCAGCGCTACGCAGCGCTCGAGAAACGCATTCGAGCATTGCACAGCGATAAAATTCCTTGTATCATAGCGTGGCCCGCTGCCAGGGGGTACGTAAAGTACCTCCGGTGGGTTCAGGAAAACACCCATGCCTAGGATCAAGAAGGATTTAAAAACGCTCACCATGGTGAACATTCACCAGGTAAACGGTGATTTCTACGCCGTTGAGTTCCTGAAGAATGCGGATTTCCGCTGGGTCGAAAGCCTGTTCCTCCGCGCGAAGCAGCTCGGTAAATCAGAGTTCGACTACCACGGGCAGATGTATCAGCTGATAAAGAACCGAAACCTTACGTACTCAGTCGAGCAGATTCCCGAGAAGATCATGTACGTCGAAAGTCTATAGCCATAACGATCATGCGCGCCTCTTTCCGCCGCTTCATTCCGAAGTCGTTGTTCGGCGTTTACCATGGACTGCTTGCAGGCGTTGCGACGTGGCGATACCGTCATCCGACACGGGAGATGACGGTCATCGGGATCACGGGTACCTCCGGAAAGACGACAGTCTCGCTGATGCTGCATGCGATCCTCGAGCTCTCGGGGCGTCCGACCGCCGTAGCGACAACGGCACTCTTTGCGATCCGGGATAAGCAGTGGATCAATGATAGGAAGATGACCATGCTCGGTCGGTTCGCGCTGCAGGAATTCCTGCGCCGTGCGAGACGCAGGGGCTGTACACACGCGATCATCGAGACGACGAGCGAAGGGCTTGCGCAGAACCGTCATCGTGGGCTAGACTATGACGTTGCCGTGCTTACGAATCTGACCCCCGAGCACATCGAGTCGCACGGTTCGTTCGCGAAGTACCGGCAGGCAAAGGAACGGCTGTTCCACGTCCTCACGCTGACCTACCGGAAACCCGATGTTCCGAAATCGATCGTCGTGAACGCGGACGATCCTTCTGCGCCAGCGTTCTTACGCCATGCAGCCGATGCGTATTTTACGTTTTCCCTTGAACGGAAAAGTATTCAAGGCTCGCAGTCGCTGTTCGCCGTCGATATCGATTGTAAACCCCCTGGATCATCGTTTGAACTCGTGCATGGTAGTGCTTCTGCTCATGTACACCTGAAACTCCTTGGAAGGATGAACGTTGAGAACGGACTTGCCGCTTCCGCTGCCGCGCTCGCACTCGGAGTTCCGCTCGAAACGATCGCCGACGGGCTCGCGAGCATTTCCGGAATTCCCGGACGACTTGAGTCTATTCGGGCAGGAGGCGTTACGGTCATTGTCGACTACGCTTTCCATCCCGTTGCAATGGAACAGCTCTATTCCGTGGTCGACGGTCTACCGCATCGCCGCGTCGTTCACGTTCTCGGTGCGACAGGCGGCGGACGAGACAGATCACGTCGCCCGATACTCGGAAGGATCGCGTCTGAACGCGCTGAAGTCGTCATTGTCACGAACGAGGATCCGTACGACGAAGACCCACGAGCGATCATGGAAGACGTTCTCGTCGGCGTAATGGAGATCGGAGGAAGAAAGCTCGACAACAACGTGTTCAGAATATTCGACCGTAAATCGGCAATCGAGAAAGCAATTAGTATTTCAGGAAAAGGCGACATCGTGCTTGTAACAGGAAAGGGGAGCGAACAGGCGATCGTGGTTGCGAACGGGAAAAGAGTGCCTTGGGACGACCGGGAAGTGGTGAGATCAGTGCTCCAAGAGCGCTTCGGAGCGGTTGAATAAGTCTGAATACCCTGTGGAAAACGCACGGGATACTTTCCTATAGTATTGTTTTTTTCGCTAACAATATATAAAAAATCAAGTTATTTGTTAATAACAAGTAACAATTCGTTATAAAAGTCAAATTTCTGTTCAAAGACTTGACAAGGTTGATTTAATATCTTTATACTCCATAGGCGTAATTTCATTTTTTCATACACTATTGGCCCTTCGCCATAGGCATACTTTTGGGCAGCTTCCGGTAAGTTAAAACCCCTTCTCTCTCCTGATCCCTTACAGCAAGGGAGGAGCATTATTTTCGCGTTACCCGATGCAAGAACGAAGGTACTTCACCAATCTGACCGACGCCATACCCCTTCCTGATCTCATTGAGATACAGAAGCGTAGTTATGACTGGTTCTTCCGGCAGGGCTTACGTGAACTCTTCGAGGAAATTTCTCCGGTACGCGACTTTATCGGGCGTGACCTCGAGCTCTACTTCCTCGGGTACTACCTCGACGAGCCGAAGTTCGATGAGGTAACTGCAAAAGCGAAGAACGTCACCTACGAAGCGGCATTGCGCGTTTCGACCCGGCTCGTGAACAAGAAAACGGGTGAGATCAAGGAACAGGAGATATACCTCGGGGAATTCCCGCTCATGACCGACCGCGGAACGTTCATTGTAAACGGCATTGAACGCGTTGTCGTCAGCCAGCTGATACGGTCGGCTGGCGTATTTTTTACAGCAGAGTCTGTCCGCGGACGTCTCTGGTACGGCGCGAAGATCATCCCGAACCGCGGAGCGTGGCTTGAGCTCGAAACGGATGCGAACAACGTGATCACGGTCAAGATCGACCGGAAGCGCAAAGTCCCGATAACCGCCCTGCTCCGTTCTTTCGGTTTCGGAACCGATGATGAGATCAGAAAGCTGTTCCAGGAGATCGACGCGCACCCATCGGTGCGGTACATAGACGCGACGCTCGCAAAAGACGCCTCGAAGAACGAGGCAGAAGGTCTCCTCGAAGTGTATAAGCGTATCCGGCCCGGTGACCTTGCAACGGTCGACAACGCACGGGAGCTCATCAATAAGATGTTCTTCTCGTTCGATCGGTACGACTTCTCGCCTGTCGGACGTTACAAGCTCAACGTACGGTTCGGCATGGACCTTCCGATCGACAAGGAGCACCGCGTCCTGCAGAAGGACGACCTCATTGCGATCGTACGCGAGATCATCTCGCTCAATAATTCGCAGAAGGAACCGGACGACATCGACCACCTCGGGAACCGCCGCGTTCGCGCGATCGGCGAGCTCGTCCAGAACAAGTTTAGGGTCGGTCTTGCCCGCATGGAGCGCATCATCAAGGACCGCATGTCGACGCTCGATATCAACACGCTCACCCCGAACCAGCTCATCAATGCGCGTCCGGTCATCGGAGCGCTCAAAGAGTTCTTCATGAGCTCACAGCTCTCGCAGTTCATGGATCAGACGAATCCGCTCTCCGAGCTCGAGCACAAGCGTCGCCTTTCTGCTATGGGCCCGGGCGGCCTTTCCCGCGAACGCACAGGATTTGATGTCCGCGACGTGCACCGTACCCACTACGGTCGCATCTGTCCGATCGCAACGCCGGAAGGTCCGAACATCGGCCTCGTAGGACACCTGGCATGCTACGCTCGGGTGAATGACTACGGTTTCATCGAAACACCGTTCCGTATCGTCGTGCACGATATTGAGAACAGTCCGGCGAACACAGAGGGCGAAGTGCTGCGGGAGGACGTTCAGGATGATAAGGGCGTATTGCTAGGTACAGCCGGAGATAAGATTACGAAGGAACTTGCTAAGAAGCTCCAGCGCGCGAACCGTAAGATTATTCCGGTCAAACCCCGTGTGACGAATGAGGTCGTTTACCTCGACGCGTTCACCGAGGAGCGCGGTACGACAACGACTGCAATCGTTGCGGTCGACGAACAAGGGTTCCTAACCGATGAGTACGTCGAGGCACGGAAGCACGGCGAGCCAACAGCGGTACCACCCTACGAAGTCGATTACATGGACGTATCGCCGAAACAGATCGTCTCTATATCGACGTCGTTGATCCCGTTCCTGGAGCACGATG
Organism: Candidatus Kerfeldbacteria bacterium; assembly: GCA_043799405.1. Lineage (GTDB taxonomy): Bacteria > Patescibacteriota > Patescibacteriia > SBBC01 > SBBC01 > CAINXF01. The sequence goes on from JAZDNT010000002.1 coordinate 59,807, forward strand.
ACGCCGTTCGCGCACTCATGGGCACGAATATGCAGAGGCAGGCGGTATCCGTAGTAAAACCGGAGGCTCCGGTCGTCGGTACCGGCGTTGAAGGACGCGCAGCACAGGACTCCGGGCAGGTTGTTCTCGCCCAGAAAGCCGGTCAGGTTATCAAAGTACAGGCGAGCGAGGTACAGATCCTCGAGGACGACGGTAACATCAGGACGTACCATCTGCGAAACTTCTTCCGTTCGAACGCATCAACGTGCATCAACCAGAAACCGATTGTCGAACGGGGCCTTAAGGTGAAGAGGGGAGACATTATCGCGGACGGTGCAGCGACCGATCAGGGTGAACTGGCGCTTGGGCAGAACGTCCTCGTTGCGTTCATGCCCTGGGAGGGAGGCAACTACGAAGACGCCATCCTCATCAGTGAACGGTTGGTGCATAACGATCGTTACACGTCGATCCATATCGAAGATTACGCCATCGATATCCGCGACACGAAGCTCGGGCCTGAGGTGATCACGCGCGACATTCCGAACGTTTCCGAGGAAAAGCTAAAAGACCTCGACGAAGAGGGCGTCGTCCGCGTAGGCGCTTCGGTAACGTCCGGCGACATCCTCGTCGGCAAGATAACCCCGAAGGGCGAGACCGAGCTCTCTGCGGAAGAAAAGCTGCTCCGCGCGATCTTCGGTGAACAGGCAAAGGACGTTAAAGACTCGTCTCTCTACCTTGAGCACGGCGAACACGGCAAGGTCGTCGGGATCAGGATATTCTCCCGCGACAAGGGCGATAAGCTCCCGAGCGGCGTCATCAAGCAGATTCAGGTTTCCGTTGCCCAGCTGCGGAAGATCCAGGTCGGCGATAAGATGGCCGGTCGTCACGGTAATAAGGGCGTCATCTCGCGGATCGTAGCAGCGGAAGATCTGCCGTACCTCGCCGACGGAACGCCGGTCGATATCATTTTGAATCCTCTCGGCGTTGCATCACGAATGAACATAGGGCAGATCCTTGAAACGCACCTTGGCATGGCAGCGCGGGCGCTCGGCTACCGCGTTGCGACGCCAGCGCTCAATGGTGTCGCTGAAGAGACTATCCGAGCGGAACTGAAGCGCGCAGGGTATCCGGAAGACGGTAAGTCGGTCGTATATGACGGTCGCACCGGAGTGCCGTTCGAACAGAGGGTGACCGTCGGAATTATTTATATGCTGAAACTCAACCATCTCGTCGAGGACAAGATCCACCAGCGGTCGATCGGTCCCTACTCGCTCGTCACCCAGCAGCCGCTCGGCGGCAAAGCGCAGTTCGGCGGACAGCGGTTCGGCGAAATGGAGGTCTGGGCGCTCGAAGCATACGGCGCAGCCCATTCACTGCAGGAAATGCTTACGATAAAGTCCGATGACGTCTCCGGTCGCTCGAAAGCCTACGAAGCGGTCATTAAGGGAGAACCGATCAAGAAGTTGAACGTCCCAGAATCGTTCAACGTTCTCGTCCGAGAACTCAAAGGCCTTGGGCTTAACGTTGAGCTCATCGGCGCAAAGATCGAATCGGATCCGAGGGAAGCGCGCGATGCTTCCGAACGGAATGAGCGGGAACGCCCATCTCAGACCGCGGTCGCTATTCATCAGGATTCGAAGAAGAAAGCTAAAGAAGGAGCGGAAGCGTAGTCTATGTTCCAGGACGAACACCAGTCGTTCGACTTCAAGGCGATGCGTCTCAAGCTGGCGTCTCCGGATGAGATTCTCTCATGGTCTCACGGCGAGGTGACAAAGCCCGAGACGATCAACTACCGTACGCAAAAGCCGGAAAAATCCGGACTCTTCGCCGAAGAGATCTTCGGACCATCGAAAGACTGGGAATGTTACTGCGGTAAGTACAAACGCGTTCGGTACAAAGGGATCGTCTGCGATAAGTGTGGCGTCGAGGTGACGCGCTCCATCGTTCGTCGCGAACGAATGGGCCACATTCTGCTCGCTGCGCCCGTATCACACATCTGGTTCCTGCGCGGCGTTCCGTCGAAGATCGGACTAGCGCTTGACCGCAGCATCCAGGAACTTGAAAAGGTGATCTACTTCGCGAATTTCATCGTTACCCAGGTTGATGAGCGTTTACGGGAAGAGATGCTCGCCCAGATCGAGAATGAGTACTCGACGAAGAAGAAACAGATCGAATCGGAGTTCTCGCACCAGCAACAGGAGATCAAGCAACGCCAGGTAAAGTCCACCGCAGTAGCAGCAGAAACCGGCAAGGCGAACAGCGCGGCAACCACGATGGAGCTCAAGGCCGCAAGCGAGATGAAACTTCAGCAGCTGAAGACGCTTCAGGATGCCGTCGATATTGCAAAGAGGGAACTCAAGTCGATCGCGAAGTACCAGATAATCACTGAGCAGCAGTATCAGGATCTTTCGCTCAAGTACGGCCATGTCTTCACCGCCTCGATCGGCGCCGAAGCGATCCACAGGCTTCTCACCGAGATCGATATTGATACGCTCATCACCGAGCTTGAGCAGGAAACGGCGGAGGCGCCTGAGAACAAGAAGCGCCGCATCGTCCGGCGCCTGAAGCTTTTTAAGAATTTCAAAAAGAACGGGCTCCGTCCGGAATGGATGATAATGACCATCGTCCCGGTCATCCCGCCGGATCTCCGGCCGATGGTGCAGCTTGACGGCGGACGTTTTGCGACGTCGGATCTGAACGATCTCTACCGCCGCGTCATTAACCGGAACAACCGTCTGAAGCGCCTCATCGAGCTCAACGCACCGGAGGTCATCCAGCGCAACGAGCGGCGCATGCTGCAAGAAGCCGTTGATGCCCTCATCGATAACGGTGCGCGGCACGGAAAGACCGTCACTGCCTCTACGGGTCAGAAGCGGATGCTGAAATCGATCGCCGATATGCTGAAAGGAAAACAAGGACGTTTTCGCCAGAACCTTCTCGGGAAACGCGTCGACTACTCCGGCCGCTCCGTCATCGTCATCGGTCCGCATCTGAAGCTCTACCAGTGCGGCATCCCGAAACGCATGGCGCTCGAGCTGTTCCGTCCGTTCGTGATCAGCGAGCTCATCAAGCGCGAGGTCGTGCACAACGTCCGGTCAGCAGGCCGCTACATCGAAGCGGGGCACGCAATTGTCTGGGACATACTCGAAGAGATCACGAGGGGTGCGCACGTATTGCTGAATCGCGCGCCGACGCTTCATCGTCTCGGCATCCAGGCGTTCCAGCCGATCCTCATCGAAGGTAAAGCGATCCAGATCCATCCGTTAGTTTGTCAGGCGTTCAACGCGGACTTTGATGGTGACCAGATGGCCGTTCACGTTCCTCTGACCGAGGAATCGAAGCGTGAGGCTGCAGAGATCATGCTCTCCTCGAAGAACCTCTTGAAGCCGGCAACGGGTACGCCGGTCATCAGCCCCCAACAGGACATCGTCCTCGGCTGTTACTACCTCTCGATCGTAAAGGACGTTGAGAAGCCGAAGATCTTCTCATGCGAGGAGGAGGCGATCCTCGCGCACAGTCAGAACGTCATCAGTATTCAGACGAAGATCAGGGTTCGCATCGACGGCAAGCTCATCGATACGAGCGTTGGACGTATCTACTTCAACCGGATTCTTCCGAAAGAGCTCAGGTTCATCAATGAAGTGCTGAACAGAAAGGCGCTCACCGAGATCGTCAGCCGTTCGCTCGTCGAGCTCGATAACGAACGGACCGTGCAGCTCCTCGATGATATCAAGAAGCTCTCCTTCGAATTTCTTACACGATCGGGGATTTCCTGGGGTATGGACGACCTGCAGGTTCCAGAGGGAAAGTTCGATGTAATCACATCTGCTCAGAAGGTCATCGATGAGATACAGAACCAGTACGAGGTCGGACTCCTTACCGACATGGAACGACACGTTAAGATCATTAACGTGTGGGCGAAGGCAAAGGAAGAAGTGACCGAGCTCAGCAAAAAGTCGCTCGACCGCTTCGGCCCAGTGTTTGCGATGATCGACTCGGGCGCGCGAGGCAACTGGGCGCAGATATCTCAGATGATGGGTATGAAGGGCCTCGTTACGAATCCCGCGGGTGACACGATCGAGCTCCCTGTCAAACGATCGTTTAAGGAAGGTTTTGATGTGCTTGAGTATTTCATTTCCACCCATGGCGCCCGTAAAGGTTTATCAGACACCGCCCTTCGAACTGCGAACGCCGGGTACCTTACGCGAAGGTTGATCGACGTATCGCAGGACATCGTGATTTCGGAGGATGACTGCGGTGATACTGTAGGGTTCACCATTACGAAGACCGAGAGCGAGGATATGGGTGAAACGCTGTTTTCGAGGATCCTCGGACGAGCCGTTCTTGATTCGATCGTAGATCCGCGCACAAAAAAGGTTATCGTGAAGAAGCATGAATTCGTCACAAAGGAACACGAAGGGAAATTGACGAAGATCGATCCCGATAAGGTTCGGATTCGATCGGTCATGAGCTGTATTGCTCGACGCGGGGTATGCGCTATGTGTTACGGGTACGATCTCGGGTACAACAAACCCGTTGAGATCGGAACGGCCGTCGGTATCATTGCGGCGCAGTCGATCGGCGAACCTGGAACGCAGCTCACCATGCGGACGTTCCACACAGGTGGTGTCGCCGGCCAGGATATCACCCAAGGGTTACCGCGCGTTGAAGAACTCTTTGAAGCACGCCCAGTGAAGAAACCAGCGTTTCTCTCAGAGGTTGCCGGACAGGTTATTATTGAAGAGGGCACAGAACATAAGTTGGTCAAAATCAACCATCAGACAGAGAAGAACGAAGTCCATGAGTTGCCGAAGAAAGTGAAGAAGGGAACCGTGTTCACTGCGAAGGTCAAGGATGGCGCGAAAGTGAAGGCAGGACAGGTTGTTGCTGCTGTAGGTAGCGAGGAGCGCGTTGCAGCGACGAACGGGATCGCTCGTGTTACTGACCGGTCGGTCACGATCGTGTCCGAACAGGATGCAGTAAAAGAGTATAACATTCCAGCCGATTACTCGCTGTGGGTCAAGAACGGCGATCTCGTCGTTCCCGGAACCCCGCTTACTGAAGGATCGTTCAACCTGTATGAACTCTTCCGTTTGAAGGGGAGGGAAACTGTTCAGAAATACATTACCAAGGAGATACAGTACATCTACTCTTCGCAGGGGCAGAAGTTGAACGATAAACACATCGAGATCATCGTTCGTCAGATGTTTTCGCGCGTGTACATTGTCGATGCTGGTGATACCGACCTTCTTGCTGGCGAGATCGTTGAGCGTCCTGTCGCCGAAGCTGCAAATAGTCAGGTGATTACCGAGAAGAAGAATCCCGCCAGCGTCGAGCAGTTGCTTCTCGGTATCACGAAGGCCAGTTTGACGACCGAGAGTTTCCTGTCGGCTGCGTCGTTCCAGGAGACCGCACGCGTGCTCATCGATGCTGCCGTCAACGGAAAGATTGATTACCTCCGCGGACTCAAGGAAAACGTCATTATCGGGAAATTGATCCCCGCAGGCACCGGCTTCAGGAACGTTGAGGACGTTTCGGTGATCGACGAATCCTCGATCATCACGATCTGACCGGCAGGGCTATTGACTGTCACTGGTAAGAGTGGCAGTGTTTGAGTTGACATCAGTTCGTCCTTTGCGGTGCTGGCTAGAGATGTACGGGGCGGCTGCCCGCTCAATACACTTCCCTGGCAAGGCTCGTGTAGGCATCTCTGTTCGGAGGTCCCACCCCATAGCTTTTCGTCTCTTATTCCTCCTGAATCGTTTGGCGGGGATGAACGACTAGCACCTCCATCATTCCTGCTGACACCAGCGCCGCATCTCATTCGCCGGGGGACGGACGCACATCATCCGTCCCCATTCGCTTTGGTCGAATACATTGCGAATATTTGGGTCGCGTGTCGTAGTACTTTAATGCTTGACACTGGTTTTCATTAGGGAGTAAGGTGCGGGCGACGGCCTCATTCTGAGCATCGGAAGACATTCTGGGAGGGGCCTAAATATAGAGGAAGGGGCCGTGAGGGGCAGACAACTGTACCTCTAGCCCTTTGAAAATCCGTCTTCTGTGAAAGAAAGAGAGGCATGAAAACGTGTTGTTGTGCTTTTGTTGTTGATAGTTAACCCCTTGCTGCAGCCATTCATGCGGACTTGATCCGCATGAACAACCACCCTGCGTCAGAATCGCGGGGAAGGAGGCACCATGCTGAAGCAGTTGTTGGTCTTGTTGGCTGCGCTCACGCTCGTGAGCATGGCACATGCTGGAACGATTACCGAGGTGGCAACCGTGGATACGGGCCAGGTCATCTACTATGGCCATGGTCCGATCGCGGCGCCATTCGTTTTCGGAACCGATGGGACCGACACGTTCGTCCGGTTCCAGTCCGATTCGTCGTTCGCGATGGCCGGTCTGGACTGGGTGCCGTGGCGCCTCGACACGTCGTCGACGTCGCACAGGTCGATCCAGTACATCCCTGTTCTCGGAACGCTCGACGCGGTCTTCGAAGACGCTCGGGCAGCGGTCGATACTGAGGGGCTGCACGGAATGGCTCGCGCGACACGACTCGCCGAACTGTACCGGAAGTCAAACCTCATCGATTCGGCGAAGGTGATCATGAGTGAACAGGAGGGACCGAAAGTCGGCATATACCCCAAGAACGGCTTGCCGATCTTGGGCGCGGTCGACGAGACGCCTCGCAACCTTTCGCCGGAAACGCCGATGGAGCGGGCAAGAAATGATATCGCCCGGATCGTCAGCTCGTTGCAGTCAGGGCGACTCGTGATCGTGGATCACGGTATCGAGTGCTCGGTAGCGCCAAACGCGATCGCAGACGTGACGGACGAGCTCCGCGCTCTTCGTTCCGGTCGTAGACCCTGCAGGATCAAGAACGCCGAAATCATCCGGCGCTTCCAGCAGGGACAACCGATCCCTCTCAGTAAGCTTGTGCGAGGGAGGGATTGACCGTGCGCGCGTGTCGCTGGTTTCTCGGACCCGCACTGCTACTCCTGGTGACATTTGGTGCGGCATGTGCACAGACAGTGGTGCCGAGTACGCCAACATCGCTCGACATGATCCGGCTCGAACCGTGCGGTGGTGAACCCGTTGGATTGGTTCTCGATACGATGAAGACGGTTGCCGAACGGCAGTCGTACCTCATCTATACGCGGATCGATATGAATGGGTCGACGCCAACGTATCGGCTGCCGAACCTTCGGGACGACCTCTCGTTCGGTTTCGGACTCTGGGGTCAGGCCTCGCATGGTCACTTCAACGACTTCGATCCCTACTCGCTCAATCAGTGGGGTTTCGCGGTCGAGCTCTGGCCGACATCAGACGAGGCGGTGGCTGCGGGGTTGTACTACTACAACAACGGAATCTTCCAGCTGGGCGACTTCTTCATCGTCGAACAGTTGAACCAGTCCTGGCACAACTACGCGCTCTGCGTGACGCCTCAGTTCGTGCGACGCTACTTCTATGACTGGCAGACGCTGGTCTACGATGTAACGTGCTCGAGCCTGTTGTATGCGCATGCGTGGCACGATACAACAAGGAGTCGTTCAGCGCGTGTTCGTCTCGGGTACCAGGGGGTGTGCATCGATCAGGGAGTTCCCTGTAACGCACGTGAAGACGAGAACAACCTGTTCAAGAACATGGACGGTACGCTGAACAACGGGCACCTGTCCGTCTACCAGGCAATGAACTATATGTGCGGCGGATCATTGCTGCGCGTGTATTCGGGTGACAACCAGCACACGTACCTGTCGCCCTCGGTCGACGAGGGGCTGAGCTACATGCCCTCGACGATCAACAGCAGGACGACGGCCAGGATCGTATTTCCGGTCGACATGGATCGAAGCATCGATCCGTACGGATACGTGCTGGGGACACCGGCAGTACGGGCGTACAACCCGCGCTGGGTGAATCCTCGCGAACTCCAGGTCACACTGGTCGGGCGCAGACAGGACTACGGCAAGTGGATCGTCAGGGCATACGATCCATTTGCGAGTCCGGTGCTGTTCGCCGCCCGGTCAGATTCCGGATTGATTCCCATGGATGGTGACGGCAAGTTGTTCAACCGGGACTCGTTGTCGAGAAGCGTCTACAGCAACTACGTAGACGTCGATCCAGCGGCTTCGGTCTACAGCTACACCGTCACCCGGAAGGGCGCCGACGTCGTCGTCCGCTGGAAGGCTAGTCAGGAAAGCGCGACTGAGAAGTATTTGATCTTGGTCGGACCGACCGCGACCGGACCCTTCGAGCAGAAGGCCGAAGTTCAGGCCGATGCCGGCACCTACATGGTGACCATCTCGGGCGGCCCCGACGCGTACTACGATCTTGTCGAGGTCGGAAAGAGCGGTGAAACGCGTGACGTATGTGCCGAGCCGGTCAGCGCGACGGAACCAGTCCTCCAAGACGGATCCGTGACGGTGACGGCAGAGCAGTTCGCCCACGCCGACTCGTTGCTTTCCGTAGCACAGATGTACCGGGCACAGAACCGCAGCGAATCAACGTGGGACTCGGATCAGTACCGGATCTTCACGTTGCGCAAGTATCAGCGCCCGGTCGAGTGGCTCCGTGACTTTTGGAACATGGTCGGACTATCGACCGAGGTGAAGTACATCGAAGACCTCGGCGGCCCGCTCGGCATCCAGACGTACTCGGACAACCACCTGGAGATGACCGCGGCGCTGCTCGCGGGAGATGCAAGCGAGACCAGTGATCCCTACGGCAACCTCATCATCCAGAACCCGTCGAACTGGGATACGTTGGGAATTGGCCATATGCCCACGCTGCCGTTGCAGCCTGAGCTCAACCAGATCCCGCTGTTCTACCGCGTATCTCCAGACTCGGTCTCGATGGCGATGCCGTACTGGCGACGCTACTACGGGAGCCCGCTGCCGTACTTCGATCGCAACCGGAACGGGAAGCCGGATGACGGCATCCGTTTCGGAGTTGCTCCGGTCTCGGATACCACCGAGTTCTGGGGTTTCGCGATCAAGACGGCGAATGCGTACTTCCAGTGGGAGGGACGTCGTCGAGTCGATCTGTGGGGATACTTCCGCGGCGGAACGTCGGACGAGTGGCGGTATGCGCTTGCACTGCTCGATTCGCTCGAGAAGTCCCTACCGTCGTACACCATCGACATCGCGCGCCTGACCGACTCGTACCTGCACGTCATGACGCCGCCGCAGCGACAATTTCAGGCGATCGAGAGGTTCAACGCCAGTCCGATCCTCATCATCACCGGGTCGATCTACGACGAGATGTACAGCTTGGGCAAGTTTTTGCAGGCGGATGAGGGAGCGCGTCCGTCGCAGTTGGCTCCCAATCCTAGTGGACCGACAGCCATGATCCGGGGCTGTGGAGGTACGGCCTATAACCTGACGCAAGATCCAGCGATCGGCGAACCGCAGATGGAGCCGCTCCTGTTCACTCCGGACCGGGGCGCGTACCTCATCTGGGGACCGAACATGGGTTCCGATGCCAGGGGCAACAACCTGATCATCGAAAAGGCGATATCGATCCTGTTCGCGAATCCGTACGGCCCTCCGGTGTGGCATCCGTTCGGGGACATCACGAACGAGACGCTCTGCTGGATCATCGACAACCATCCGGAGCTCGCTGAGCTGGCGTGGCAGTGGATACTACTCGGGGATCCGAACCTGATCATCAAGACCCCCGGCCCGCCGGTCGTGAGCGTAGCATCGCAACAGCTTCAACCTTCACTCTCGGCCTTCCCGAATCCCAGTCGGAATCTGACGGTCCAGTTCACCCTTGCACGTCCGGACGATGTCCATCTCGAGGTCTACGATGTTCAGGGGCGGCGTGTCGCTACGCTCGCGTCGGGGCATTACGAGGCCGGCCAGCGGACCATCAGCTGGCACGGTCAGAACGACGACGGCGTCACCCTTGCGAGCGGTCTCTACCTCGTACGGTTGCGGTCGTCACAGCTCAACACCGAGCGCAAGGTGATCTGGTTGCACTAAGGAGGTGGTGCGATCGAGTTCTGACCGCTGTTGCAGTACCGTTCCCGCAGTTAGTTTATGATGCAGCTCTTTGGAGGTGAACCATGAATCGTAAGACCTTGGTCCGTCTCGGCTTGGCGTTGCTCACCTGTGCCTTCCTGGCCGGGTGCAGCGAGCCCCCGACGGCGCCCGAGGACGAGGGCGGTGGCGACACGACGGGCACCGGCAAGAACGTCGTGGAGCGGGTCCTCGGCGCGCTGTCGTAGGTCGAGCCGTATCAGCATCACAGAAGAATAGACCAAGCAGTAGGCTGTGAGCAGCCCGCATCTTTGGTCACGCACCTGTTTCCGAAACTAGGGAGCAAATACTTTGACCAAGCGGTACTATACCGGCGAGGTCCCCCAACGCTCCGGTTTTGAGGGAAACAAAGCATTACCCGGGTGTTCAACGCGTCGCGTTGGGCACCCGGATTCTTTTTTTACTGGCTCGGTTGTTTACGGGGCGAGCCTCTTTCCGGTATACGGCTTCGTTCGTCGAGGTAGGCGAGGATGCTCGCTATACCGATTATCGCATAGACGTATGTGATGTACGTGGCGAGATCGATGAAACCGAGCAGCGAATCGAGCCCTGCAAAACCGAGAACGGAAAGCAGGGACCCGCCGACCCCAAGCCCTAAGAGGTATGTTTTCAGATGCGTCGCCATGAACAGCCCGAGAAGACCGATCGCGATGTGGACAAGCGACTGCGCGACGCCGAACTTTACGTCATAGGGGAACGTGATGAAAAAGTTCAGTACCCCGATAGTGACGAGGAGCAACGCGGAGACGAGTGCGGTGATGTTGAATCTTTTCATGATGATATTATTCTATTCGCAGATCTCTGATACCGGCTGGCGGAGCCCTGTCGTAGTTGAGTAGGAAGAGCGCGTTCGGTACGACCGTGTTGGGTACATCTGATAAACCCGAACGGATACAATCGTTCCTATCATCACAACCAGTCCGATATTGTTTCGTGTACGTCTGTGATCTCGCTTGCGCTGAGATGGACAATAAGAATGATACCAAAAAAGCGCTGCGAACAGTAGTATATATCACTTTACGGTGAGCGAATATTATGGTACAGTAACGCAGTTACTGTCGCGTATGGCACCCAACAACCGCGAGTCGTTAGCAACGAAAAAACAGGGCGAGCAGGTCGCGTCGAAACGTCGCGCTGAATCGCTCAAACCGGAAACACGTCACGGCATCACCGTCGTGGTGCTCTTCACGATCGCGGCACTCTGTATTTTAAGCCTCTTCAATCTAGCCGGCCCTCTCGGCACCCAGATCGACCGTGCGCTGACGTTGCTGACGGGCGGTTTACGGTATGTTATACCGATAGTCTTCATTGTTTTCGGCTACCTTTTCCTATTCCCCGAAAGGTATCGCGTACGGACCTCAATGTACGTAGGGCTATCACTGTTCCTTACGAGCGGAACTGCGCTGCTGCACCTCGGTGTATCTCAGATCGAGGCAGTTTCGCCGATTGCCGACGGTCGCGGGGGCGGCTACCTCGGACTCGTGTTGAGCTATCCGTTACGCGCGGTGACCGGCTCGATCGCGTCGTTCATAATCCTGTTAGCTCTTCTGATCATTTCACTGCTGGTCATGTTCAATACAACGCTTGAAGCCTTAGCTTCGCGGGGGAACTTCATCGGGAACTGGTATGGCGCTCTCCGTTCATCGTGGTACCGGATGCAGTACAAGCTTGAGCGCCGAAGGGATCTTTCCCGCGAGCCCGAACAGGAGGGTCAGGGTACCGATGTGTCGCCAGCACCCGACGAGGCATCATTTACCGCAACGACCGTACCGGGTGCTCCGGCAGCCGATGGGGCTGCAAAGATACAGCCGAAGCTTTTTGAGCAGCCCGTAAAGAAGCAGCGCCGTACGATCGAGATCCCGCTTGAGCTCCTCGATAGCCACCAGTCAAAGCCGATACAGAGCAGGATCGAAGAGAAGAAAGAACTCATTCGCAAGACACTCGAGACCTTTGGGATCGCCGTTGAAATGGATGCGGTAAACGTCGGGCCAACGGTGACCCAGTTCACGCTTAAGCCTTCCGAGGGCGTAAAACTGAGCCAGATCACGACCCTGCATAATGATCTGTCGCTGGCGCTTGCGGCACACCCAATAAGGATCGAGGCGCCAATCCCAGGCATGTCCCTTGTCGGCATCGAGGTTCCGAACGAATCCGTCGCGATCGTGAACCTCCGCAACATCCTTGAGTCAGAATCGTTCAAGAAACGGAAGTCCAGTCTTACGTTCGCGCTCGGTAAAGACGTTGCCGGAAAGCCGTGGACGGCGAACCTTGACCCGATGCCGCACCTGCTGATCGCCGGCGCTACGAACTCAGGCAAGTCGGTGATGCTTAATTCATTGATTGTGTCGCTTCTGTACTCGAACTCGCCGGACGATCTGAAGATCATCCTCATCGATCCGAAGCGCGTCGAATTCACGGTGTACAACGACGTGCCGCACCTTTTAACGCCCGTCATTACCGAGACCCAAAAGACCGTCAATGCATTGAGGTGGATCGTCGGTGAGATGGACCATCGCTTCCGAGTGCTCTCGGCAAGCGGGAAGCGCAACATTCAGGCGTACCACCAGGATATCGGCGACGACATGCCGTACATTGTTCTCGTTATAGACGAACTTGCCGACCTTATGGCCGTTGCCGCTTTAGAAGTTGAGGGCGCCATCATACGGCTTGCACAAATGGCGCGTGCGGTCGGGATCCACCTCGTCGTCGCGACGCAGCGTCCGAGCGTGAACGTCATTACCGGCCTCATCAAGGCGAACATCACCGCCCGTATTGCGTTTAACGTCGCTTCTGCGGTGGATTCGCGCACCATCCTCGATAACTCTGGCGCAGAAAAGCTTCTGGGTAAGGGCGACATGCTTTTCGTATCGAGCGAACTATCAAAACCGAAACGGCTTCAAGGTGCCTACCTATCGGATACGGAAATCCAACGTGTCGCCGACTACCTTAAAGAAAGGGCAAAGCCGGATTACCTTCCCGAGGTCATCGAAAAACCTACCGTAGCACAAGGCGAGAACGCCGGAGCGTATGAAGAATTCGGTGAGGATGAGCTCCTTGCCGAAGCGAAGGACCTTATCCTTCGTTCGGGAAAGGCGTCCGCGTCGTTCCTCCAGCGTCGATTACGGATCGGGTACGCGCGCGCCGCACGGATCCTCGACCTTCTTGAAGAACGCGGCATCATCGGCCCTGGCGAAGGCGCGAAGCCTCGTGAGATCCTGATCAGCCGCGGTGAGTTTGAGGGCACCGAGCTCGTCGATGATGATACAGATGACGAGGGTGTTGATGGCTCAGCGGATCGGCCTCACAGCGGGGAGCCGACGGCGTAAGAATGGCACTGTTTAAGGAAAAAAAGATCGGGGCGACGGATACCCTCGGAGAACGTCTTCGTCGTGTCCGTGAGGAAGCCGGACTAACACTCGAAAATCTTGCAGGAAGAACAGGGATTAGTATAAAGCATCTCACAGCGATTGAGGAGGGTCGATACGGCGATCTTCCCGGCGAGGTGTACGCTCGCAACTTTGTTCGCCAGTACGCAAAGATCCTCCAGGTAAGCGAGGAGACCGCGATCGGTATGTTCGAACACGAGCATACGGTCGCGATCAACCTTGCCCCAGCGCCGATTCCCGACCCTGCGAAGCCCGTTAGAATCCGGGCATATATTACACCGCAGGGGATACGCTGGGCCGCCGTTCTATTGCTCGGAATCGCGATTTTGGTATACTTGGGGCTGGAACTTCGGAACTTCACCTCACCGCCATCGCTCATTATCGATTCGCCGCCTGCACAGTATACGACTGAGTCCCACTCGGTCGAGATACGGGGCATGACCGACCCGGAGGTCACCGTGATGGTCAATGGTCGTGCGATCCTCGTCGACTACCAAGGGAGGTTTCAGGAGCTCATTGATCTTCAGGACGGACTCAACACCATCGTTATCACGGCACAGAACAAACGTGGCCGTACAACGACCGAGGTGAGACAGATACTCGTCGAACCATCGTCATAAACTAATTCAGTGGCGCATGAGAGGACACGTATGACTAAAGAACGAACGAAAGGGGATCCCGAAGGCGAGCGGGCAAAGGCCGCCCTCGCAGCGATCGAACAGATCCGTGAACGCTTCGGTTCCGGTTCGATCATGAAGCTCGGCGAAGCGAAGGCGATGCAGGTTGACGTTGTGAGCACCGGCAGTCTATCGCTCGACATTGCGCTCGGCGTTTTCGGCGTACCGCGCGGACGGGTCATCGAGATTTTCGGTCCGGAAGCATCGGGAAAGACGACGCTTGCCCAGCACATCGTCGCAGAGGTCCAGCGCGCCGGAGGCACTGCAGCGTTCATCGATGCGGAGCATGCGCTCGATCCATCGTACGCAAAGAAGATCGGCATCAACATCGACGATCTCCTGATTAGCCAGCCTGATACCGGAGAACAGGCGCTGGAGATCCTTGAGACGCTCGTCCGTTCGAATGGCGTCGATGTCGCGGTCGTTGATTCTGTCGCGGCCCTGACGCCGAAGGCGGAGATCGAGGGCGAGATGGGTGAACCGCAGATGGGCCTTCAGGCGCGTCTCATGAGCCAGGCGCTCAGGAAGCTCACCGCAATCGTCTCGAAATCGAAGACCATCGTCATCTTCATCAACCAGACGCGCATGAAGATCGGCGTGTTCTTCGGCAACCCGGAGACGACGACCGGCGGCATGGCGCTCAAGTTCTATTCATCGGTCCGCATCGAGGTGCGCCGTATCGGCCAGCTTAAGGTCGGCGACAAGGTGATCGGTAACCGTGTCGTCGCGAAGGTCGTAAAGAACAAGGTCGCAGCGCCGTTCCGGTCAACCGAGTTCGATATCCTCTACAACGAGGGCATCTCGAAGGAGGGCGACGCCCTCGACACCGGCCTTATGTACGGCATCGTGACGAAGAGCGGCAACACCTATTCGTTCGGCGACGTTAAGCTCGGCGTCGGACGCGAAACTGCGCGTCAGGGCCTACGGCAAGACCAGAAGCTTTTCGGCGAGATCCGCGCGAAGATCATCGATGCGGTAAAGGTCAAACAGAACGAAGAACAGCAGCGGAACGAGAAGCGGTAAGCTGCGTTGATCAGGTGGTGACGGCGCGGGAACGAGGCGCGCGTTTTCGCCGTGTCCGTGCGACGAGGTAAACAGTCAGGAAGATGGGCGTCATGATGGTAAGGAACGGCAGCATGACGTCATGCTGTGAAACATAGATACCGGTAAGGAACAAGCCGACTGATTCGGCGATGACGAGGTACAGCGCGTTTCGGACACCGAATTCTCTGAGCATAAACAGCGTGAGGAGGACGAGGAACATGAAGTCTCCGCTCCCGACGACGTGGCTGCCGACCGTTACCGTCGGGAAGATGAGGAGCCGCATCGGTTCGGTAACCGGAGCGAGGTTAAGCCGGGGAAGAAGGTAGCGGACGTTCAGGACGTCGTTGATCGTGAACAGAACGACGAGGAGCAAGATGACCTTGGTCCTTAGGTAGTTGAGCTTAATGACCAGCGTCGTCGCACCCATGGTCGCAAGAATGATGACGGTATTCATGAGCGCGAACGTCGGGGCATAGTACTGGATGATGAACGGAACGATGGCGACCGCGAGACTCAAGAACGCCGCGGGAATGTTCGATTTAACAAAACGCACTACGAACAGGAACAGCGTCTCGAAGAGCAGCAGAAAGAACAGCATCGTCGTTATACTCGCGATCCTCGTAAAGCCGGTCGTGTGCGTGACGATGAACCAGGTCGCACCGATGATGAGGAGCCAGAGGACGATCCCGGTAAAGGTCGTCCTGTTCGGGAAACGCTGACGGAGGATGTCGGCACTCGGAACCGCCTTTTGATAGACGATAGAAAAAGCACCTGCTGTGAAGAACAGGAGGCTTAGGACGAAGAACGTTGCCATGGCTTACACCCGTTCGACGTATTCGTCTGTGTCTGTGTTGATGCGCTCCCACCTCCCCAACCCCTCCTCGGGCAGGAGGGGCTGAAGCACTCTAGGAAACGCGCTCGACATATTCGCCAGTATCAGTGTTAATTCTGACTTTGTCGCCTTGCTTGATGAACATCGGTACCTTTACGGTTGAGCCGTTCTCGAGCTTCGCTTCCTTCATGACGGCGCCCTGGGCAGTATCACCGCGGACAGCGTCGGCTGTTTCAGTGACGGACAGTTCGACCTTCTTCGGTATCTCAACGCTTATCGGCTTTCCTTCGAACGTGATCAGTGTGACCTCGGATCCTTCGATGAGGTAGGGAAGCGCTTCCTTTACACTGTCCATGTCGATCGAGACCTGGTCGTAGGTCGCCCCGTCCATGAACGTCGCTGTTGCGTCGTCGTGGTAGAGGTAGGTCGACTTCACGCGCTGCACGTCCGCCTCCTCGAACCGGTCGTCGAGCTTGAACGAGAGCTCGAGGATCTTTCCTGTGATGAGGTTCTTTACCTTTGCCTGGCGTACCGGTTTCCGCTGCGCCATACGCAAAAAGTTCGATACAAGGATGAGGTACGGTTCACCGTCTTTTTTGAACACGATGCCCGCTCGCAGCTCGTTCATTCCCAGCATAGTGCTTCCTGCTGACTACCGGACGCTGAACGGGACGAGGGCCATGAACCGCGCGCGCTTGATCGCCTCGGCGAGCCTGCGCTGGTGTTTCGCGCAGGTCCCCGTGCGGTGCCGCGACGCGATTTTCGCATACGAGGTCATGAACCGTTGGATCGTGCGGAGGTCCTTGTAGTCGATGTCGTTGATCGCGTTCACGCAGAAGTGGCAGACCTTCGGCGCCCGCGGTGCGTTAGAACGGGATGTCTTCAACATTGATTTCCTCTTCGTCAGCTGGCTTCGCAGGCTGCTCGGGTTTTTCGGCTACGGGTTTCGCCCCTGCTGCGCCTGCGCGATCGAGCATAATGATGTTTTCCGCGATGGTTTCGGTCCGGTACTTCTTTGTTCCTGTCTGGTCCTCCCAGGAGCGCGTCTGGAGACGTCCCTCGACGTAGACCTTGCTCCCTTTCTTGAGATACTGGGAAGCGATGTCGGCGAGCTTTCCCCACGCGACGACGTTATGGAACTCGGTCTGCTCGCGCTGTTCGCCGCTCGTCTTATCCTTCCATTTCCGTGATGTTGCGACGCCGAGCGTGCATACGTTGGTGCCGCCGGTCGTGGTGCGCACTTCCGGATCCCTGGTCAGGTTCCCGATAAGGAGCACTTTGTTGAGACTCATTGCCATATACGTTGTTGTTATTCTCCGAGTGTTTCGTCGGTTAAGATTTCCTCGAGTTTTTTCTCGAACTCTTCCTTCGATACCTCGCGCGTCGGCGCCTTTTTCGCCGGTGCCTGCGCTTCCTGTTCCTCGATCGCCTTTACATGCCGGTCAGCGACCGCGCGCTCCTCGACAGCTGCGCGTTTTGCCATGATTCTTTCGCGGAGAGCGAGCTCTTCCTTTATCTGTTCTTCGGTCTTTATCTTCCGGATGACGACCATGTGGCGAAGGACCTCGTGTGCGAGCAGGAGCGCCCCGTCAAGCTTTTTGATCGTCGTTGCCGGCGCTTCGAACTTGTAGAGGTGGTAGTAGCCCTGCCGGATATTCTTGATCGGATAGGCGAGCTTCCTCTTGCCAAGGTCTTCCTCTTCCGTCACCTTCGCTCCGAATTCCGTCAGCAAAGAGCCGATCTTCGTTTTCGCCAAGACCGCTTCCTCGTCGGAGAGCGTTGCGGGAACGATGACCATAAGTTCATACGTTCCGTTGCGGACGGTTTTGTTCGGCGCCGCTTCCTCGACTTCCGACTTCATCGGGGTCGGGATCGGCGCGGTCTCCGGTTGGGAGACCATGGGCTCGGTTGTATCCATAAGAAAATTACTGATTCAGCGTCTCAGTGACGCTGCAGAAGCATAGCATAGGTCCAAAAAGTTGGCAAGTCTCGAGTGTTCGGAGAGGAAACCCTAGCGGTTTCCTCTTCCGACGCTTCTCTTTCCGTATATGATGTCGCGCCTTCTCGCTCGCCTAGGGTCCCACCCTTCGGGCACCCTGATGCTTGCTCGTACGGCGCGACCAGACTATTGGAAGTGGAAGTGGACAACATCACCATCTTGAATAATATATTCTTTTCCTTCGAGGCGGACGTGGCCGAGCTCCTTCGCCCGAACGTCCCCGCCGTCATCGATAAACTGTTTCCAGTTGATGACCTCTGCGCGGATGAACCCCTTTTCAAAATCAGTGTGGATGATCCCGGCTGCCTGCGGCGCTTTTGAGCCCTTTCGTATCGTCCATGCACGGGTTTCCTTCGGGCCTGCCGTGAAGAACGTGATGAGATCGAGCGTTTCGTATGCAGCACGGATGAGGGTATCGAGCCCGACTTCTTTTAGACCGAGGTCGCGCATGAAGTTCGTCGCGTCGTTTTGGGAAAGCTCGGCAAGTTCTGATTCGATCTTTACGCAGAGCGGTACGACACGGCTATCGAGCGATATCGCGGGTGGTTTTTTGATACCGCTTTCTCCGATGTTGAGAACATTGAGGATCGGCTTCGCAGTGAGAAGGTTCATGTCTTTTACGGTCTCACGTTCCTCATCGGTCAAGGTAACGGTTCGTGCCGCCTTACCAGCCTCGAGCGCTTCCTTGAGCTTTGTGAGTACGCCGAGGCGAAGCTGGAGGGCTCGGTCGGTTCCTGCCTTGAGCTGTCTCGATTCGGTTTCGTGCCGTTTCGCGACGACCGCGAGGTCGGCGAATATTAGCTCAAGGTTGATGGTCTCAGCGTCGCTCACCGGATCTATCGTTCCTCCGACGTGCGTAACGTTCGGGTCAGTAAACTCCCGTATGACCTCGACGATCGCGTCGACTTCCCGTATGTTCGAGAGGAACTGATTTCCGAGCCCCTCGCCCTTATGCGCTCCTTTAACGAGACCGGCAATATCAACGAACTCGACGGTCGTCGGAATGATCTCTTTCGACTTCGCGACCTTCGCGAGCGCTTCGAGGCGCGCGTCAGGAACCGGCACGACGCCGACGTTCGGGTCGATCGTAGCGAACGGGTAGTTTGACGTATCGACCTTCTTTTTCGTTAACGCCTGGAAGAGCGTTGATTTTCCGACGTTGGGCAGTCCGACAATGCCGACCTGCAGGCTCATTGGGTTTTTAAAAATCGTTTTAGATCGCGGATGCTTTGGTGCATGTGTTGAAAAGCGAGTTGTTTCGGGATATGTGATAAAGGAACCCACTTCCAGCGCGCTACCTCACCGGTGTGCCGCATTGTGCCGCTTATCGTTCCGAAGTAGGACAGTACGATGACCGGAACATCACGGCCTTTCCAATGGTACGTATCGGCGTTGACGGAAACGAGGTGCTGCGGCCTGAATCGAACGCCGAGCTCTTCCCGCAGCTCGCGTTTAACAGAATGTTCCGGCGTCTCGGTTCCGTCAATGAACCCGCCGGGAATGTCGAGGTATCCCTTTTTTGGTGGTGCCGCCCGTATAACGAGAAGCAGCTTACCGTTTCGTACGATCAGTGCTTCGTTCGAAGTGATCGGGTTATCGTAAAAAGTAAAACTGCAGCGCGGACATTTTTGATATGGCGGGTCGGTCGGCCATTCTTTTTTCCGCGTTAGCCGTGCTGCACAACGGGGGCAGAAATTGAAGTACGAATTCATATTAATCAGGATACACCCGTACCAATGTTTTCCATGCTCTGTAGAGAGGCGTGAGACTCTTTTGCAGTTCAGGAAACATACCGACGTCGCGGTAGTCGCGTTCAAGTTTTTCTTTGACGTACTTGCGTAACCCCTTTGACAGTAGTTCGATATACACAATGTCCGTCATGTGACTCGCGGAATCGGCGGCAGCAAGTATCTTCGCTTCGATGGTTTCTGGTTGAACGTCCCTGCAACGGTGCGCGCGGACGCAATGAGCGATCCTGTCAACCGTTTCCGGTCTCACCTTGACTCTCGCAAGAAATCGTCTAGTTTCACGTTCCGATGCAATCGCGTGGTCTTCCTTGATTTTACCGACGGTCCAACCGATATCATGGAGCCAGACGGCGAGGAGCGCGACGGTACGATTCGCTTTTCGGTGAACGCGCAGCAACCGTAACGTCCATTTTTGTACTTCGCCAACGTGCCTTGGTAAATAGGCATACGTAGGATTACCACGTTGCACTGACCAAAGGAAGTGGTGTTTTGCGGCAGTGATGAGTTCAGCGCTTCGTTTCATGACTGGTTCCTTTCTGCAAGCCGGACAGCGTTCTCGAGCAGCATTGCGATGGTCATGGGTCCGACGCCGCCGGGGACCGGTGTGAGCCAGCGAACGATCTTTTCTGCAGACGATCGCTCAACGTCACCAACTACATTACCGTTCGGTAATGAATTGATGCCGACGTCGATCACGATACTGCCCGGCTTGCAGTCGTCGCCGGTAATGAGCTTTGGGCGTCCTGCTGCGACAATGACGATATCCGATATCACGGTCGCGTTGTGGTGTAACCCGTCAGCGGGGACCTCAATTGCTTCGGCGCCCCGTACTTTCAGCGCATGCAGGAGACATTGCGTAAAAACGCTCTTTCGCGCGACGATGGTACTGCGCAGTCCTTGTATTACGACGCTGGTCGAATCAATGAGGCGGAGGATACCTTCGATGAGCGACGGCGGATCGGGCCGTTCACCGTTCAGGAATCGGGCAATGTTGACCGGGTGGAAGCCGTCGACATCTTTCTCAGGATTGATGTTTTTGATGATCGTCTGTTCATTGAGGTGCGAGGGGAGCGGAAGCTGGATGAGCGCGGCGTCGATACGCGGATCCCCGTTGAGCTCCTGTATACGTTTTTGGATCGTTTCCGCGTCTGTCTCGGCAGGAAAGGTGTTTAGGTTAAAAAGGATCCCTGCCTCATCGGCAGCCCGTTTCTTGAGCTTTACGTAGAGTTCCGACGCTTTATCGTTCCCGATGAGGATGACGCCAAGGCCGGGAATTCGCGGAAGACGTTTTATCCGTGCTGGCAGCGCGCTCCGTATCGAGAGAGCGAGCGCACGGCCGTCAATGAGATTCGTCATTACGGTACGTACGTTAGGCCTGGGTAGAGTGGATGGGCAGCAGTCAGGTCCTTTACGACATCTCGGACAGCCGTAGCAACCCTTTCATCGTTCGGGGATTTCAGGACAGAAACGATCGTTTCTGCGATCCGGGTCATGTCGTTTTCGGTGAATCCCCGCGTCGTGAGAGCCGGCGTTCCAATGCGAATTCCAGAAGGGTCCATGGGTTTACGCGGATCGTCCGGTATCATGTTCTTGTTTACCGTGATGCCGACGGAATCGAGAAGCTCCTGTGTCTGTTTTCCGGACAATCCGACGGAGCTCATGTCGAGGAGGAGCAGGTGGTTGTCTGTTTGCTTGAAACAGATCGTGATACCGGACCTTGCGAACACTGCTTCGAGCGCTTTTGCGTTCTTCATCACCTGTTTCGCATAGTCCTTAAAGGAAGGCTCGAGCGCCTCTTTGAACGCTACGGCTTTTGCGGCGATGTTGTGTTCGTGCGGCCCGCCCTGAAAGCCGGGGAATACTGCTTTGTCGATCACTTTCGCGTGCTGTTCTTTGCAGAGGATCATGCCTCCTCGGGGTCCGCGGAGCGTTTTGTGCGTCGTCGTCGTGACGACATCGAACAGGGGAACGGGATTGTTCATGCAGCTTGCGGCAATAAGGCCGGCGATGTGGGCGACATCAGCCATGGTCAGCGCGCCGACGTCATCGGCGATCGCTTTGAACCGCTGGTAGTCGATCTCGCGCGAGTACGCTGAGTACCCGACGAGGATGAGTTTTGGCTTGTGTTCCTCTGCGAGTTTTTTTACCTGATCGAAATCAATGAGACCCGTTGCCATATCCGTCTTGTACCGGATGAAATTGAACAGTTTCGCCATCCACGTCACGGGATGCCCGTGGGTAAGGTGTCCGCCGTGGCTTAAGTCCATACCGAGGACCGTGTCGCCGGGGGCAAGCAGGGCGGAGTAGACCGCGATGTTCGCTGGTGCACCCGACAGCGGCTGTACATTCACATGCTCGGCGCCGAAAAGTTTCTTCGCCCGGTCGATGGCGAGCTGCTCCGATGTATCGACGTTCTCACACCCGCCGTAGTACCGTTTGCCCGGGTACCCTTCGGAGTACTTGTTCGTGAGGATGCTGCCGAGCGCCTCGAGGACGGCGGGGGAGACGTAGTTTTCCGACGCGATCATCTCGAGACCGTTCCGTTGCCTTGTTAGCTCGCGCTGGAGCGCAGCGGCGACGTCGGGGTCGAATTGTGCTAGCGGGTGAGCCATGTTACTTGTTCCTTTGCGCGAGCTTTTCGTAGAGCAGATACAAAACGCCGGCGAGCGGTACAAGAAGGAGAGGCTTGAGCGCTGCTGGATCCCTAAAGTTACCCCTCTTTGGCGTCGTGGTACCCGATGGCGCATTGACGTTCTCGTTGCTGTTCTGCGGTACGGTAACAGTTGCGTTCCCTTCGTCTCCGGCTCCATTAGTGTTCGTTTGGGCAGAGACGTGGGTTTGGACAGATGCAACCGCCATAAGGGTCAGAAAGGAGATGATGAGCAGAGCTTTTTTCATTAGCGTCGTTTCCTTAGGCGGAAGAAGAGTATAGCCGCGGCAGTAATGGCAATCAGGGCGCTCACGAGCAGGGGCAGCCTTATTCCTGCAATGAGCGGTACGCGGTCGATCCGGAGCGATTCCGTTCCCATGCGCACGAGCGATTCCGTAATGAGGTAGACGACGGCGATGATCCCCGCCGTTTTCGCGATCGCATTGCTGTCCTTCTGCGAAGCGGTAAGCCTTCGGCGATGCAGGAACAGCAGTAGTCCGAATACGATGAGCGAACCGATGAACTCGTAGAAGAAGGTCGGGTGGAAGTACGTATTGTTGAAGTACTCGAACGGCCTGTTGAGCTGGTCGATAGGAATGCCCCAGGGTAGGTTCGTTGGTTTACCGAAGAGCTCCTGGTTGAAGTAGTTGCCCCACCGCCCGATTGCCTGACCGATTACAACTGCCGGAGCCGCGATATCCGCGATCAGCCAGAACGATCGTTTCTTCATGCGCGCGAATAGGATTATGACGATGATCCCGGCGATGAGCGCGCCGTGGATCGCGAGACCGCCGTTCCAAATGCTTAGGATCTCCCGGGGGTGCTGCGTGTAGTATGACCACTCATTGAAGACATGGTAGAGCCGTGCGCCGATCAGGCCAACGAGGATCGTAACAATGAAGAGATTTTCGAGCTCGATCGTCTTGAACCCATAGCGTCGTCCGAGCTTGATGAACACGATGTACCCTGCGAGGGCTCCGAGTGCGAGAAAGAGACCGTACCAATGGATGGTCAGCCGACCGAAGTGCGCGAGGATTGGATTGGGAAGGAAAGTATGGAGAAACATGCGATCTCACGTGAAAGATACATACAGAGCGTACCGAAAATGGAAGGGACTGTAAAGCGTGAATCAATGGAAATCTCGTGGTATACTATATGAGAGAACATTATTTATGCTATGAGGTTTCTATGAGACGATACACTGTGCTGCTCTTTGGGCTGTTGCTCCTTCTTGTTGTGCCGGGTTCTGTGCTGGCGCTGACAACGAAATCAGGGACCGACATCTCATCGACCGAAACGGTAAAGGACGTCTACGCGGCCGGCGGCAATTCGATCACCCTTACTGGTACGTACGAGAACGATGTCTACGTCGCGGGTAATACCGTGACGGTTTCGGGTCCGATCGGCGGCGACCTCTTCATCGGCGGCGGTACGGCCAGCGTATCCGGAGAGGTGAAGGGGAGCATACGCATCGCGGGAGGCACCGTTTTACTGAATTCGAAGGTCGGAAAGAACGTCGTTCTCATGGGTGGAACGTTGACACTCGGCACAACGTCAGATATTAGCGGCGAAGTACTAGCGTTCGGGGGCACGGTCGTTGCCGGAGGACGCGTAGCAAAGGATATGACCGTATGGAGCGGTACCGTTACCATCACCGGAATGTTCGACGGTAACATTTCCGTACACACCTCTTCAGATGAGGGTTCTTCAGCTCTTGTGACTGTCGGCGATACAGCTGTCGTTAAAGGAACAGTCACCTACTGGGCAACGAGGGATGCCTCGATCAGCCCGAACGCGAAGATTTCGGGAACGGTCACGAAGAACATCGTAACCTCGAAAGAAGAAACGATACGGAGCTTCTTCAAGGGCTTTACGAACCTCGTTCGACTCTGGAACCTCTTCTCGCTCCTCGTCGTTGGGCTCGTCCTTGCCCTTCTCTTTCCGAAAACGGTCAGGGGCATTGCCGAAATGATGTTGAAGCGGAACGGTGCATCGATCGGATGGGGCGTGCTCATTTTGTTCGCCTCGCCGGTCGCGATGGTATTTTTCCTTGTGACGGTCATCGGCATACCGTTGAGCCTCCTATTGCTCGGGATCTTCGTTGCGGGCATGTACCTCTCGCAGGTTTTTCTCGGATACCTCGTTGGGGAAACCGTGCTACAGCGACTGCGGCGGAATCCAGCTGTCGAAGGAGCAAAACCCCTGTCTCCAGTCTGGCCGGCTTTACTCGGTATCGTTATCGTATGGCTCGTTACTGATCTCCTGTTCGGGTACCTCGCGGGGCTCAACGCTGGACTCGCGTTTCTCCTCGGGGTCATACGGTTGTTCCTGACGTTGTGGCCTTTTGGTGCTCTTGTCCTCGTGAAGTGGGCATACGTCAGAGAGTACGAGCAGAAACCGTGATCAGACTTACACGAGCGGCATGATCGGTGTATTCGATTCCGGTGTCGGCGGCCTCTCGATCTTCCGCGAGGTCAGGACAATGCTGCCGAACTCGGACTTCGTCTACTTCGGCGATACAGCGAACGTCCCATACGGCGGTCGTCCGAACAGCGAAATCGTCGACCTCGGCCTTCGCGCCGTACAGCTGCTCCGCACGTATACGCCGGACCTCATTATTGTCGCGTGCAACACGGCGACGTCCGTCGCGATCGCGAACATCAGGGAGGCGAACCCTGACGTGCCGATCGTCGGGGTCGTGCCTGTCCTCAAGACCGCATCGGAGCATACGAAAACCGGTCGTTTCGCCGTGCTGGCGACCGAGGCGACGCTCAAGAGCGCGTCGTACCTTGATCTGAAACAGCGGTTCGCAAAGGGGAAAGACGTGCTCGAGCAGGCATTGCCAGAGTGGGTAACGTACGTCGAAAAGGGAGAACTCAATAACCGTCAGCTTATTGACTCAATACGTAGAGTTGCCGAAAAATGCAGTGAATTCGGCGCTGATATCGCGGCGCTCGGGTGCACGCACTTTCCGTTCCTGCGGCCACGCATTAAAAAAACCATGCCAGAAGTCGAAGTGCTTGATTCAGGACCGGCAGTCGCTCGGCAGGTCGTGCGCGTGCTTACGGCGAACAGGACCCTGCCCGAAGGTACAGAGAAAGGGAACGCGACGTATCTCTGCTCCGGCGACCCTGAAGCGTTCTCATCGGTTGCATCGTTGCTTCTCGGCGAACTAGTAACGGTATCGCGGCAATAAATTAGACCAACCCCATTTTTTCCTTTACCTCTTTGAGCGTTCTCTTTGCGACGATTCGGGCGTCTTTCATACCCTCATTCAGGATCTCCTCGAGGTAGCGGTTGTTTCCGGCGAGCTCAGCGCGTTTCTTTCTGAATGCGTCGAGGTGTCGTGCAATATCTTCGGCTAGCTGACTTTTCAGCTCGCTGTACTTTATCGTGCCGGTCTCTTCCTCGTTCATGAACTGCCGGTATGTAGTCGGGTCCGAAAACTCTTTTAGAAGCATGAACAGGTTCATGACGCCCGGATTGCCATCGCCGCCCTTTGTGGCAGTAACCGCCTTCATGACCTTCTTCTTGATGACCTCAGGAGCATCATCGAGCTGGATACCGCTTCCGTCGCTCTTACTCATCTTCTTTGTCGGGTCAGTGAGCGACATAACGCGTTTTCCATGTGAGAGGAGCGCTTTCGGTTCGGGGAACGTTTCGCCGTACTTTGCATTGAACTTCCGTGCGATGATTCGCGCGAGTTCGACGTGCTGGACCTGGTCTTCGCCGACAGGAACACCGGTTGCTTTGTAGATAAGAATATCGGCGGCCATGAGCACGGGGTAATTAATCAGACTTGAGTTGACCCCCATCAATGCCTTAAGGAGAATGTTTTTACTTTCTCGGTGCAGAATTTTCTGGAATGATTCACTTTCTAGATACTTTTTAAAAGTATCGTTTTTTAGTTCTGTTTGTTTGTTCGATTTTATCTTTTCAATAAATTTACCCTCATCGATGTTGTTGATGTGTTCTTTCATGCTAGGAAAGAACTTTGTGTAATCAGCGGACTTTGCAATTTGTTGACTTGCCTTCTCTTTCCACTGCGTCATCCGGTACAAATCACCAAAAGGAATTAGTGTTCCGAGCAGCCACGCGAGTTCTACGTGTTCCGGTACGTGCGACTGGACGAAGAGCGTTGCCTTGTGCTGATCAAGACCGGCAGCAAGGTAGTCGAGCGCAACGTCACGGATCGCCTGTTGTAGACCTTTCGGGTCGTATGGCGTCGTGATGGCGTGCAGGTCCGCGATCATGAAGAACGACCGAGACAGGTTCTGCAGCTCGATCCACTGGCGGATGGCGCCGAGGTAGTTTCCGATGTGAAGGCGGGAACTTGGGCGGATGCCAGATAAAATGTGTTCTTCCATGTGGGTAGATTGTAGCATAATGTGCTGTTTTTTGTCGGGGGCCAGGGGCTTTATTTCGACGTCAGCCCCTAGGCCCCCGACACCCCCATACCCTGACACGACCGCTGCGCGGGCGCGAGGATTGCTGATATTTAATCAGCGCCCCGCAAGGCGGGGCGCTGTGAGAATACTCTCTACGCGTTGTAGCACGTCGTTCTTCCCTGTGGTACACTATCGAATGTCGAACAACAAAAGAGAGGACTACGCCTATGGCAAGGAAAAAGACCCTCATCATCGGCAGCATCATCGCGGTGCCGGTGCTTATTTTGATCATCATCGTACTCGTGCAGAGAGGCGTAACGCCGAAGCAGCGGTACACGAGCTGCATGCGAGATTGTTACGATCTGATGATACTGGAGTCTTCAAAACAGTACTGTCCGGGCAGGTGCACGGAGATCACGAAGTGGGATCCGACAGGCGCCGAGATTAATGAGGTCATCAATAAGATTACCAACAAGAAAACAACAAAGACCACGACCGATAAGAATACATCGACAAAGAACACCAACACGGCGACGAACACAAATACAACGAATACTGCTCCGACCGTATACACGCACGCCATAAATACGAATGCGGCCGTGGACAAGAACGGCCAGTTCTACTGCAACTGGGTTTGGCCGCAGGAGATCATCAATAAGGACACGAAGGACCTTGTGCAGGAATGTTCTTTTGACCGGCCGTGGTGTTTCTTCGCAGATTACTCGTACAACAACGTCGGGTGCTGCACGGATGCGGCGCACACTGACTGCGTGACGCTGCCGAATCTGGAAGATTAACAAAATGTACGTGGCTCACTCACTCCGCTTCACTATGTTCGTTCACTGCTATTTGTTGGCTGTACCGCTATTCGATATTAAACAGCCAGCGAACATCGCATGCGGGCGAATAGTTTACACCATAAGCAGTACTAAACTGCCAACTTATTAAAACGCTTATAGAGGAACAACCATGCAACAGCCATCAACTTTAACCGTTATGGTTTTGCGTTGGATTGCGCGAGCGCTGGGAATACTCATCATATTGTTCTTCGTGTCAATGTTTTTCAGTAAGGACGGGTTGACGAATTCGTACGGTCTCAATTTGACTATGGATATGTTACCGATCAACTGGATGATCACGCTGGTATGTTACATCCTTGCCTGGAGATGGGAACGCAATAGCGGCATTGCAATTGTGGCGCTCTATGTTGTTCATGGCTTACTTGAGCCCGCTGCTTTTCTCGGCCCATTGTGGATAGTGATGGCGATTCCCGGCCTTCTCTTTGTCATATGCTCAATGAACAATAAACTGAACCTTAAAGGACCCGGCTTTCACAATCCAACGATCTGAAGAGGAAGGTGTTTTTTGTCGCTGTTTTATCGGGGACCAGGGGCTTGACCTCCCCGCTGCGCGGGCGCGATGTTTGTAGATATTTCAACAGCGCCCCGCAAAGCGGGGCGCTGTGAACATTCTTGATTATACCTCTACAATGATAGGTAAGATCAAGGGTTGTCTGTGGGTCTTGAAGAAGATGAACTTTTCCAACGCGGCGCGAACCTTATCACGGAGGAACTGTTCGTTCGGACTGGTCCGTGGTTCGCGGTCGGCGAGCGCCTTGTGTACGACGTTCTTAAGTTCCTTGACGAGTCCCTGCTGCTGGTCCATGAGCGTGAAGCCGCGGGAAATGACGTCTATCCTTCCCGGTTTGCCGGTGCGCGCTACCTGAGCGACGACGATGACCATGCCGTCACCTGCGAGCTGTTTCCTGTCACGGAGGACGAGGTGGTTCACGTCGCCGATGCCAAGACCGTCGACGAATACGTAGTTCGCAGGGACGCGGTGGTTCGTTACGTATCCCTGGCCATTCATGAACTCGACGACCTGCCCGTTGTCCGCGATGAGGACGCGTTTTTCCGGGACGCCTGCCTTCACGGCGTTCTTCTTGTTCGCGATGAGGAACGAGTAGTTGCCCTCGATCGGCATCACGTACTTCGGCCGGACCCACCGTATGAAGCGGGTGAGGTCGTCGGCTTTCGCGTGGCCGCCGGCGTGGATGTCAAACATCTTGTAGTCGATGACATCAGCGCCTTCGCGGAACAGCCCGTCCTTCAGTCTCTGTACCGACCGCTCGTTCCCCGGGACGACCGATGACGAGAAGATGACGAGGTCGTCCTTCTCGATCTGTAGGTACTTATGCTCGCGGTTCGCGATGCGCATGAGCGCGGCGTTGTCCTCGCCCTGCGCGCCCGTGCACATGATGAGGAGCCGGTCCTTCGGAAGGCGCCGCGCGTGTTCCCACGGCACGATCGTGTTCTGTTTCACGCGGATGTAGCCGAGCTTACGGCCGATCTCGAGGTTCGTCCTGAGCGAGAAGCCCTCGACGAGCACCTTCTTGTTGTATTTTTCGGCGAGCGTGAGCACCTGCTGGATGCGCGAGAGGAGCGAGGCGAACGTGGCAATGATCATCCTGCCGTGCGTCTGTGAGAACATTGCATGGATGTTCTTCTCTATCTCCGCTTCGGAGTGCTGTTCGCCGCTCTGTGACGCGTTTGTCGAGTCGATCATGAGGCAGAGGATGTTGCGGTTGCCGAGGTTCTTGATCTTATCGAGCTCGGTCCGGTTGTTCGCATGCGCGTGCTCGTCGATCTTGAAGTCACCGGTATGCACGATCGTCCCGGCCGGGGTCGTTATGACGACGCCGAAGCTCGCCGGAATGTTGTGCGAAACGCCAAAAAATTCGATCCGGAACGAACCGAGCTTCAGGTGGTCCTTCGAGGTGATCGGGTGGAGGCGGAGCTTCTTTCCCGGAGAAACATCCTCCATCTTTTTCTGCACCATTGCGCAGGTCAGGTTCGATGCGTATATCGGCGGGTTGCCGAGCCTCGGAGCGAGGTGGGGGACTGCGCCGATATGATCGTAGTGGCCGTGCGTGATGATCACGCCGCGGATCTGCCTCTCCTTGCCTTTGAGGAACGAGATGTCCGGTACGATGTAGTCGACGCCGGGCATATCCTCTTCGGGGAACTGGAGGCCGAGGTCGATGATAAGGATATCCTGTCCGAACATGATCAGATAGCAGTTGCGACCGACCTCTTCATTGCCGCCGAGCGGGATGATTTTCAGTGCGCCCTTGCCGCCGGACAGGGGACGCTCTCCTTCTTTCGGGAGGGGTTTTGGTCTTCGCGTGTAGCGCGGGCCTTCTGGCCGGCGCATACGCGCACGATTCTTTTTAGACATATTCGGGTGGGAAACCTACGGTTTCCCCCTCCGATGCTCCCCCTTTCCCTGCAAGGTGTCGCTCGTCGTGGCTCGGCTAGGGTCCCGTCCGGCAAAGTCGGACACCCTGATCCTCTCCACTTCCTCGCGACGGTTACATTGATTGAGGAAGAATCGAAGTATATTTCCGGTCGTAACACAGGAGCGACCGATGTAATGTGAATAACTGTGTTCCCGTCAGCACCCGTTAAAACGGTTGCGAGGGTCGTTGAGGCGTTATCCCCGAGATCCCGAAACTAGTTCGGGATGACGCTGTTGCGTCAGTTCAGGGGATCACGCGCAAGGGCAAGTAGTGGTTCTATCCCCGTACTACTCCCGAGTTAACGCTCGGTCGGGTTCGGGGCAAGCCTCTGGGCGTGATACAAGTACGAACAGTGATACTAGCGTAGATGCGGCATATTGTCAATACTGGTGCCCGGAACCCTCCTACGTCCCTCGCGTTGCTCGGGACTTCGGCGGGCAGGGAGGCCTGACTTCGCCAAGGGCTACGTCAGGTAAAAATCGAGAGTGAAGAATGTACGCTGCTGCGACTTGCCAACCGAAGCTTCGGCGTAGGTTGGTGGACCATCGCGGAGGACGTTCGAACCTGGCTGCGCGATTCCGAGGGATTGCGAATCCCACACCTCCTTGACTCGTCCGATGAAGACATCATGCCAGATGGGTATGAGTTTGACTAGGGGTGCGGAGGCGCGTCCTATTGACACTGTGTGCAGATTCGCTAGGGTGCCAATGGAACGTTCGTTACACATCTAGGCTCTAGCTTCAGAGGCCTCCTTTCCTTGAGGAAGCCACGGCGCTGAGATCGGGTCGCCGACCTGGTTTCGGCGCTGTGGCTTCATTCGTCCGAAGCGTGGTTACGGACCGCTGGCTGACTCGTTCGGCCGGAACTCAAGGAGGGCTCCATGAACCGTCGTTTGATCGTGGTTGCTGTCATGTTGGTAGTGCTGGCCGTGGTCGTCGGATGCGTCCCGAAGCCGAAGAAAACCGAGGTTGCCACCCCGGTACCGACCGAGGCTCAGCGGGACAGCGCGGACCAGGCGCAGGCAAAGAGCGACCTGCTTGCCCACGCGCGGCACACCTTCGCCGACTCGACCGTCAAGATGAGCTGGGAAGCGATGAGCGATCCCGCGTCTGACGATCACTTCGCCGAGCTTGAGAGCGCCCATGACCTCGTGAACGCCATGAATAAGTGCCTGACGTCGGTAAATAATTCCGACAATGGTGTGACCTGGAAAGACGTCGGCGTGACGGAGGATCACGCGAAGGCGCTTTACGCCAGCACCGCAAGGCGCTACGGCCGCCAGCTTCTGGCAGCATTCGCCGTCCCTGTGCTGAGCCGACCGGAAGGATTCGAGACAGCGTGGGAGATCGCGGATGCCATCAACGACCTGCAGCAGAACCTCTACTCCCCCACGAACGTCGTCGACCCTTCGCAGGTCCGAGCCGCGGTGCTCAACGACCTGCGTGCTCGAATCCGCACCAGGAAGCGCCTCTGCGCGGACGAACTCAAGGGCATCGGTGGGGCGGGCGTGCTTTCCAGCGTTGAGGACCGGTTCACGAACCTCAAGAAAGACCTGCGCTGGGCCGTGGACACCTACGGCTTCACGGCGCCGAAGCTGGGCCTGACAGCCATGGAGCTCGATCTCCTGATCCGAGATCTCTCGTCCGAGAAGGACGCGGACTCCCCACCCACAGGAGGTAGTTTCTCCGGCCTCGAGTTCTGACCGGAGCTAGTGGATGAACAGCTGCGTGCTGTCATCCGACCGCCCCCGCGAGAGCATGTAGCTCGCGGGGGCTCTTCACGTCCCTGAGGTTCGAATACCTCCCCCTCTCTGGGCCGGGCTCGCTCGCATGCATCGTGCTCACTTCTTACACCCAATTTGACCGAAGAACTAAACCGCGCTCGATTGAGCGGTTCCCCGGCCCTCACTTACTGGTTTCTACTCCACTGCTGAGTCCCATGTGTCCGAGTCTATACTTCTACTCTCGGGGAAGGGCTCCGGTGGCAATCTAGGGGCCCGTCCTGTTCTCCACGAGACGTACTGCATCGGCTCGGGCTCCTCTACGCCAGCCTCTCGTAGTGCGGATACCAACACTCCCAACGAGAAGCATGCCAGGCTCGCACGTGCCCTGTGTATTTCGTCTGAGCTCTTCCCCGGTGCCTCGCCTCCCGCTAGTGCCTGGGCCACTGACAACCAGTGCTGGTTGAAGGTCGCGATGTCTCTCTCAAGGCGTACGATCCTATCTGCCTCGACTACCTGGAACAGTTCTAGCCGCCGTGCCGCAATGAGTAGGAAGTCATGAGACACTGGACACGGTGGGAACGTGAGACCGGCCGCGTATTCATACCGAAGACGGCTGTTGATCCCCCGGAGCTCCGCCATCAAAGCCCGCGCCAGCACCTGCCGTTGTTCAGTTCTACGACTGCGTTCCAGTTCATGTGGACTGATGACAGCACGATATGTCCAGTATACATACCAAAGAATCGCAATGAGTGTTGCTGCCGCCAGCAGTCCAGCAGTATCAACTCGCGTCCGCCAGGAAGCAGGCGTAATCGCCGCTATGACGTAGAACGCAATAATGCCCGTAGTGAATAGCCACGTGAGGACGTAGGCGCGACTGCGCACCGGCATAACCCGGGTGACAGATCGCCGGCGCTTGCCTACGTCTGGACGCCGCACCATGATGCTCTCCTTTCAGCCGCAAGCATGGGCGAGAGGTAACAGACCACTCCGGAATCGGTCTCCAAACGTCCAACCAAGTCCTCCTATCCTGGCCCCCAATGCCATGTTGAACGGTAGATCACCTCTCCGTTCCACGTAGCGCTTTCCCACATCGGCTCTCCATGGGGTCCGTATTTCGAACCATCGAGCATCTTGTTGTAGACATCGGCAGTGATGCGGGATGGATAATCGGCCGAGAGCGTAGATAACTTAGCCGCTCGATTGGCGGCGGGGCCAACCCAGACAAGATCATTCGCCCCCCGCACGCCCGTGCGTGCCACGAACAGTGGAGACGTATCTACAGCGGTTACGTGCCGCAGTTGGTAGGTACTCGTCGCATACTGCGCCTTGATGGCAGGATTGATTACAAAGATCCGCGCCCAGTTGATGCGCAATGCTGCGCGAGCAGCGTCCGTATTCATTGTATCGCCGATGAACACTGCCATGACACGATCGCCGTCGTACGCCGTGACCGCGCCGCCTTCATTGCGGATGATCTTCGCTGCGCAGTGCAGAAACGTCTTGTAAACTTCTGCGGCGAACTGGGGCTTATGCCTGGCCACCAGGTCAGTGGAGCTATCTAGGTCCGAGTATAGCACCGTGCCATTGAGCTTGACTGCGTCGTTGGCTAGCCCGAGATCTTGCGATTCGGGGACCTTGTTTCCATCACGCTCCGTCCACCTCTCACGGAAGATCTTAGCTACCTCGGCCTTTAGATCGTCAGATAATCCCATAGTGACCCTAAGTGGGGGTGACCGCACCAGTCACAAGAATGATGAAGATTATGACGCCCCACGAACCAATGGTCCACGTAAGCGCCTGGATTGCCTTCCCAACAAGGTCGTACTTCTTCGTGGCAATGGAGGCGTTCGCACAGATCTGGTGGGAGAGCTCATCCAAGTATGAGGCTTCATTCAGCGAGCGCAAGCGTTCGGCGTAAGCCTTGTGGTCAGCCCCAAAGTCCTCGAAGACGTGCTTGAAGAAGATTAGCGAACGAGTCTCCGTTGACCCGAGCGACGGCCAAATGGAGCGCAGGGAGTAGATCACGGTCGCAATGAGGGAAACGAGGTAGCAGAAAGCAGCGAGATACAGGAGCCACCCTAGCCCGTCGCCCCGATGCTCTACCATGATGGTATGGAGCACCTCGGCCTTGGTCGAGAGAAAGGCCACCGAGCCGCTGGCGAACGCTAGGACGATGGCGGCCTTCGTGTCGCTGAACCGAACGAACTCGTTGATGTTGCGGAGAATATCCCAAGGCTTGTTCATAGGGCCCGATGCCTATCTTCCTTTATGGCCGCCGTCTAAGGCGTTCCCAAGATCTTCTCTGACGGCTGGGCGCCGCGTTCCAAGATCCCGGGCGATACGCAGCGCGTCCTGCTTCGAAACCCAGCGCTCATCGCGATAGACCGGCTGGCAATCTTGGTCGGTGAGCTTCGGGATCAGGTGCCCGTTCTCATCCTCTCCTTCATGCTTGAAGTCGAGTCGGGTGATCGTGTGTGGAGCAAGGGCGCTCATGCCTGCATTCTGGCAGAGTGACAGACGCGGTCAAGGTTCAAACTACACGTCGCCTAGGAACTCAGACCACCCACACTTACGACACTTCACCCAGCTACCGCGAAGCTCGCGGTCATCGTAGTCGGCCTCACCGTATTCGAGTTCTGATGAGGGTGCCTTGCACTTGGGGCACATCACGTAGCCTGATGGGACATGGGGGATTATCTCGCCGCCAGCAACTGCTTCGTTGAAGTACTCCATCAGCTGCTCGGTTGTGGGTGGCTCATTCCCGAACCGTTCAATCAGCGGCTGGGCCCACTCCGGTGCCTTCTTGCTCGACCGCCGGTAGTACGCGAAGGTGATCACCCATGACACAATTCCCCCGCCAAGAATCCCGAGCAGTGCAGATTCCACGTGCGGCCCTCCCACGGACTTTCAGCCGAGAGTGTCCCCTGCTGAATCATCGCTTCTGACTGGGAAGTAGATGATCCGCCGCTCACGCTGTTCCCCGGAGTAGCGCTCGAAGAACGCGTCCTGTGCGGCCGAAAGCGGAGTCGGTCCCTCTCCCCAGACTTCAAGCCCCAGGCGCTCCTCAACAAGCACACCAGCAACCCACGGGCGAGGCAGAGTATCCAGCATCTCCACAGTTCCGCGAGGACCGAGTGCCTGTCTGACTATTCGCACGGCCTCC
Source organism: Candidatus Kerfeldbacteria bacterium (assembly GCA_043799405.1). Lineage (GTDB taxonomy): Bacteria > Patescibacteriota > Patescibacteriia > SBBC01 > SBBC01 > CAINXF01. Next base: position 94,734 of record JAZDNT010000002.1, read on the forward strand.
GCGAGCTCGCTCGACCCGAGATCAGTCGCGCCCACGGCTAGCCTTCTCGCGGAAGTGCCGATAGAAAGGAACGCCGTGCATTTGCTCTTCCAGCTTCACGAACTTCACTCCCGCGAGAGATCCGCGCGGGCAGAAACGGAGACGTTCCAGGCGCTTGACCAAGAAAGTGTAGCTGACCTTCGCCGGGCAGCACCGTTTCAGCTCCACCACGTCCTTCGGGGTACACGGCCTATTTCGGAGGCGGACCGTGGCCCATTCCAGGAACTCCTGCTCGGGGAAGATGAACTCCGCCGCGAAGACCTCGGCCCCAATCTCGATGTCGGGCACCATGGTGGAGCAAATGCGAACCTGGATCATCGAGCGGAACTTCCAGATTCCGGCGTATTCTTTCGATGTACTAGATACTGTGCCGCGAAAGCGGAGGGTTGGCTAGAGAGGTGGAGGCACACTACGAAGACCCCGGCTGCTTCGCGTCAGCCACCAACCTCGCAAGCTCTTTCAGTGTTCCCAGGTACTGCCGAATCCGCTGCGCGTTGGCTGTGTAGGTCTTCGGCGCATGGTGCGCGTCGTCAGCTGTTCCAAACGTCGCAAAGACCTTGTCCGTTAGGTCTGTCGGGCAACCCGATGCGACAAGCACACTCCGAACGTCGTTCTTGTTCATCTTATGGGGACTGCTGTCGCGCTTGAGCTTGACCTTGGTGATTTCCGACGCGAGCTGGCATGCAGCGATCCGCACCTCCTCTTCAGCCTGTTGGAGCTGCACACCGGTCGCGTGGGGACTATTGGCGATGGTTTCAATTTCTCTCAAACGTTGATCGACTGAAGCCCATTCAACTTCTCTAAGCTGGGGGCCGTCCTTCGTGTAACCAGTGATCTCGTACTGCAGCCCATTGAGCGACCGGCACCCCATGCAGACGGAGCGGGCCCAATCCTTCTTGTGGGTTAGAAGAATGACCTGCTTGTTTTCACGCTCGGCAAGCGCTCGCACCACCTCGACGAACTGGGTTTCGTGCTCCTCATCCCACGACTGGATTGGATCATCGAGCACGATGAACTCCCAGGGGCCTGGCGAGCGAAGAGCGCTGGCAATACTCACGCACAGCCCGAGGGCGTTGAGTTTCGACTCGCTCAACGACGACACTGCGCTTGCAAGCTCGACACCGTAGGAGGATGCGTTGATCTTGACCTTGCCCTTCTTGAAGTCGCCGGCCTTTGTTCGATCCATCGCAAACCCCGAAAAGTGAACGTCGGGGTCGCCCTTGGTGCGGATCCGTCCATACCAGCTCATCACTGAGCCGGTGAGATCGGCCGTGATGGCTGCCTCCATGGTTTCGCCGACCGTTTGTTCGACAGTCTTCTTGAGGTCCTTCAGGCCTTCAAGGACATCACGAATCTTGAGGGCGCGTTCAAGCCCGCGCCTCTTCTCAAGTAGCTCGATCAGGAGCGTGAGCTCGGCAGTGCCGGCAAGTTCGTCGATGGCCTGTCGGAGTACCCGCGCAGGCCCGAGCAGTACAGGTTCTACGTCGGCCAGCTTGGCGGCCAGGTTCTTCGCGGACTCCAGGTAGCCATTCAGCGCATTGGCCAGGGTCTCGGATTGAGTAGATGTCTCCTCTCGCTTCTTGGTCGCCGCCTCGCATGCCTGCATCGCCTCCTCGAGCTTCTTCCCCGCCTCGGTGAGCGCGTCCTGCAAGGGGGCGACTTCAGATGCTGCGGACCTCACAATGCCCCAAGAGGCCTCGTTGGCCTTGCCGAAGAGACCGGAAACCTTGGTTTCATTGTCCTTGCTGGTCGCTTGGAGGAGATCCGCCGCACGCGACTCGATGTAGCGCTGGTGTCGAGCATGGGTTGATCGGATGCTTGCGAGGACTCTTCCGACGCGTGTTTGGACGTCATCGATTCCCGCACCCGGACCCACCTGGCCCTTCAGCGACTCATGGCGCTCGGTCACATGGGCGCGCAACTCGTCATTCAAGGGCTGGCCGCATAGCGGGCACGTTTCGGGGGACTCTGCGATGAGCTCGATTCCGATGGAAAGCAGCTGCGCCTGCTGTGCGAGCCTGTCAGCCACGCCCCGTGCGCAGAGCTTTGCCCAGTCCTCAAGGAAGGCCGTAGAAATCGAGCCTCTCAATGACTCCTCGTCGGCAGCGTGAAGTGCCTGCGCACGAGCATCCGGTGAGCCAATCGCGACGGTCCCGGAGTAGACCTTGGCGGATTGGTCGTCACGCATCTTGACGAGTCGAGCGACCCTCTCGGCGGCTGGCACCTTCCTACCCAGGACTTTGTCAGAACGCTCTTCAATCTTCGTGTAAGCGGCCGAGATGTTCGCGGCGCCCTTCTTGAATTCCTTGGACGCCTTCTGGAGATCAGCGAAGGCCGACATGCGCGATTCAACTGAGGCAAGATCGGCAACAGCCCTGCTTCCCTCGGCTGGGATAGTCGCCTCGGGTTTCGTGCAGAGACTGACGATGGCTCTCTGTAGCTCGTCAATCTCGTCCAGCCCAAGTAGTCTCGCGAATCCTTGGAAGCGGTCTGTTGGGGCGACAAGCAGGAGGTACTTCAAGGCGTGTTGGAGCACGAATGGCGGCGCAGCGGGTGCTGCTTCACGCGCAAACGGCCATTCGGTGACTTCGCTGCCGTCTACGAACTTGCGGATGCCGCCTGAGGAGGCCAGCTCAATCCGGAGTACCACGATCTTCCCCTCAGGATCAGGTGTGACGACCGTGGCCTCAATGTACGCTGGCGCATTGCCGGGCCAGTGGCTGTTTCGGTAGCAGTCCCGGTACTCTTCCTTGGCCTGCGCATGCTTGACCTTCGAGGTCTCTCCGAAAAGGAGGAACTCCAGCGCCTCGGTGATGCTCGTCTTCCCATGGCTGTTTGGCGCAGAGACCAGCGTTAGGCGGTCAGCGAAAAGGATCGTGCGCTCTTCGTTGAATCCCCTGAAGCCTGCGACCTTGAGCTGTCTAAGTCTCATTGAGAAGTTCCTTGATGACCTTGTTGAGTTCTTCCTCCATCGCGCTTCCGGGTGTCGATGTCTTGCAGGCGCGAAGCAGGCGCAGATTGACGGCGGAAGTCGTCTTCTGCTCAACAGCGGTCAGGAACCGCTCGACCCGCGAGGGTTCAGGGGCGGGATCTCGTTCCTGGTGGGGTTCGTTCTCGGCCATAGAGGGCACTGTATGAGAGGTGCGGAAGTAGCACCTGATAAGTGGAAGCTACGCCGGCTCAGTAGGCCCGTCAAGACTCGGGGGGCGCCTATGGTGCGGTCTTTACAGCGGCGTCAATGCGGCGATGGAGCAGCGAGGCCAGAGTCAGTAGGTCAAGCGCATCGGCCTCTCCAACGGGCCACGAGATTCGTGCTTCATGGGCAGTGGGGTTTCGAAAAGCACCAAAGAGGCCCTTGACCAAGTTCATAAGCCCCCGGTGCTCGCTCCATTCGGTGGGAGTTCTCAGCGCGTTGAACGCCAAGATCGGGAGCTTCGTAGGGTCTCCACCAAAGGCCTGATCAACCAGTGGGGCGCCGTCGTCATCTAGGCCAGACTTCGCCCTGATCTTCTCGCCCACGCTCTTCGTCGCCTCGAGAACGGCATGGAAGTAGTTCTCTTGGAGGAGTTCCGCGCGACAGAAGCGCAGCACGTCTGGGTGAACACCTCGCCGTTCAAGCTCAGTACGAAGACGGCCGACTCGCTGCTGGGCCTCGCTCAGCGTCTTTGCGACTTGAGCGGTTCGGAGCTTTCCATCTTCGCCGACGCACAACCCGGCGAAGGCAAGGATCTCGTTGATCTGGGCTAGGGCGGATTCAAGACCGACAGCGTTCCCATGCCATCGGGCCGGCTCCAGCGCGATCTGAATGAAGGCTCCCACGTGGTTGCCAACTCGGTGCTCGGCCTGGGACTTCTGAAACACCGCGAGGAGTCGGCGCCACTTCGTGCTCGGTGCGTCCGGCGGCTCTGCGAGGTTGGCGCTCTGAAGCAGTCGATCGAGGTCGGACCCAGTGAAGCAGTCGCCGAAGACCTTGGCGAGCGCTTCGAGTTGGGCGTCGGTGAAAGCCGGGATAGTCATCACTTCACGCTAGCACGGCCCCGCATGCCGTCAATGGAAGCGGCCCCCGTGCCTGACTGTGCACGGAGCTCCGGTTGATCGCTCAGAGATCATGCTCGCAGACAGGTCTCCTCTTCAACGACCTCTCCCGTCCCTCCCCGTCCATTTCCGCCCAAATGGAGAAGAGCGGTCTTCAGTGACCGCCCCACGGCAAGCGGCGCGCCTACTTGAGCTTCCGGCGCTCGGAATCTAGGCCCTTCTTCAGTTCTTGGTCTTCCGGATGCGCCGCTGACCAGCGCTCAAGGTATCGCAAGCCGCGTTCCTTCTGCCCAGCGCCGGCTAGAATGTTGTAGACCGAGATGTAGGCCCGCTTCATCCCAGGGTCAAGGCGGATAGTCTGGTCGAACTGGGTCGCTGCGGCATCCGTCTTGCGTTGCCACGCAAGGGCGAGGGCGTAGTAGTAGTGGGCGTCAGCGCTCTCCGGATGCCGCTCGACCGACCGGCGCAGAACCTCGGCTGCCTTGCCTGTGTCGCCGCGCTGCAGGTAGAGGTCGCCGAGGACGTGTTCGACACCGAAGGAGTCCGGCGCGAGCGCGGCAGCCGCCTCCATCTCGCGGATCGCCTCATCCTTCCGGCCTTCCTGCATCAGCGTGAGGCCTCGGTTGAAGTGAGTCGCCGCGCCGACTTCAGGCGGCTGCGCATTCGACCCAGAACCTGGAGACGCCACCGGAGGTAGCTGTGCAGCTGCTCTTGCCGCACGCTGAGAAACCGCGGACCGATCGCGGCGGGCCTGAGAACAACCCGTCGGCCAGCGCGGCGGGAAGAACGCCACCACGAACACCATCGCGATGAAGGCGAGCACGAGGAGGACGCGGACGGAAGGCATGCGGGCGAACCCGCCCTCGTCCTTCCGACCTGGACGGTCTGAAGACCATGGCAGCCTGGGCATGGCATTACCCCCACGGGTGGTCGGGTGGGTGGAGAGTTGCCCAGCCTGCGCCGTAGCGGCGCACCCGTCAAGACTGTGCCGTGTTCCCGCGGGCCATGCGTTTCTTGGTCTTCCGACTGGCGCTTCCGCAGTCGCCAAGGAACGCCGCAACCGCGGTGAGAAGCGACCCAGGTGGCATGCACGCGCCGCTCTCCCAGCGGTAGAGGGTCCCTCGGCTGATGCCGAGGCGTTTGCCGAGCTGCGCCTGGGTGAGCCCGAGCTCAAGCCGACGCTCGCGCAAACGGTCGCCGAGGCTACGGGGGGTTCCTTGGGTGAGGTCCGACGGCGGACGGCGGCGCCATCTCGTCCGATCGAAGTAGGTCAGCGGTGGCGCTTCAGGGGCGTCCTTGACTGCCTCCGATGGCGCCACGGCTGTCTTCTCAAGCCGGTCCAGGATCACGGCCACGCGGCCGGCCATCCAGCGGCTGGGCTGCCGGCTGCCACTCTCCCAGCGGCAGACGCTGCCTTCGTCCAGGTCGACGAGGGTGGCGAAGTCGGCCTGACCCAGGCCCAGTCGGCGGCGGATTGCCCGGAGCCGCCCGGCTAGGGTGGGCACCCCCGGCTCGGGGTCGTAGCCCAGGAACTGGACGATCCCGCCATAGTGCCTAGGAAGGGGCTGGCGCAGCCCCCGCTCCCAGAGCCCGACTGTCTCCTCCAGGACTCCGAGCCGCCCGGCCACGGTTCGTTGCCTCAAGCCCAGGTCGAGGCGACGCTTGCGGAGATGGTCACCAAGCGTCTTCACCTCGACCGGGTAACCCCTTGGCAGGGAACGCGGTCGGGGTCCTTTGATGTGCAGGCGGGAAAAGGGCAACGAATCCCTGAGGTTTTGTTGCCCTTTTCCTGCTACTTCGGCGGAACCACGAAAGTAGCTAAGGTCAATCTCGACTTCCTCCTTCCCGATCTGGATGCCCTCAACGATGGCCTCGACAATGCCCCGCTTTTCCTCCAGGGACAGGGCGGGCCAGCGCTCGAAGAGATCCCGGGATTCGGCCAAGACCTCATCCCTCGCTAGGAACCGGACCTTCAGGAAGTCGACCTCACCTTGGAGCCGGGGCAGCTCCTCCTCGATGCCCTTGAGGCGCTCCTCCAGCGGCCGGTACTGTCGGCCATACGCCTCCATCGAGATCTCATCAGCCACATAGGCCCGATAGACCTTCTCCATCGCCGACTGGAGCTTGGCCTGCTCGGCCTCCAGGCCACGGAGCCGCTCCTCCTTCCCCCTGATCTCCTCATCCGCCTGCCCGACGGCTCGGGCCACATCCTCCGGGGAGACGAAGAAGCTGCGTAGCTGCTCCCGGAACACTTCCTCAAGGTCAGCGCCGCTGATCTTGTTGCGGCACTTGCGACAAATGTACTTCCCGCTCTCGGAGAGGACGTACATCTTCTCCCCGCAGTGGCAGCTCACCACGCCAGCGAAGAGGTGGACCGCCGTCTTCTGCGGCCGCTTCAGTCGCTCTCGCTGCGCGTCTAGGGTGGCGTTGCACTGCCGCCAGAGTTCCTCGGAGACGATCGGCTCCACCGAGGAGACCACCCACTCGTCCTTGGGCTTGAGCTTCCAGCCCCGGCCCGCGCCGCCGGAGCGGGTGTAGTTCGCACGCCGGACACCCTTGGCAATCGGGTCGCGGAGCAGCCGGTCGATGGTCGTGTCCGTGAACTTGCCGCCACTCCGGGTGCGGTAGCCCTTCTCGTTCAGGAGCCGCGCGACCGCCTTCTTCCGCTTGTGCTCGGCAAACAGCTCGAACATGAGACGACGGATCGGGACCTCTTGCGGGTCTGGCTTGAGCTGCTTGTCGACCCACTGGTAGCCGTAGGGCGCGGCGCCGCCCGTGGATTTCCCGAGCTTGGCGCGGATCGGAACCGAGGCCGCCACACGCTCGGCGATCTCCTCGCGCTCCCACTGCGCCATCGCCGCGATCATGGTGTAGAAGAGCCGGCCGGCCGGGGTGGTGGTGTCGATGGATTCCTGGAGGGAGATCAGGTCCGCGTCGTGATCGCGGAAGATGTCCGCGAAGTCGAGGAGCTCGCGCGTGTTTCGGGCCAGCCGAGCGAGCTTCGAGAAGATGATTCCAGTGATGTGACCCGAGGCCACGTGATCGAGCATCCGTTTCGTCTCCGGGTGCCCCATCACGGACTTTCCGCTCACCGCTTCGAGGTGGTAGACCTCGCGGACTTTCCAGCCCTTGGCTTCGGCGTAAGCCTGGGCGCGCTTCTCGTGATGCTCCGGGCTCTCGCCCCTGGCCTGGTCCTCGGTCGAGACCCGAATCCAGATGCCGACCGCCTTGGCCGGCTGCTCCCGCCCAACGACTTGTGATTTCAACGCGGTCCTTTCGCGGGGGCTGTCTCGGTCCAGTTGGTTCTCGGCCAGAACTACTCCCAAGCTGACGTTTGGAGCAAGGTCTTGCATGCCCCGGGAGACGCTAGTCTAACCCGCCAGCGCCGGCTACCGCTCGACCGGAAATCGGTGACCGTGGACTTGCTCTCCCCGAGCCAGAAAACCATTGACAGCAGTCCGTGCCGCATGAGAGGTTATTTGCGTTGGCACGCCGAGGCGAGTACAGGCTCTCCCCAGCGTGCCTCTCTTTTTGAAGGTGGCTCCTGGGAAGAAGCCGGAAAGGAGCCACGCAGATGCGTCGCTTCCGCCTCTGGACGGTCATGATCGCCTTCCTGGCGATCGCCGTCATCGCCACGCCCGTTATCCTGGGGGTCTTCGGATGCGGGCAGAAGAGCAGCATCCCCACCGCCTCAAAGCCGCCGACCGAGACCCAGTACCGTCCTGTCCAGCAGGTGCCCCTCAGTACGGACCCGGCGCTGAAGGTCGCGGTCGAACAGTCCGACGCGTTCCGGCAGCTCTCTCCGCAGTTTGGATCTCCGAATCTTGCCGACGCCGTCATCACCACGTACACGAACACCAGCATCCGGGCCGTGATCATCCCCTGCCAGAAGGGGGGCGGGTTGTTGCTCTACTCCGACCCTGACCGAGCTCAGCTGGGGGGCTTCATGCTCCAGATGAATCTCTCCCGGGCGGAGACCGGGGAGGGTGCTCTCAACGGCACCGTCTCGGTCCTGGACGCCGTCAGCGGCCAGGTCATGACCTCGGCGACCTACAAGAACAGCACGGTCGTCGACCAGATGGTGGCTTCGCTTCCCGACCGCTCGGCCCAGCGGTCATCCTTGGAGGGCACCGCCTGGCTGTGTTGGAGTCCGCGTCGGTTCGCTACGTGCCTCGCGGGCGTCTGGCCAGAGATTCCTTGGTGGCTGAAGTGGGCATGCGGTGTCTACTGCACGGCGTGCATACTCAGCCCCGCCCAGCCTGAGTTGTTCCCCGCTTGCCTCCCGTGCTACGGGTGCGTCGGGGGGCGCCTGATTGGCTGTTGGACCAGGGCCTACTACTCCTGCTGATCGGTCCGGTCCATGCCGGCCACCTTTCCGGTGGCCGGCATGGATCTCCTGGTGGTAAAATACTAACGGAAGCGCAGACCACTGCGTGCGAGGGACGTCACGTGAACCGGGTGATCTGCAAATCATGTGGCTGTCGTCGCGGCGACCGGACGTGGACCACGTCCCGGTTCGCCGCGTTGTTCATCCCGGAAAGAAGCGGCCCCGGCGTAGGCGATTGCGTCACCTAGCCGGGGCCATTCAACGACCCGTAGCCCGCCGCGCGGACGTTGTTACGTCCTCGGCGTGCCAACCACCCGAAAGCGCGGTGTGGGCGGGTCCCCGTGGGGGCACGTCTGGGAGTACCCGACAACCAGCATCCTCTCTAGCGGTTGAGGACCAGCGACAAGAGGATCGGAACGGTACACCTGGTGGCCCCTACGACTTATTTCCGCGCAGTCCTTCACGAGAATGGCTCCGCGGATCGTTACCGGAAAGAACAGGCCGTGCAGCCGGAAAGGCTCATGAATCATCTCTCCCTTTCCGTCCGCCTGTCAAGGGGCCAGCGAACTGTGGCAATTCGGTGAGTTCGGCCTTGTCTACCAGTTCGCACAGTTGCTCACCTCCGTGTTGAGCCCCTGCCCCTGTAGTTGACGGCCACGCTAGTGCTGTAGCCATTCCGAGTCAACCCCTTTTTTCAGCCCTGTTCTCGCCTCCCTCAGCCGCGGCGTACTCACGCCCACACCGGAGGCGAGGAGGGTGGACCTCCGCTTGCCCTGCCAGGTGCTATCGTCTAGCTTTTGTCCATTCCACCACAGTTACACCAGTTCAGTCACTTCAGTTCCAGGGGGTCGAATGGCGCGCCGCGTGATCGAGATCTCGATGATGGAGCTTCGCGAACGGTCCGGGTACTTCTTTGACAAAGTTCACCATCGGGGAGATTGCATCGTGATTACGAAGCGCGGCCGTCCTCACGTTGCGATCATGCCGGTAGAGGGCCTTCGCGGCTACTCAAGGATCTCGGCTAGGGGTTCGAAGCGGCGCCATGCCTCATAGTCGTATGCCCTAGAGGCAGTGCGTCCACCGCACACGCTCGGGCCAACTGCTAGCCCTTCTTCATCCGCTTCATCGCCTTGGCGATCACCGCTGATACGGCGCTTCGCTTCTCTTCCTTCTCCTCGGGCTTCGCCGCCTTGAATCGCACCTTCACCTTGTAGCCGCGCACGGTCTTCTCGCTCGACAGCGACTCGGCCTCAACCGCATCGAGCAGGTCGAACAACTCCTCGGGCGAGCAGTAACTCACTTTCCCGAGTTGTGTCTTGTCGAGCGTCGAAGCGACCCGGGACTTGATCTGATTGAGCGTCTTCTTCTCGGGCGAGACGACGAGCACCCGCTCGAATCCGGCCGCCAGGCACTTCTGGATGTTGCCGACCTCGTGCTCTGGGCTCGTGGTGACGCCGATCTCGCAGGCGAGGGCGTGCTCGCCCTTCCGCAAGGCGACGTCCACGCTTCCGAGGCCGTCGAGGATACGGTCCTCGATGACTGCCCGCCAGCCATTCGCCTCGGCCCAGCGGGAGATGAGCGACTGCAGGTACTTGTGCTGCTGCCCACCGCGTCCGGGAGCCGACACTTCCGTCGGAACCTCGACAGTCCGCGACGCTTCCGAAGTCGCCGGAGTCGGGACCGCCGGGGGCACGGCCTCGACCTCCGCTCGTCGAATGACCGACGCGGGCGTCGAGGTTCGGACAGGTTCGGATTCCACCGCTGGCTCTTCGCCGGGCCGACGGAGCAGCTCCTCGATCTCGGCCCGCGACCGGCCAAACTGCCGCCGGGATCGTTCGGTGATCGCCTCGCGCAGCTGCTGGCCCTCATCGTGCTCGATCGCGGGCAGCATCGGAGTCACGAGGTTGAAGTCGTACTCCGATCGCTCGACCCGCATGAGGGCTTGGCCTATGCCGAGACTCTGGAGGTCCCGTGCGTCGAAGTGCGTGAACCCTTCGCTGAGCGTTCGTGCGTCCTGGTCGCCGACGCGGAAGCACACCCGCGCATAGGGGTTCGAGAGCACGGAGTTCAAGACATCCGCGCTGCGGCTGCGGATCTGGTGCAGGTCCTGGTGCGCGAGAATGAGCCCCAGCCGGTACTTCCGCGCCCCCGAGAGAATCGACTCCATCGAGGGCGTGACGAAGTTGTGGAACTCATCTATATATAGGTAGAAGGGCCTACGTTCCGCTGCCGCGATCTCCTGCCGGCTGATCGCCAACTGGTGGAGCTTCGAGACGAGCAGCGTGCCGAGGAGGTACGCGTTTTCCTCGCCGATGGCGCCCTGCGACAGCCGCGCGAGCAGGATCTTGCCCTCGTCCATGAGCCGCCGCAGGTCGAGCCTGCTCTCCTGCTGCGCCACCATGTAACGGATCGGCTTGGGCCGAAGGAAGATGTCGAGCCGAGTGAGGAGTGGCGCCTGCGGCCGGCCCGTGAGCAGCGGGAACTCCTTCTGCCAGTAGTAGACGACCTCGGGGTCCTTCACGGTCTTCAGGAACTCGGTCCGGTAGTCCCGCTCGACCAAGAAGCGGCGCAGGTCCACGAGCGTGCCGCCGCGGTCGCTCTCCAAGAACGCGAGGATGGCGTTCCCGAGGACCGAGGTCATCTGATCGCCCCAACTCGTGGAGAGCCTGCGGAACACCGCGACCAAATCCGAGGCCAGGAGCGTCCGCTCGAGTTCGGAGTGCGCCGACAGGATGTTGAAGCCGATCGGGTACTCGGCATCCGCCGGATCGAGGAGCACGACATCGTCGAGTCGCTCCGGCGGCATGCGTCGGAGGATCTCGTCCACCAGATCGCCATGCGGATCAAGCACTGCGAGACCCTCGCCCCGCGCGAGGTCCTGCAGGATGAGATTCAGCAGCATCGTCGACTTGCCGGTGCCCGAGGCGCCGATGACGTAGAGATGCCGCGAGCGCTGGTCCTCGGAGAGCGACACCTCGACGGACTTGCCGGCGTGGTTGTTCGTGCCCAGCACATAGGAGTGTCCGGCGGCGATCGCTGGCGCAGCGCGGGTCTTCCTCGCCTCGCGCAGCAGCTTCTCGATCTGCACCGAGGCAGAGGGAGGATGGACGAGCGACACCACCTCGGAGGAACTCAGGATCATGCCGCTGCGGCGCGTGCGGCGAAGGAGCAGGTCCCGTTCGTGCTTCTCGTCCGGGTACTCGTCGTTCGAAAGCGGAATGAGCCGGTGCGCGGGCGGATTCGCGAGCGCGTTCAAGGCCCAGCCGGTCGAGCGGACGATCATGAACGAACGTTCGGGCGTCCGGCTACGAGCCGCGACGCGAACGAGGCAGGCGAAGAGCGGTCGCCTGACCTTCTCCTTTGCCAAGGTGGTGACCTGCGGGGCATCGAGGAAGAAGGGGCTCCCTTGGTCGTCGAGCACCGCCCGCATGATGCTCTCTTGCCAGCGGTGCCTGACCGGCTGCACCAGCACCTGCACGAGGCCGGTCTCTTCCGGCCCGAGATCGGACAGGGCAGCGCAGATGCCGGTGAGCGGGTCAACGCTCAAGTGACTGAAGGATCGAATCGGCAGCATGAACTCGTCCGAGAGCCCGAACTCCACTGCGACCGTGTGGCCTGGGTGTTCCAAACGCAGGCACCGCTCCAGGTGGCCGTCCTCGCTCGTGAGCACGACGTCGGGGAAGTAGGCCTTGACGTGGTGGGCAAGCAGCTGGCGGTCCTCGGAGCCGCAGGTGAGCTGCACCGAGACCGCATCCGCGGTGCCGATGATCTCGAAAGCAAGCGGCCGTCGGAGCCGCGGGAGACTCAAGAGGAACTGCTCGCACTGCTCCGGGGAAACCTCCGTTTCCGGCCGCATCGTGAGCCGGAGCTCCGCGAGTGGCGCCTGGTCCTCGTCCGGTTCCGGCTCCACCTCGTCGAGGTCAAGGACTGGCAGGTTGGCATCGTCGTTCTCGACGTCCGGCACCCCGGCAATGCGGTCGGTGAGCCGGCTCAGGAGCGTGGGCTTGCGGGCGTCGTCGATCCTCGGCCGCTGCGGAGGGACCCAGTGGAAACGGAAGGGCGTGAATGGAGGCTCAAGCGCGACCGGACGGGGCCAGACCGCCCAACCTCGGCCCCGCTGCTCCCAGAGGTAGAACTGCGCCGTAAGGAGCTCAACCGGACTTGGCGGAGTATCCCGGTCCGGCGGCCTAGTCGTCGTGCGTCGGGCCATGACCATTCCTCGTCGCCTAGAGGAGTTTCGAGAACACGGGTCTCTGTTCGTTCGCCGTCAGCGCCCGGAGCCCTTTGGCCGTCAAGAGCGCGTCGGCTGCTTCCCGCACCGCTGCGTCCGCCGTGCTCCTGAACATCATGGCCGTGTCGAGCTTCCAGTAGGTCTCAGGGGCGAAGAATCGCTCGTAGACCCAGCCGAGGATCGGCACTGCAAGGATCGCTTCTTCGGGATCGTCCCACCCTCCGCGGGACAGCACGGTCAGGAGCCAACTTGCCAGGATGAAAGCCAGGAGAACCTCGATGACCAAGGACACGATCGGGAAATAGCTACTGTTCGTGATGCTCCATAGGAGGGACATCTGCCGCTGATGACCGAGCAGCGCCCACACCATCCTCTCAAGGACCAACTCCAGCGCGTACCACAGCGCGAGGAATCCAACGAGGAACAGCGGCACCCAGCGCGCCGGCCGCTTGACGAGCCACCACGAGAAGAAGAAGCCGGTGCCGAAGGGCGCGGCGCACACGTCGAACGTGAACCGTCCGCGGGAGATGCGGAGGTATTCCCGCTTCGCGGAGGCGACGCCGCCCTCACTCCAGTCGATGCGTGATGTCGCGTAGCCGGGGATCTTGCGGCGTTTGAGGCCGGCTTCCACCGAGTCGTAGAAGTCCCTTGTCGAGGTCTGGAAGTCCTCGACCAGATTCTGCCAGCTGTCCAGGACGTCCTTCAGAGCGAGTCGCGGCATGATTCCCTCGTGCTGGCGGCCCCCTGCCCGAGCAGCCACCGCCAAAGAGCAGCTCCCCATTGAAGCCGAGCCATTCCTTCCCTCCCTATCGCATCGTTGTCGATTAGAGGTCGTCAGCGAACGCTCAATGCAGCATCGACTGGAAGGGCCCCAATCGTTCTCTTCTTACCCAGCGTCTTAAGCAATGTGCCGCCGCTTACGAGCGCCTCTGGGTTAGGAGAAACGGGCGACCCTCGCGGCAAGTAAGGCTGCCGTTGCCCGTTCTGCTTCTCGGATATCCGTCAGCGCCAGTTCGATCAACTCACAGTCACGAACAAAGGACATCTGTTCGTCCACCGTCATCTCCGGAATCTCGATACCGAGAAAATCCTCGATTGACAAACGATTTCGGCTCGTACTGGTAGTGCCCGTCGATAACCGCTCGGCCGTCGCCCAAGTGGCCGGTGATTTCAGAAAGTACTTAATGTACGGCCCATATGCGGGCGCTCCATCCTTCAGACGAAACAGAGGAAACTCATTGCTCACGTAACAACCGTCTAGTTCCGCAGGTACCACGCCAAACGACCCCTTCCAAGCGAAAAGGCGATTATAGATTATGTCCTCGGGCTGCACCTTGAAGACGTACTTCGCCTTAATCTCAGCGCCCAGAAGCTCCTCACGCAGGAACGGCCCCTCCCCGTACCACTTCACACCCAGAAGCCGGTAGCGCTCTTTCCGTTGAACGGCGAAGCGTCGTTCCTCTCGGGCAATCCAGTCACCCAAAGGCACTGCCCTCTTGAATGTCTTTTGGCTGCCAAACGCCACGGCGCTGAGGTGCGATGACGCTGTCGTGAGCCTCCCCACGGCAGTGTTGAGCATCTCGTGGGTCTTGTCGGCAGTCTTCGATGTCACCGCCGGCGCGCGGCTAGCAAGATACTTCCCTATCCGCAAGTCGACTTTGCCCTCTTCAGCGTCGTCGACTTCGACCACAACCGATTGCGCCGACTTCCCGCGTCCGCCAAACGTTGAAAGGACAGCGGGGATGTCGTTTGCCTCAATCGGGACGCGTCGGTCGTCTAAGCTGTACCCATCCGCCTGCAGATCAAAGAACCACACCTTCCGCGTCGGCGCACCCTTCTGGAACACGAGAATGCTCGTCTTCGCACGGGCATACGGGAGAAACACACCGGCGGGGAGCGAGATCACCGCCTCAAGCGCGCACTCGCTCAACAGGGATGCTCTTAGCCGTTGGTTCGCGCGCTGATTTCCGGTAATTACACCATCAGGAACTATGATGCCGGCTCTTCCCTCATCGCTGAGATGGTCGACGATCCACTTGACGAACAAGAGTTCCGTGTCTCGGGTCGGGAGGTCGATGTCGGCTAGGACGCTCTCCTTCTGGAGACTGCCTGCGAAGGGTGGATTAGCCAGGATGACGTCGTAGAGTTGTCCCGGGTACTGCCCCCCGTGGGTGGTGGTCAGTGGGTTGTGGTGCTCGATCCGGGCCCGCTCGAGCTGGTGGAGGTAGAGGTTGAGGACGGCAATCTTCACCATGTTGGCGTCGTTGTCGAAGCCGGTGAAAGCGTGCTGCTCGAGGAACTCCCACTGCTTCGGCTTAAGCAGGCTCCCATCAACGGTGCCGCGCTTGAGGTCGGCCGGCTTCGTGTGCTTACGCAAGATGTGGGTGTAGGCCGCGATCAGGAAGCCAGCCGTGCCACAGGCCGGGTCACAGATCCGCTGACCTGGCTGCGGGTCAACGAGAGTGACGATCAGGTTGATGATGTGCCGCGGGGTTCGGAACTGGCCATTCGTGCCGGACTGAGAGAGCTTGCTGAGCAGGTACTCGTACATGTCCCCCTTGAGATCGTGGCCTTCGTGGGGGGCAAGGTCCATCTCCGCGATCCCCTGGACGACGGCCCGAAGCGTGGGGCGGTCGTAGATCTTGAGCGTGGCGTTGCGGAACAGTTCCTGACCGGTCCGCGTCAGGCTTGGCAGCTCGTGGAGTCTTTCGATCGCTCCCCGGAGTGCATCAAAGAGCTCGTTGCCGGTGAGGGGAACGAAGCTGCCCCAGGCGTACTGCGCCCACGCACCCGAGAAAACACGCTTGTAGCCTTTCTCGATGACGGCCAACTGCTCATCTCGCTCTGAAAGGAGTCGCAGGAAGACGAGATACGACAGCTGCTCGATGGCGTCCATCGGGTTGTTGACGCCACCGGCGTAGAGGACGTCCATCAACTGGTCGACACTCTGCCGCAGCCCGGACGAGAAGAAGTTTGAGCCGTTGCTCTGGCTCAGCTTCGTCACGGAATCGCTCTGGGTCTTGGGGGCGCGCATGATGTCCTTAGGATGCTGCCTTTAGGGCTTCGCGTGATCGTTGCACGAGGGCAGACTGCCGCAGGGCTTCGAAGACCAACTCGCGGTCCTGGAGGGCCGCCAGCGCGGCTATTCCGCCAAGCGTGCGGAACTGGCTCCGCGCGAACAGACGACTGTACTGCCCACCAAGAAAGTCTTCCATCGCCTCTTGATCTTCGCTCACAAGCTCCGCCACGGCGTTGAGCCACTTCTGATCGCCATAGCGAAGGTTGAATCGCGCGGCGATCGAGTCCACAGTATCCGCGACGATTGCGTCCTTCGTCGGAAGCGGGCGTTTACCTAGAGCGCTGTAGACGAAGGCGGGCGTTGAGGCCGGCACGCCGTAGGACACCACCAGCTTGCCCGCGGCATAGAACATCTCCGGGTGGTGGAAGAAGCGCTCCTGGAGAATCGTCTCGATGGCATCATCGTCTTCGGCATCGACAGCATCCTTCAAGTCGGTGTTCGCTGCGGTGAACGCCTTGACGTCCCGTTCGAACGAGCCCCGGAAGGTCATCACGTCCACCTTCTCGCCATTCGGCCCGACGATACGGACTTCTTGGCTCACGATGCGGTCGGTGCCTTCCCACACCGGGATCTCGCGCTGTCGAGTGTCGTCGGGCCCGGGAGGCGTAATCCCTGCCTCGGCGCCCCCAGGAGCGCCTCGTGTACCTCCCTTGTCGTCCGCCTCCTCGGGTTGCCGCTTCGGTTGGGGAAGGGCGAGGGCCGCCGTGTAGTCGTACTTCTCCTCGAAGTACTCGGCGACTGCGCAGAAATCAAGGAGGAAGAACGTCTTCTTCTCGTACTCCGTGTTCTTGACGACGAACGTGAACCGGCGCGTTCCGCGTCCTTTGATCTGGATGTATTCCGTCGGGGAGAACACGGGGCGCATGAGGACAACGTTGAGCAGGTCGCGGCAGTTATAACCCGTCGAGAGCATGTCCACGGAGACTGCCACCCGCTCCTTGCGCTTACCGTCACGGAACTCCTTGGCCAGCGACGACGCCTCAGGGATCCTCGAGGTGATCGTCAGCGCGATGCCTGGTTGGATCTCGTTCAGCAACTTCGTCAGAGTCGTGGCGTGTGTCTGGTTGACCGCGAAGACGAGGGACTTGCCGATCGCGCCCGTCGGGTCGCGCTGCGCCTCCTGGAGAAACGCCTCGCACATGATCCGGTTCCGCTGCGGCGTGAAGATCTTGCGCTCGAGGTCCTGGATCTTGAAGTTCTCTTCCTGCTCGTTCACGACCACGCTCCAGCCGGCATCTTGGAGAGCCTGGGTCGTGATGTCCGAGCGGCAGTCGATGATCTTCGGCAAGCAAAGGAAGGGTCCCTCTGGGTCCTTCACGGCGTCGATTATGTCGTAGCGGAACGTAGGCTCGCCGGGCTCGCACCCGAAGTAGTGGTAGGTGTCCCGGAGCTCACGAGCTTCGAGCACTTTCGGCTCTTCCGCGGCGAGCTGTTCGAGGTTGACGTTCTTCAGGTACGCCTTGGGCGTGGCGGTCAGGCCGATACGAGTGGCTTGGAAGAACTGCACCGCTTCCCGGGCGTCGCCGTAGATCGACCGATGTGCTTCGTCGTTGATCACGAGGTCGAAGTAGAAGGGCGTGAACTCCTCGCGGTATCGCCTGTCGGTCATGAGCGACTGGATCGTCGCCACCACTACCGAGGACCCGAGCAGCTCACCCGTCCGCCGGGCCGTCTTGTAGATGACCGGCTTGTACTCGCCAAGGACGATGTTGAAGTCCTCCATGGTCTGCTTTGCAAGCTCGATACGGTCCACGATGAACAAGACCCGTTCGGCGTTGCGGGTCTTGAGAAAGCGCCGAATGAGTGCAGCGCACAGAAGGGTCTTGCCGGTCCCGGTCGCCATCTCCAACAGGAACTTTCGCCGACCCGTGTCGTCAAAGCCTTTGGCGATCGCGTCCATTGCACGGATCTGGTAGCCGCGGAGGGTCAGATCGTGGCGGAGGCTCCGGAGGTAGTCCGGGTGCACGATCTCGGTCTGAAGCGGTCGCGGAGGCCGGAGATTCTTCAGACGCACCCGCTCGAGGTCGTCGCGGCTCGGCAGCCGTTCGATGCGATAGGCGTCGCGCTGGTCAGCCCGCTCGTAGTTCCAGAACCAGTGCTGGCGGCCATTGGAGAGAATGACGAAGGGCGCCTTCAAGTTCTCCGCGTAGCCGCGGGCTTGTTCCTTCGCGTCGTAGGGGTCGAGGTCTTCGCGCTTCGCCTCAAGGACGCAAAGCACGCGTCCAAGGGTATCCTTGAGCAGGTAATCCGCCCGACCGTTCGCTGTGTGATGCTCAAAGTGGACCTGCTGCGGGTCCAGCAAATCCCAGCCACCCGCCTCGAGCGCTTTGTCGATCAGAATCCGAGAGAATGCTTCAGGTTGGTGCATCGGCATTGAGTAAGCCTCATGGTCCCGCAGGCTGCGACACAGGGGTGAGAACGGCACTAGTCGCTTGATAGCCAATGCGTTACGGCGTAGTGAGCATACTGAGACTGAATCTGTTCGTCAATCTCTTCGGCGTACAAGAAAGGACGGGGCCGTCGAAACGCCAACAGCCCCGTAACTACGTCAGTTGAGGGACAACTCCCTCCGAAAGAGCGATGCGAGTCTGAGACTCCCTTCCATCTGCAACCGCGGGCAGGCGTCCTTCTCCACCTCGGTGAAGGCGTTGAAGAGCGACCAGGCCGTGCGCGCCGCGAACTCCTCGTGCCGTGGCTCCTCCCACGCCTCGATCACCTTGGGAAGTCGCGACGCTGGGAGGACGTTCGCTTTGACCGCCTCAATCATCAGGTGGTGGGCCTGTGCTGACGGCAGCTCGCGCACCTTCATGGCCGCGATCTCTCCGTCGATCCGCGAGCGCATGGACGAGACCTGGGAGAGCATCCGGAAGATCAGGTCCGGCAGATCACGGAACACATGGACGGTGTGCTTGCGGTGCATGGTCACCTCACCCGAGAAGGCGAGGTTGTCGCACACGAAGGTTCTTGAGCCCGAGCACATCGAGACGGACAGGGAGCGATCGTAGGAGGAGCGCTTATGCCGTGCACGGCATAAGTCGTCCTATGCCGAGTCGATCCTTATGCAGAGTTGACGGGCTTCTGCCGTGGGAGCCGTGCACCCGCTGACGCCGTTGCTCCGCATAACCGTACCCTCCTCTCCCGCGCCCGCCGTCATACCGACGACAGGCAGCCCGGGGGAGGAGGTTTCTTCATGCGACTGCAGGACGGTGACCGTCTCGTGCTCGAGTACGGCGGTCGAGCAGGGTGCGCCCAAGCGCATCTCGACGACTTCGCAAGCGAGCTCTGGGTGTCGGGCTTCACACCGCTCACCATCATTCAGCACACCGTGTCGGTCTGTCACTTCGGACGTTGGCTGCTCAGCCGTGGGCTCGAACTCGGCGGCGTCACTCAGGACGTATTGGACCAGTTCGCGGCCCACTTCCATCGCTGCCGATGCTCAGTCCACCATCGGCGTTCCTTCCCGCGCACTGTGGGGCATGTCAGACGGTTCGTGACCTACTTGCGCGGGAAAGGCATCGTGCCCCACCCACTCGTCGCGCCACCGCCTGCGCCACCCGAGGCGCTTCGAGGCTTTCGGGAGTGGATGCAGCAGCATCGTGGCGCGACCGCCGGCACGACGGTGCGGTTCGAGAAGCTGCTGCTGGGGATCCTGCCCCAGCTCGGCCCCGATCCCAGGATGTACGAGCCCGCTCGCCTGCGCAGCGTGATCCTGGACGAGGGTCGTCGTCGTGGCCGGCACCATGCCCGCTTCCTCGTGACCGCGTTGCGCGCCTGGCTGCGCTTCCTCACCACTGAAGGACGATGCCCAGTGCACCTCGACCAGGCGTTGCCAACGATCGTGAAGTGGCATCTGGCGAACGTGCCCCAGCATCTCGAACTCGACGAGATCGAGCGGGTGATTGCCTCTTGCGACGCGAAGACGCCCGTGGGCGTGCGCGATCGGGCGATCCTGCTGCTGCTCGCCCGCCTCGGCCTGCGTGCTTCCGACATCACCGGGATGCGACCGGGTGACATCGACTGGCAGCAGGGTTCCTTGCGCGTCCGCGGCAAAGGCCGTCGCGAGGTCTGCCTGCCGCTGCCACAGGACGCGGGCGAGGCGCTGCTCGAGTACCTGCGCCACGCGCGACCGCTGGCCGATATCGACCGGGTGTTTCTGTGCGTGCAGGCACCCTATCGGCCCTTCGCGACGTCGATGGTCGTTGCGGACGTCGTCCGCTTCGCGCTTCGCCGGGCGGGCATCACGCGTGTGCGCTCGCAAGGTGCGCACCTCCTTCGACACTCCGCGGCCACCTCGATGCTCAGGGCAGGGGCGTCGCTCGAAGCGATCGCGGCGGTCCTGAGGCACCGTTCACCCGAGACCACCGTCCAGTACGCCAAGGTGGACCAGGCACTCCTGCTCGCGATTGCCCAGCCCTGGCCGGAGGGAGCACCATGCTGAGAGACGACATCGAACGCTACGTCGCGCTCTATCGTGCGACCGGTCTCAAGTTCAACAAGCAGGCCAACGACCTCCGCCGGTTCGCCGCGTTCGCTGCCACGCGCGACGAAGAGGTCGTCCGGATAGGCACCGCCCTCGACTGGGCCGCGCAGGCCCCGTCGCGGGCTCAGCGGGTGTGGCTGCTCGGCGTCCTCCGGCGCTTCGCGTCGACCATGAAGGCCGAAGAGCCCCAGCATGAGATCCCACCCGCGGCAGCCTTTGGGCGAGCGCGTCCACCACGGCGCAAGCCACACATCTTCACTAGCGAGGAGCTCCGCCAGTTGCTCACGGCTGCGGCCGCACTGCGCCCGGCCGGTTCGCTGCGGCCGTTGACGTACGCCACCCTGTTTGCCCTCCTGGCAGCCACGGGCTTGCGGATCGGCGAGGCCCTCGCCCTCAAGCTCGGCGATCTCACCCCGTCGGGGTTGCTGATCCGCGACGGCAAGTTCGGCAAGAGCCGCCTGGTTCCGCTCCATGAGAGCGTTCGCGACGGCCTGCGGCGCTACGTGGCCCAGCGCACGCGCCGGGAGTGCGGCCACGAGTCCTTCTTCGCGTCCTACTTCGGTACGCCGCTGAGCTATCCGACGGTCGTCTGGGTGTTCCTCCACCTCGTGCGGTCCCTCGGTCTACACCCCGGACCCGGATGTCCCGGTCCGCGGATTCACGACCTTCGCCACACCTTCGTGGTCCGCTCCCTTGAGCAGTGCGCGGCGGGACGGGCTGCGGTCGAGCGGCACATGCTGGCCCTGAGCACCTACATCGGCCACGCCCACGTCGAGGACACGTACTGGTATCTCGAGGCGACGCCGGTGCTGCTCGCCGACATCGCGACCGCGGGCGAGGCCCTGCACGTCGGAGGTACACCATGACCGATCTGGCTCCGCACCTGAGCGCCTACCTGCGCGAGCGTCTGCCGCTTGAACGCCAAGCGAGTCCGCACACCTGCGACACGTACGCCTACGCATTCCGACTGCTCGTCACCTTCGCTGCCCAGCGACTTCACACTACGCCATCGGCCCTGGCGATCGAGCAACTCGACGCGCCGCTGATCCTCGCGTTCCTCGAACACCTAGAGACGGTGCGGCACAACCGCCCAAAGAGCCGCAACGCGCGGCTTGCGGCGATCAAGGCCTTCGCTCATTTCGTCGAGTACCGCGTGCCGTCCAGCCTCGAACAGGTCCGGCGGATCCTGGCCATCCCGTTCAAGAAGACCGACGAGCCGCTGGTGTGCTGTCTGGATCGCGCCGAAGTCCAGGCCCTGCTCGATGCGCCCGATCCGCGCACCCGCTGCGGCCTCCGCGATCGGGCCATGCTGCACCTTGCATTCGCCGCCGGACTGCGTGTCTCGGAGTTGGTCGGTTTGTCCGTGGACGATCTGGGCCTGCGGGCCGAGCCGTCGGTCCACGTCCTGGGCAAGGGTCGTCGGGAGCGCGTCCTGCCGCTGTGGAAGGAGACCGCACACGCGCTTCGTGCCTGGTATGCGGTGCGCGGCGCGGCCCTCTGCCCGGCGTTCTTCCTCAGCATGCGCAGCGTGCCGCTGACGCGCGCGGGATTCGAGTACATCCTCAAGCGTCACGTCACGGCCGCTGGCGCCAAGCAGCCGTCGTTGGCCGCTAAGCGGGTCTCCCCGCATGTGCTGCGCCACACCTGCGCCATGCACACGTTGCAAGCCACACACGACATCCGTAAGGTCGCGCTTTGGCTCGGCCATGCCAGCGTCCAGACGACTGAGATCTACCTGCGCGCAGACCCACATGAGAAGCTGGAGGCCATCGAGGCGATCGTTCCGCCTTCGTTGCGGCGCGGTCGTTTCAAGGCACCAGATCACCTCTTCGCGATGTTGCACACAAAGGCTTCTGTCCGTTCGCAGTAGCAGAAGGGGCGCTTCACATGCTCAAGCGCCGCACTTCCGTCGCCGATCACGCTGGCATGTTCGTGCGATTCGTTTCGAGTGTTCCGGACCCAGAGAACTCGAACGAGCCGGCCGGCCTGTTGTTGGTGGCCTCCTGGATTCGTGACCGACAACAGGCGTCGGCCTCGGAGCTGGCCCAGCTTCAAGCGCTTCGCCAATGGTTCAACGACAACCTGGCCCGGCCACGCAAGTTCAATCGATCTCGTCGGCCGCATCGTCGAGAGAAAGCAATCTCCTAGTTCAAGGATTCCGCGGTGGAACACCTTCGCCGGGCTCGAGTGATCGCTGCCATTGTGGGTGCGTGCGGGTACGTGATCCGCGAGGTGCGGACTCGAAGGCCCGGCTACGTGGTCTATGAGGACGAGTGGCAGGTGGTCGCAGAGCCGTTCGCGGAGACGGTGAGATAGGTCCAGCCTCTGAGTTCGCGACGTAGCGAAAGACGCACGCATCGTTATGGAAAGCGATGCGTGCGTTTGGTTCTAATGAGCGGCGCCAACCCACGACCCGGTCAGCGTAACGAACGTCTGGGTGCTTTCTCCTTCCGCTGAACACGGTCGCGGCCCTCCGTCGAGCGGCGCGCAGCATGCGCGCGCGACGCCCGGCGCGAGTCACCGCTGGCCCCATCGGGCGCGAATCCCACCCCCGTAGATGGTTGTGACGTGCAGGCCCCGCAGGGCTCCCCATACCCGGGCCGCATTCTCGAGGTCGGGTTGGCCCGAGTTGAGGTAGTCATACGCGAGGTCCCTGTCACCGTACCGGTCCAGCAGGTCGATCATGTCCGGGATCCACGACTCGTCACCCGCCCGGATCAGGTCGAGGCTCGCGCTCCTCGCCGCCGCGCGAGCCTCGTCCGGGACGGACGGGAACAGGGTCACGGCGGCCATCGCCTCGCCGATCCGATGCAGGTCCGCGGTGGGGTCGGCCCCTCGGCTGAAGACCTGCGCCCAGGTCAGCTCGCCGCACTTGAGTCGAGCCACCATCTTCGTGGCGGGGTCATGCGCCGCCGCAGCGACCCGCCGCAGCGAGGCGCCGTCCAGGAGTTTGCCGAGAGCAATCTTCGACACGTCTCGGTCGGTCGAGGCCGCCGCCACGCTCTCGAGGTCCGCCGGTGCACGCAGACGCCCAACCGCTGCGACGCGGACGACGTCAAACGGACCTTCCAGCGCCTGCTTGACCAGTTCCGTCGCCACCGCGTGCTGTTCGACATCCGCCGCCCGAAGTCGGATCCGCGCCTGCTCGGCCCGCGCCCGAGCAGCGGCGGCCGGTTCGCGAATCCGGGCGACCGCCGCGTCCCGCGTGGACTGGTAGAAGTCGGTCGCGGCGACCTCCTGCAGCGAGGACGGCTGGCGAAGCGCGCGCACGATCGCCAGCCTGACCTTTGCCGAGGATTCACCTCGGAGGAGCTTCAGCAGACAGCCGTCGTCTCCTATGCCTGACACGGCCGCTGCACGAACGGCCGCCCGCGGAGACGTCGCCAGACGCTTCGACCCGCCCGGGTCCTCCAGCAGGAGCGTCGCCAGCACCCGCACCTCCGGATTCCTGTCTCCCCAGGCGAGCGCAGCCAGAAACGAGGGGTCGCCCAGCTTGAGCAGCGCGCATTCGCGAACGAACGGATCGGCCGCCTCGAGTGCGATATGGCCAAGGAGCTTCCGGTCGGTCATGCGGTGGACGGCGGACCTGCTCCACACTTCGCCGGGCCTACGCAGGACCTTATCGGCGAGGCTTCGTTCACGATCGAGCGCCTTCCGGGAGATCCTTCCGCCGGGCATCGCCCGGTGTTTGCCCAACCCGAGAGCCACTGCCGAGATGTCGTCGTCGAAGGGAAGTCCTATCGGGTTTCCCTGGCGAAGACCCCATAATCGGAAGCTTGCCTCGGAAGCCACGGACCGAGGGCTGCCTGTCCGGGCGAGCTCTTCCAGCAGGCGCTCGTCGGTGATTCCGTGGATGGCGATGTTGGCCACCTGCTCGAGAAGATCCTCGTCCAACGTCCCCGCGCGAATGACATAGGGAATGCGATCGTCCTCGTCGTCGCACTCCACGGCGACCCTCGCCAAGAGCGGCTGGTCGACCAGTGTTCTCAGCGCCCACCCGCGGATCCTCGGGTCATCGAATTCGATCACGACTCGCGCCAGGGACGACTGGGCGGGCGGGCTTCGGAGATCCAGTCTGTCCACTGCGGCCCGCCGCACCTCGGCGTCGGAGTCCCGCACGGCGACGCTGGCCAGAATGGCCTCGTCTCTCACCGCGCGGAGGGCCGCCTTGCGCTCCTGCGGGTCTGCGCTCTCGAGCCTGGGACTGCAACCGGCCATCACCGCGGCTAGGAGGATCCCAGCGACGAGGCTGCGGCCATGTCGCATGTTCACTGCTCCCTCCCTTGCGAGGCCACCCATCGCGCGATCGGACTCCTGGCTTGGCCAGACGTGTCCCCTCGAGCCCCCGTGGCCATGCATCACCTCCGACGCAAGGACCGAGAACGGCGCTTTCTCCGCATGGACTTGCTCTCGGGCTCAGGTGATTGGGCTGGCGGCAAGTGGCACTGAAGGAGCGACCCCATCCTGAGCAGGCCCCGTGCTGAGGTCAAGCGGTCAGCTAAGGCGCAAGACTGGTGGGCCGGAGGTGGCGGCCAGGCCGCCAAGTGGGGCTGCCAAGCTATGTGCCGGTGCGATGCGGGTGGGGCGGGTGCACGCGCCGCGCCAGCAACCCGACCTCCCCCGTCAGAAGAGCACGCAGCTCGGGCCCCCGCCACGAGGCCGCCCGGACATGCAACGGTGGCCCAATGTCCTACTTCTGGAAAAGTGGGACATTCCCGATTCGGCTGGGCAGGCGGGGGCCGGCCGGCGGCCGATCGGGTACCCGTCGCGCAAGAAAGACGCGGACCTGCACGGCCGCCCACAATGGAGTTGAAGTAGGTGACCGACCGGAGGTACATCTCTGCGGTCACCCCAGTCGCCTCGGGCCGGGGTCTCTGAGCGCAGCGTCCCACCTCTCCGTGCGCGTCGACACGAAAGACGCACGCACTGTTATGCGAAGCAGTGCGTGCGTTTCGTTCTAGAGAGCAAAGCGCGGTGGCCACTGACCGCGCATAACCCATAGCCCAGCATAAGACCTCAGCCCGATGGCGAGGGCATAATCGGCGGCCGGCTTGCCGTTAACGCAGGTGAGGACCCCGAACATCTGGGCTCCATCTCGCGCGAGCGCGAAGGCCTCGGACTGGATCGTGAGGCCGAATCTCGGCACGTGGAGCTCTACCTCCTCGACGAAGCGGCCATACGGCACCGGGTGGTAGCTCTCCGTGGGTTCGGGCACGGGGATGGCGGCGAGATCGGCCTTGGTGGCCTCCCAGCCGCCGCGATGGACAACGAGCGTTCCGGACATCGGTGGACTTCCTTCTTCGGGGGCGAGAACTCAGAGCTGTTGCCGAGCGCGCAAGGACACGACCCCACGGCCGGCGACGATGACGTGGTCGAGGACGGAGATGCCGAGAAGCTCCCCGGCTCCGACCAAGCGTTTGGTGATCGAGAGGTCCTCATCGGAGGGCTCGGGGTCGCCCGACGGATGGTTGTGGACCAAGACCAGGGCCGCCGCAGCTTGCGTCACGGCCGGACGGAACACTTCGCGCGGATGAACGATCGAGGCGTTCAAGGACCCGATCGAGACCGTCTCCTGGCCCATGACCTCGTGCCGGGCATTGAGGAGCAGGACGAGGAAATGCTCCCGGCTCTCCTTCCGGAGCTTCGGCCCAACGAGCCGCACGACATCGTCGGGTCCGCGGATCTCGGGGAGCCTCCGGCCTCGGTAGCGGCGCCGTGTGAGTTCGCAGACGTACACGGGGAACTCCTGCAGGGGCGGGAATGAAGAGGGGCTCCGGATCACGTCGATCAGGAGCCCCGCGGGATGGAAGGAGCGAAGGAGCAGGAACAGGTAGGGGCGGCGGCCGTCAGGGGTGCGACTTCAGCGGGCCGCCTGCGTGGCCCCCGATAGCACGTCAGGCGTCCACGCTTGGGCGCCCTCCGTCGGGCCGCCGACACCCTCCCTGTCTACTCTGTTGGCATGTCTCCGGGAGGAGACGGGCTGCTTACTCCCCGCGCCAACGCTGGCAGTGGGCGAAGTACTCGCACTCGCTGCAACGCCACGATGGGTTGGGGTAGAAGTGCTCGGTCTGAATGGCCAGGGCGACTTGCTGGATGAGCCGGGCGGTCCAGCCGAGGTCCTCGACCGTGCGGGTGGTCTCGTGCCGCTCCAGTCGAGGCTTGGTCGTCTTGAGCAGCATGTCGAGCCGGAGCTTCGGGATCGTCCCGTGGAGAAGGAAGAAGGCGAGGGCGTACGTGGACAGCTGCAGGTGCCGCTCGAGGCCCCCTTGCTCAAGGGTCCTTGCCGCCGTCTTCAGATCGACCAACGTCTCCCCCTCCTCCACGAGATCGACGACACCGCGGAGCCGCACGTCGAGCAGTTCGCCGGTCTCAGGATCGGCGAGGTCCAGCTCGAAGGGCTGCTCGACGGCGACGGGCTTCACTCCGTTCACGGACTCCATGTAGAGCTGGAGCATGGCGCGGCCCTTCTCGGCGAGAGAGTCCTTCGACTCGGCGCCAGTGAAGACCAACGGCTCCAGGTTCTGCGCGTACCAGTCCGCGTCGAAGATCTTGAGGACCTCGGTCAGGTCCGTCGTCCTGCCGGCGAGCCGTTCCTTGTGGAACCACTCGACTGCTGCATGGACAGACGAGCCGAAGGCGAGCGCGGAGGCCCGCCACGGCCGTGGAATCTGGTCCACGTACTGGAAGCGGTACTTGAGGGGGCAGCCGAGGTAAGCGTTGACCTGGCTGAGGCTAGAAGTCCGGGGTTGCTCCACGGCCCGCTCCCTGGGGGGCAGGGTTCAGAAGCCGGTCAATCATCGCCGTGGCCGCGGGCTTGGTGACCTCGGACAGCGAGCCCACTTGGAACAGGTCCTTGAGCCTCTCCTCGGCCGCTTCGCGCTGGTAGCCCTGGCCCGCCATGAGGCGGAAGAGGTACCGGCGCTGGGCCTCGGACATTGGCTCTGACCCGTTGCCGGATCGAGGCGCTGACTTCGGGGCTCCGTTCCCGTTCCCACGCGGGCGCGCGGGAGTCGGGGTCTTGACGTGGCGTGGGGAGCGCGACGCAGGGGGTGCACCCGACCCGGGGCTTGAGTCCCGGTCCAGGCTGACGCCGTCCAACTCCTCGAAGGAGACGACGCCGACGTTGACGGCGTCACGGAGGGCGCGGGCCTTGGCCCGGGTCTCGGCCACGCGGATCAGGTGCGGGGCGAGGAAGTCCTCGACGCTGCCGGGATCGGCATCGCCGAGGCCCTCGAAATGGCCCCGCTCGACCTCGACGACCGCCTTGACGATCGCGAGGTGGCCGTTCTGATCGCTCGGGGTAGTGAGCAGCTCGGTCTGGATGGACTTAAGGCCCTCCTCGTGGGCCTTGGAGAGGAGTTCGGCATAGACGACGGCTTCCCGGGGCTCGGCAGGCGAGCCGGGGGCGATATTCTGGGCCTTCATGGGAAGGCTCCTTGTCAGGGGGCGAGTGGGTCTGCCGAATCACGTGCAGCAGCGCTTTCTATAGGGTACGTTCGGAGCACTTACAGTCGTAGGAGGGCTAACGCGCTGGACGCGGCGCTCACTGTGGACGACTGCGCAAGGGACTAGGCTCCATGAGAGACATGCTCTTTGTCAGCCATGCGAATCCTGAAGACAACGAGGCCGCGCGCTGGTTGGCCCTCCAACTCGCTCGCGAAGGCTATCCGGTCTGGTGCGACCTGACCAAACTTCTCGGGGGTGAAGACTTCTGGCGCGACGCTGAACAAGCTATCAGGGAGAGGACAGCTAAGTTCCTCTACGTTCTGACTCGCGTGTCGAACGACAAGCAGGGCGCGCTCGACGAGTTGCAGGTTGCCAAGAACGTCGCCCGCGAACACAAGTTCCACGACTTCATCATCCCGCTGCGGTACGACGATCTTCCGCCGCGTCAGGCCAACATTCGCTTGGCAAACCTCAATTCCGTCCCGTTTCACGGTGGCTGGGCTGCCGGTCTTGCTCAGCTCCTCCAGAAGCTCGCGGAAGAGGGCGTAGCGAAGGATCCCCGTTTCTCACCGACGTCAGTCGCGAAGTGGTGGCGTAGGTTCTATCGTAGGGAGCAACTACTTCGGCGGGAGCCCGAGAGACTCGTCTCGAACTGGTTTCCGGTTCTCGACCCACCGCCGTTGCAACTCCACGAGCTCCGCTCGCGCGATGCTGTCTCGGAACTGGAGCTTTCCAGAACGCTGCCATACCCAGCCATCCAGCATGAGGAGTGCCTCGTCTCATTTGCCGACGCGCATGACTTCGCCGAGGCACTCCCAGCTGGCCTTTCGGTGGTGCGCTCGCGGCGCCTCATGCTAACCCGTGATGCTGAAGACGAGCGGCGCGAGTGGTGGACCTTCGACCAGGAGCACAACGCCCTGATCGCGCTCCTTCGCCAAGCCTGGGTGAAGCACCTGCGGGATCGGGCCATGCCGACCTACGTCTTTGCGAGCGGTGGCGAGTCGATGTACTTCACCTCGGGCCTAGCCTCGGAGGACCGGGTGTACCTTCCGTCGAAGAACGGCGGCCGTCAGCCCTACCGGCAGGTGCTCGGCTTTGCCACAACGCGAAAGGCCACGGCCGAGGCGCCAGCGAGGCTGCGGTACTGGCACTTTGGCGTGGAAGCGCGGCCGACGCTTGATCCGCAGCTTGCCTACGCGATGCGGCCGCATGTCCTCTTCTCTGACGACGGGCAGACGATCTGGGACAACAAAGACCTCCTGCACCGAGCGCGCCGCAACCAGTGTAAGCAGTGGTGGAACGACGTCTGGCGAGACCGCCTTCTCGGAACGGTCCTTTGGCTCGCGGATGGCAAGGAGCATCTCGCCCTGTCTGCGGGGTCCAGTCAGACCTTGCTTCTTGCCACGCGGCCGCTCGAGTACACCTCGCCGCTGACCTACGACGATTCGGGCTTCGAGGGCCCACCGCTTGATGAGGGAGACGATGAGGACATCGAAGAAGAAGCCTCCGCGCCGGCGAGCGGGTCAGTCTAAGCCAACGCTCAGGCCTCCTCACCGCCGGAGTCGACTCCAACGCGGATCGATCCTCGTGCTGCGGGAGCCAAGGGTCCTCTTTCACCACAGCCAAGCACTTGAGGACCCACGTGATGGCCTGACGCTCTTTGGCCCGCTCGAAGGCCCGTTCGGGCTCCGGATTGGGGTCATCGGCACGCTGTACGGCATTCGCCTATACCGCGCGTGGGCCGAGCGCATCCGCGGGCCGCTCGCGAACGAGGTGGGGTCGTACCTCTCTGATCCACACTTTCCCGGGTTCGAGTCGGCGTTCCGCATCCCGTGGCAGCTTGAGCCTGCGCTCACGATCGAGGTTGACCCCGAAGAGCTCGATCGAGTTGTACACCACGGCGACCCTCACCAGCGCGTCTTTGCTACGGTCGCCCTATTTGCCGAGCCGATCGTCGCGGCGCTGCGGAATGAAGAGGTCAAGGTCGACGTCTGGTTCGTGGTCATCCCGGATGTCGTGCACGAGAACTGCCGCCCGCGGTCTCGCTTGCCGCTCGATGAACGCACCGAAGATGATGCACCGGCGCACATCCGCGCCAAGGAGGCGCGGGAGCTTTTCGATCAGCCCTCGCTTTTCGCGGAAGATCACGAGGCGGCCACTCCGTACTACTTCGAGGTTGACTTCCACAACCAGCTCAAGGCCCGGCTCCTCGGGAATCTGGCGCCCACCCAGATTGTTCGCGAAAGTACGCTCGCCTTCCCACCGAAGGAGGTGCGCCTACCGCCGGGTCGCGACAAACGCAAGCTCCAAGCAGCGGTGGCCTGGAGTCTTTCAACCGCCGCCTTCTACAAGGCCGGCGGGAAGCCCTGGAAGATCGCCGAGATCCGCAAGGGCGTGTGCTACGTCGGGCTCGTCTTCAAGCAGGACGTAACGCAGCGCGATCCTCGCATGGCATGCTGTGCCGCGCAGATGTTTCTGGACTCCGGAGATGGGACGGTCTTCCGCGGAGCGGTTGGGCCATGGCATTCATCTGAGCGCCACGAGTTTCACCTTAGCCACGCAGCGGCTCGCGAGCTCATCGCCGTGGCGGTGGCCTCGTACGTAGACAAGGCCGGGCATCCACCACGGGAGCTCTTCATCCACGGCAAAGCGTATTTCGAAGATGAAGAATGGGCAGGTTTCCAGGCAGGCGTCGACGCGCGAATGACCACGCTCGTCGGCGTGCGTATCCGAGACACAGCAGATCTGCGGTTGTACCGGCCTGGCACTCACCCGGTCTTGCGCGGCACAGCTCTCGTGCGTGGCCGCAACTCTGCGTACCTGTGGACTCGCGGATTCGCCCCGCTCCTGCGTACGTACGTCGGACGCGAGGTCCCGAAGCCGCTCCGGATCGATGTGCTCCGTGGCACGGCCGAACTGCGCAAGGTCCTTGCCGACATCTTGGCTCTGACCAAGCTCAACTTCAACACCTGCATCTTTGCCGATGGCCTGCCAGTTACTTTGCGATTTGCGGATGCTGTCGGCGAGATCCTGACAGCTGGTCCCGTCGGGCAGAGCAACCCACTCGCGTTCAAGTACTACATCTGATGTTAGGCGCAGATTGGTAAACGCACGCAGCCTGCTGCATCGCTGTGGGACACGTACTCACGCACGAACGGGGCAGGGCCATGCTTCCAAAGAGACCCACTGACATTCGCTCGGCAGTCGACCAGCTCTTCGACAAGGAACCACTCCCCCCTGACCTTGCCCGGCATCTTCTGAGTGCGTGGAGCTCCAATCTCAACGCCACGGAGCGCAGCGTGAGTCGTGGATTTCTTGCGATCGTCGCTACCTTTGCGGGGTTCATAACCCTCGACACGAAGATCCTGACAAAGATCGCGTTTCAAGGTGCCGAAATTGGACGCACTGGAATCATCCTATGCTTTGCCACTGGCGCAATGTCCTATTTTTATTACAGATGCATTACACAGCTAGGATTTGCCCATGACCTGCGCACGGCGATTGCAGTGCTCTATCGGAGGCTCCATGAGCCTGTTTATATCGGCGGCCTTGATCTCCTGACCCACGTACCGAGCATAAGGAATCTAGAGGCATACGATTCATTCTATGCGCCCAAAAGCCTCCGCGTCTTTCACGAGCGAACAACGGATGTGGTCACACTTGCCCTACTGCTTGGCCCTCTGGTCGTGGTCGTATACTGCACGATTCGGCTGTGGAGTTATCCCGATGTTAGACCTGTCCTCTGGACTGTCACTGTCTTGGCGGCGCTCGTGTTTGTCTTGCGCGCGTGGCTCTATGGTCTCAGGCAGAAGGGTGATGATGTCTTCGCCGATCGCCGCTTGGAGTCGCTGTCCGACTCCCCCAAGGGAGCGGGCGCCAACGCTGCGGAACACGATGACGAGGCAGTCGCGCCAAAGTCCTGATGCACACGCAAGCCCTCGGGCCAGCTGCGATAGCTAGTGCGAGAGCATCAAACATGTGCAGCCAGTACTTGTCCCGCGGTCGCAGCCCCAGCGCCGCCCGTTTCGGGATCAACTCCTTCAGCTCATCGAGACGCCTGCCTGACCAATGCCTCCGCGACATGGATCTTCGTCGCCTTCGGGTTCCCGACCACGGGGGGATCGCACTCTCCGGAGCGCGTCAAGGGGTTCTTTGCTTTGGTCTTGTCCGACGTCAGCTTATACCGGCCATAGCCGATCAGCTCGTGCGCCGGGTTGCCACGGGTTGACGGCCCAGACTTCTCTGAAGTGCACCGTCTCGCGACGCAGCGCCGCGCGCATTTCTCCCAGCTCGGTGTCTCCGTACGGAGTAAGGTCGAAGAAGATCGCCAGGACGACCTCTGACGGCACTGGTCCGAGGTGCAACTGCTTCTTGCGGAGAGCCTCGAGTCCGCGCGCGGCCACGACGTCGTGGTCGAAGTGAAATGGTGGTCCCTGAATCGAGATGTTTGACCGATCAGCGTCGATGCCTTCGAGTTCCATCTCGGCGATGCCCATGTCGTCCGCATGCGGCGCGAGAATCCTCTTCTCGCCGGGGGAGAGCGGCGAAACCACACTCCTCAAGATCGTCTCGCGGAGTACCGCGCCCATTGCCTTGCGATCACGTCGGCTATCTGGGAGCCGGTGAACCCAGATCGTCAACTTGAAGCCCTTCAGAGCCCCGGACATGAGCGGTTCCTGAATTTCCGCGTAAGCCCACTGCCCCGCTATCGCCCGCTTCGCCCGCTCCTCCTTCTCATTGCTCGCAGCGCAGGTGTGCTGCACGAGGAGCGGCGGGGCGCCTCGGGCGGAGCTGGGCCAACGGTAGTCCCAGTCGGTGTGCGGAGCCTCGATGGGCTGGCCGGCGAACGCGGTGTGGTGAATGCGGTTGTACGCCGAGAGAAAGAGATCAAGGAATTTCTGTCGTGCCAAACCTTTCAGTTCAGCCATTCGCCTCTCCCTCCATCCGCTACAGACTAACAAGTCTCTAGCGCCACGGCCATCCCCAAGGCTCATGCCTGCGTCGCCATTTATCGCATTCGTCGTCCTAATCCTTTTGATTGTGGTCGGCTTGTGTTTGGACCGCTGGAAGCGCCTAGGCTCACGGCGCCCCATTGCCCTTCACTCAGGACCGTGCTTGAATAGAATGGTCCTATTACTAACGCATCACCTTATGACTGAACGTAATCTAGGGATGGAGCACGGGGACAATGATCCCGAGAGAATCAAGGCGGCACTTACTGCAGAGCTTGCCGATCTCGCATCACGCATGGCATCGGTCGACAGAAACGGCGTGACGTCGTTTCGTTTTGGCGACAAGCCACGCACAATGGATGAGGTCTATATTGAACTGGAAGTTGACGACGCCACAGGTGAAATCGAACTGATCGAGCCTGGGACCATCAAGGTGCACTCAAAAACGCATGATCCCGTCGAAGCCGCCCAGTGGGTTCGCGAACAGATTGCCCAAGAGGACGAGAAGCGGCGTGAGGCCTGATCCACAAGCACCCGCTCCGGATCAAGTCGCATTGACGCTTGCGGCGACCGCGATCGCCAGAGCGTCGAACATGTGCAGCCAGTACTTGTCCCGTGGTCGTAGCCCGAGCGCCGCACGCTTCGGTCGATTCGGGATGAGTGGCGTGAGTTGGTCAAACCCCTGCGCTACGAGCACCTCGGCCACCTCGATCTTCGTCGTCCTTGGGTTCCCCGTGACGCGCTCGCGAATCGTCGCCGGCGACAGCTCGACGACCACAACCCCCAACTCTTCTGTCCTGCTCCGCAGTTCCTGCTCGATCACCGACATGAGCGCGGCCCGTTTGGTCGGGAGCATGAGGGGTTCCTCGATCGCCACGATGTCGGGCCCGTGCTTCTCGATTTCCGCGAGGACGATTCGCTTCGCCTGCCCGATCACGTCGTAGGGTCGGGTACCATTCCGAAGCGTCCGCACGCCGTAGGCGAGCAGCTCACGTCCGCGGAGGACAGCGAGACCCATCTCCTTCGTTCCGGGATCGATGCCGAGGATGGTCTTGTGTTGCATGGGTTGAGTCGTGAGTTGGTTTCAAATGCCCTCCCGAAGGTCTGCTCGTCGGAGGTCCCTTGCGGACCACCTCCGAGGCAGCGGCGCTCGACAAGGCGGAGGCGCCGAGAGACGGCCGGATCACCGGCCGCGGGAGGGCGGTTGCGTCGCTGTCTGGTGGTGCATGGCGAGCGCGACGGCGTCGAACATGTTCTGCCAGAAGCGCTCCTTCCACTTCCGGTCCTGCGTGAGGTAGACGCGGAGCTGCGGGAAACGCACTGCGACAGCCACGGCTGCTTCAGCCTTCGTGGCTCGTCCGTTGCCGAGCACGCCCTGGCGGACCTGCTGCGGCGAGTAGGTCGCAAACGGGATGCCCTGCAACCGGGCGAGTCGACGCACCGTGAGGGTCAGGCGGTGGACATCGTCGAGCCAGGGCAGGGGGTGGTGGTACGTCTTCTCCATCACGATCGCGTGCGGGTGGTGCAGACGGAGCCAGCCCTTCACGTGCCGGCGGACTTCTTTGAGGCGCGCGCTGCGAGGCAAACGTCGAAGCGTCAGGGCTCCGGCGGCAGCGAGCCGGCGGCCGGAGAGCACGGCCATGCCGAGGTCGCGGAGACCGGGATCGATGGCGAGGATGGGTTCAGTTCGATGGTTCATGGGCGTGTTGCTTTAGGAGATAAAGGAAGAGCGCGGTTCGGGACCGTCGGATTCGTGTCTCGGGCACGGCCAGCGTGCCGGCAAGGGCGCGTTTCACGACCGAGTCAGGGTAGAGGCTGAGCGCCGCCTGGAATGCTTCCTCGTTCCCGGGCTCGCCGAGTGCCCGCTGGAGCTTCGCGACCGTGAAGAACCGCGTGGGCACTGGCGGTGGTTCGGCCTGCGCCTTCGGGGAATCAACGCGCTTCATCGTTACCCGGACCTTGCCGTTGAGCCGCACGGCGTCGAGGTAGCCAGCCTTCCGCAGGTGTCCGAGCCAAGAGCGGATCGTCCCTTCAGGCAGCCCCATGTCCCGCCCGATCGCCGCGGGCTCCGCCTCGAATGTCTCAGCGCCGGCCGGCAGCCGGGCCAGGAGGTCGAGGTAGAGCCAGAGTCCCGCGCGCATGCGTCGCAGGTGGTAGGCCCGCGGATGCTCGAGGATGCGGCGATCGAGGGCGAGCGTGATGGGTCGAGGGAAAGACATGGAGTCTGGAGGATTACTAGCTGAGCTTTCGAAGCAGGGAGCGGAAGAGCGCGGCGCGTGAGACGCGGATCGAGGTCGTCGCCTGGACGCGCTTCAAGGCGCGATGGACGAGCGAGGGATTGCGTCCGGAGAGGAGCGTTCGGAACTCGTCGCGGTCGGCGTCAGGCCCGAGGACTGCAAGCACTTCGTCGAGCAGCGCCTCTCCTTCCCCCTGCCCCCCATCCTCTTGCTGCTTAGCTGCTGCAGCAGCGCTGCTGACGGGTACTTCTCTATGCACCTCGCTGCTGGAGGCCGCGGAATCAGGGGAGGAAGGGTGCTCGACATGGTTGCTGTCAGACCATGCTTTGAGCTTGATGACAAGGTACGGCGTCGGCGTGTGGACCTCGATGAGGTCTGCGTTGCTCAGCCGCTCCAGCCACCCCGCGAGCTGTTCTTCTTCGAGGCCAAGATCCAGCGCGAGCCGATCCGCTGGCCGGCAGACGACACCGCGGTAGTTCGCACGTGCGGCGAGCATGACGTAAAGCCAGAGCGCATCGCCGACCAGAGCACGACCACCGGGGAGCTGGAGCGGCGCCTCGATGATCCGCCGTGCGTGTTGTGGCAGGCATCCGCTCATGCGCTTGCGGCGTTGGCGGAGCCTCCGTCCTTCGGAAAGGTGGAGTAGAAGTCCATGTACAGCGACTCCGCGAGCGTGCCGAGGATCTTGGCCATCTTGAGCAGCCGGGGGACGCTGGGCAGCGTAAGTCCTCGTTCCCAGGAGGAGATCGCGTTGCGCTTGCGGCCGAGCATCTCGGCCAGCCTCCGCTGGGAAAGGCCAGCTTTGATCCGGTACTCCCGGATCTTGTTCGGGAATCTGGGCGCGTGGCGGGACGCGCGCGGGGTGTGCTGGACAGGCATGCCGTCAGGATAGCGACCCGAAGGAAAACCGAACAGGGGGGTAAAAGCGTGGAAATGCGGACATCCTGTGGACAACCCGATATTGACAACTTACCCATAGGTAATATACTGAAAGCAGAGATCACTAATCACTACACCTATGGCAACACCACTCCCCATCGTCACCTACGAAGGCAAGCGCTGGTTCTTCGACGCCCGGCTGCAACAACTCCGCACCGTAGACCGCGACCGCCCACTCGAGTTCCGCGACCTCAACGATTTCGAGATGGAATACTTCAAGGGCCTCGTCGAAAAGGGCGAGGTTGACTACCTGGCCGTTGACACCCGGCGGCCCGTGAATACAGCGACTAAGTCTTGAGCATTAGCAACACTTCCATGGCACTTCCAACACACATCACCCACGAGCCCGCCGACCCCGACGCTTGGGTCTGTCTCTGCGGGAACACCCCGACCTTAGAGGGCTTCCTCCCCTGCGACGTACAGGGACGCCCCGTCTCCCCAACCCCCCAGGACTGGACGACGAACGCCTACGTTTGCAATCGGTGCGGACGCATTATCGAGGATGGCAGCCTTGAGATCGTCGGGCAGGCCGAGAAGGACGCTGCAGCGCCATGAAGCACCTCAACGTTCCGGCGCTCGTCTGCCTCCGGTGCGGCCACGCGTGGATCGCTCGCGGCCCGATCGTGAAGATCTGCCCGCGCTGCAAGTCCAAGCTGTGGGACGTGCCGAAGAAGAAGTCCCCGAGTTCTGACCGTTAGCGCCTCCGCCCCCCTACGCTCCCTTGACTTGGTCGGGCATGATGAAGACATGCTCGGACCAGGTGCGGCCAACGACAGGAGCTTCGCCTTCGGCCTCACGCCCGACGAGGTCGATCGCTTCCGCGACATCATGCGCCGGGAGTGCGGCGTCGAACTCACCCCCGAACAGGCGTGGGCCCGCGCTATTGAGTTGCTCTCGCTTTTCCGGATGCTACTCGGTCCGCTGCCGGAGGATCGACCTGCGCCCCAGTTCGAACATCGTCGCTCTTGACGGTTTCGGTGATTTCGGGAATTCCTATCAAGACAGCCTCGACCTATGCCCTCCCACGTCATCTACGCTCGCAAATCCACCGAGTCCGACGACCGCCAGGTCCTCTCGATAGACTCCCAAATCCAAGAGCTGAAGACGCTCGCGCTGCGTCGTGGCATCACGGTCGCGGATGTGCTGACCGAGGCGCGTTCAGCCAAGGCACCAGGGCGCCCGGTCTTCGGCGAACTCATGCGGCGCGTACGTCGCGGCCAAATCGGCGGCATCCTCTGCTGGAAGATGGACCGGCTTGCACGAAACCACCTCGATCATGGCGTAGTCCTTCAGGCACTCGCCGATCGGCAGCTGCGGGAGGTCATCACCTCGGACCGAACCTACACGGGCGACGGCAACGACCGCTTCCTCGGCAACTTCGAGCTCGGCATGGCCACGAAGTTCATTGATGACCTTCGCGCGAACGTGAAGCGCGGGAACCGCGCACGCTTCCAGCGCGGCTGGCCGAACTACCGTCCGCCCGCCGGCTACCTCGAGGACCACGCGACCAAGACGATCGTGAAGGACTCCGTGCGCTTCGACCTCATCCGCCGGGCATGGGACCTGCTGCTTACCGGCACGGTACGCCCGAGCCGGATCTTGGTCGCCCTAAACGACGAGTGGGGCTACCGCTCCCGGCAGACCAAACAGCGGGGTGGCAGCCCGATGTCGCTGTCCGGCCTTTACGGGATCTTCGAGAACCCGTTCTACGAGGGCCTGATCCGTCTCTCCAGCGGCGAGACCTACAAGGGCGCGCACGAGCCGATGGTCGCGCCCGAGGAGTTCGAACGGGCCCAGGAGTTGCTCGGTCGTCCAAGTCGAGCCCGGCCGGTGCACCACGACTTCACTTTCTCGGGGCTTCTTCACTGCGCCTCGTGCGGCCGGGCGTTAGTCGCCGAGGCGCACATCAAGCCGAGCGGCAAGCGCTACGTCTACTACCGCTGCCACCGCAGGCGTATCGGCGAGACCTGCTCCGAGCCGGCGCTGCCTGAGGAGATCCTCCGCGAGCAGCTGGTCCAGGACCTCAAGCGGATGCGCCTGACACCCGAAGCGGCCGGCTGGATCCGCGACAACCTCAAACACTCGCTCGAGGGCGAGGTCGGCCAACTTCGCACCGTCCGGGCATCACTGGAGAACGCCGTCCGGCAGGCAGGTGCCGAAGAAGAGACGCTCCTCACCCTGCGGCTCCGAGGCTCGATCGACGACGGGATCTACGAGCGTCGCAAAACGGCGCTTCAAGACCGCAGGGCGCAACTGCAGCTACGACTCGACCGGCCCGATCAATCGCCGGAGGAGCTGCTAGAGCGCGTGGAACAGGCTCTCGCCTTCTCGCTGCACGCCCCGCAAGTCTTCCGTGATGGCACG
This sequence comes from Candidatus Kerfeldbacteria bacterium, assembly GCA_043799405.1. GTDB lineage: Bacteria > Patescibacteriota > Patescibacteriia > SBBC01 > SBBC01 > CAINXF01. Next base: position 132,863 of record JAZDNT010000002.1, read on the forward strand.
CGGGTTCAACAACGGCAGATCGTGGAGGTGGTCGGGTCGAACTATCGGGTCACCCGGAGAAAAGCGCTCTACACAGCGAACAAGCCGTTCTCCCTGTTCACGGAAGCAACGGCTTCTTCGCTCTGGTGGACCGTGGCGGATTCGAACCGCCGACCTCTGCAATGCGAATGCAGCGCTCTACCAGCTGAGCTAACGGCCCTTATTCTGGTTCCCCCACCAGGAATCCCCGCCTGCCTTAAGCTCTGCCCCCACTAGGAATCGAACCTAGATCTATCCCTTAGGACGGGATTGTTCTATCCCTTGAACTATGGGGGCTCAGGCCGAGGCGGGCGGGTCTATCCATTGTCCCGCCATTCAGCGGGATCCCGCCGATATCTGAATACATCAATTATGGTGGCGGAAAACTACGGGGGTAAATGGCTAATTGTTAACGTTCTTAAAATGTTCCACGTGGAACATTTATTTCGCAATAATGTGTTTTTAGTAGTAATTTTTGCTTAGTTTAAGCGATTTTATTGCGTCGTAAAATCAATAGTTTCTTACAATTCTTGATAAAATCGAATTTGATAGCGAGCTTATCCAGTTATTTCGTTTATTTGTTATTTCAAGAGTAACAAATAGGGCTCCAATAATTACGATTATGAAAAGAACGGAGAATAATTCTTTTTTTACAATTTTTTGATACTGATCTGAATAAATATCCTCATTTTGAATTTCCTTATCAGGAATAAAATCATTACTTTGTGATTTATCCGCTGATATTTGCGGCTTTTCCAGTGCAAATAGCCGCTTTTTCTTGTTCTTGCTCATTGGTTGATATTAATTACTACGCATGAGTTTAGCATTATATATAAAAAAGATAAACGGAAATAATATCTGGTATTGACAAAAATTGCTAATTATAATATAATGAATATAGACAAAATATTATAAAAGGAATATAAAATAACATTCAAATACGATCTGGGTATGGTTAAAACTTTGATCCATATCCGTAATTCATTAGGAAATCGACTGGTTGAGCTCGAAGAAGTCGAAAATTTTGTTATTGATCAAATCTTTATTGTCCAACTGTTTGTCTTTATAATAACACTTTTCGCACGCGTTGGTCTTGAATTTCTATCATTCATCATTTCGATCCCGCTAAACCTTAAATGGACTCCACAGCAGGGGTTTCAGCAACTCGCACGAAGAAAAGATAATGGCGAATACATTGATTCGTATACCTCATTTATCCGTCGGCAACGGATGTCAGTTGCGACCTCGATTGTTACTTTGCTATTGCTCGCAAGCCAATTTTACGTCATTGGGTTAGGAATCGTTGGTATTGGAAAGCCATCTAAAACAGAGGCGTATACAACGAGCGTTGAAATTAACCCGAGCTGGGATATAACCTCGCAGGATATAGTAACTTATGACCTTAGCTGCGAGCCGGCCGGCGATGCGTATTCCTGCCTTCTTGCTAGTCAAACAACTTTACGAAGTGGGAATAACGGTTTGCTTGATTGCGACTCGTCAGACACTTATTACATTGCTTTCATGAAATTTCCATTGACTGATTTATACGTACCGAGCGGCGCAACAATTACAAAAGTTGAATTAAAAGTCAATGTCACTACAAATTTTGCTGGTGATAGTATATCGATCTATACAACCAGTGACAATATTCAAACCGAGTCATGCAACACCGGTGCACTGTTTAATGATCTCGATCAAGGCGTGGGTAGCCCTTCCGATTGGAATACTACCGGTTTAAAAACCGTCGTACTTGACTCTAACGCCATCAATGCGGTGCAGGCAAAAATCACTACCAGTGAGGTTATTGGTTTGGCCGTCTCGGCTTCGGGGGGGGAGGTCGGTTATTTCACTTCGACTGACAGCAGTTCGAACAAACCGATCCTTAAAGTGACTTATACGATGCTACCGCAAGCGCCAACAGCGGCCACGCCTAACCACAGCGCCAATTCAACCAGCACGATCACCTGGAACTGGGTCGATCATGCAACCGAAGATAGCGCCGGGAGCAACAGCCAGCGGATCATGGATGGGACTAACGTTAAATGTTCAACCACCGGCGACATGGCGACAACCGGGGCGACCATGTCCTGCCAGGAAACAAGTCTTTCAGCTAACACTGCTTACACCCGAAAATCGAACACTGTTGATCCGCAAGGCAATACCGACGGTCCGAACATGACCGCTTACACCTCGATCGAGACGCCGTCTGGTATTTCCTTCAGTAACGTTACTACCACAGGTATTACGACTACCGCCACTGGCACAATTTCCAACCTTACCAGTGATTCCTCTGGTTTGTACTTTCAAGAGTCGGTGACGAGCACGAACTCCGATTGGACACAGACGAACTCCTGGGCAAAGTCAGGTCTCACCGCGAATACCCAGTACAGCTTCCAGGTCAAGGCACGGAACGGGAACTCTGACGAAACCTCGCTTACGGCCGCCACGACAAAATACACGCTTTCGGTTACGCCGAGTGCGGCCAGCACGCGGGTAACTTCCGCCTGGTACACGAGCGGTACCTTTCCCTTCACCAACCCGGTTGGGTGGGGGGCCGGCGGCATCCAATATTATCGTTACGCCTGGGATACAAGCCCAATCTATGCCTTTGCTGGTACGGAAAGTACTTGGAGCAGTCTTGACGCTAATTGCCCGGGCGGGACATGTACGGATGCGGGTACGACCCTGTCTAAGACTGCGACCACTAAAAGTGATTTATGGTATCTCCACCTCCAATCTTTCAATGCAGAAGGTATCGCTAATGGAAGCGGTAGTAGTTTCGGACCTTATTACTATGATGGCTCGGCACCGGTGTTTTCTAGTTTTTCCGCAACCCCAACTACTAATGGCGCCACCCTGAGCTGGACAACTGACGAACCAACCACGACCCAACTTGAATATGGAACGACCATATCATACGGCACGAACACCGCGCTCGATGCCACCTTGGCGACCTCTCACACCGTGACATTGTCAGGCCTGGCGGCGGGTACGGCTTTCCATGCCCGTGTTCTCGGCACTGATGAGGCTGGCAATACTGGTCAGTCCAGTGATTTGTCTTTTACCACCACGAGCGCGGCGCAAACTCTGATCACCAATGTTCAGGTGTCATCTATCAGCCCGACTTCCGTAGTTATCACCTGGACCACTAACGAACCAGCGACCTCGAAGGTGCGTTATGGCACCAGTACCGATTACGGATTAGAGGTCAGCGATAACGCCTTGGTGACTAGCCATAGTCTGACCATAACTGGTTTAACTCCTGGTACGACCTACCACTACGAGGTCATTTCTGTCGGTAGCACGACCGACCACGACGCCGACGCGACGTTCACCACTTCCGCATCAGCCCCGATAACCACCCTGTCCGCGGTCCGCGCCGTTGTAGGAGAGACCATCGCCACGGTCTACTGGACAACGAACGAAGCAGCGACCTCGATGGTCCACTACGGCACGACGACTGACTACACAGGAGCGAAGTCGAGCACGGAAAAGACCGCATCCCACAGGATCCAGCTCACTGGCCTCACCCCGGGAACCCTCTACCACTACATGGTCGTGAGCGTTGGAAGTACGGCGGACTCATCGAGGGACTTCACCTTTACGACTGGTACTCCAGAATCTACTACGAACCGAGCGATCGGGCCGACGATCTTCGGGACCGTACTGCATGACGGCGAATCGCCAACCATCGACCTCAATGGCATTGCCAAGGGAGACCAGACGCTCACGGTCTACGTTGACGGAAAGAAGGTCAAGACAATAAAAACAGCCGGTTCCTCCTCGAAGACTCAATCGTTCTCGGTCGCCGTTCCTCTCGGGAAGCTCTCGAAGGGCAAGCACACGCTCTATGTCCAGTCGACCGATGCAGAGGGCAGGACGAGCAGGGTCGTGCAGCGTATCACCTTTACGATCGGCGTATCCGAACACGGAGTGCTGCCGGTCAGGGTCAAGGGCGCCCCGACGAGTTACATCGTCGTGAAGGGGGACTCTCTCTGGAAGATCGCAGAGCGGTACCTCGGTAACGGCGCGCTGTACACGACGCTCATCGAGGCGAACAAGAAGGCATACCCCAGCATCGTAACGAACCCCTCGGTCATCCAGCCGGGGTGGAAACTAATGATTCCATCAAAGTAAAAACACCATGAGACTTATTCAACGCGCCATCGCTCTCATGACGTCCGTTGCCCTGCTTGTGGGTTACGCAGCGCCTCTTGTGGTGCAGACAATAAAACCTGTTCAGGCGGTTGAGTACTTTCCTCTCAACGAAAACCGAGCGAAGGATTTCGCCATCGTCAAAAAGGACGGCGTTTGGCACGTCTTTGCGATTTACTGCAAAATATATGAACCCTGCGCCAATTACCAGCGGGGATTGATGCACCTGACCTCAACCGATCTTACCAACTGGACCGAGGTGGGATACATTCTGACGCCGGACGGTGGCAGCGACTTCGACGACTTCGATATCTGGGCGCCGTCGATCGTGGAGAAGGACGGGACGTACTATATGTTTTACACCGGGGTATCCGTGAACGGCTACAGTAAATGGGTCCAGATGATCGGGCTGGCCACCTCGACCGATCTCACTACCTGGACCAAGTACAGCACCAGCCCGGTATTTGACTGCTCTACCATCACCGGCGTTTACTCCGACCCCACCGATGACGTTGCCTGTCGCGATCCGTACGTATTCTGGGATGAAACAGAACACCAGTGGGTCATGAGCGTCAGTTCCCGCCGGACCGGCTCGACGCCGGCCAACCTGATGTCGATTGCCCTGGCCACCTCGGATGACCTGACCACCTGGAGCGGGTACGGTTTCATCACCGCCTCCGATGACTATGCGGCCGAGTCGTCCCACGTTTTCCAGCATAACAACACGTATTACATGTTCTACACTAACGGTGGCGAACCGGCAGAAGCGTCGCTCGAATACCTCACTTCTTCGGATCTGTATTCCGGTTGGACGCGGATCGGCGATCCGCCGTCCGTCGGCGTGTACGAATACGCCTCCGAATATTACAAAGACGGCGACCGCGAGTACTTCATGCGGGCCAGCAACAATAACGTCTCACTTGATTTCGATCAAATCACCTGGCCCTCGGACGTATTTACCGTGTCCGAGATCCCGTATGCCACGATCGGCGATTATGTGTGGAATGATGTTGACGGCGACGGCGTGCCGGATGCCGGTGAAGCGGGAATCGATAGCGTCATCATGCGGCTGTACCTCGACAACGGCGACGGCGTTTTCAATGTGAGTTCGGACGACGTGTATTCCACGGCAACCACCGGCGACGACCCGAATACAGTGGGCACGCAGCACGGCTACTATGCGTTCACGACCGCGCTACCGGGCAGTACGTACTGGCTGACCGTCGATCCAAGCAACTACAACAGCGGCGGTGCCTTAGCGAGCATGGCGAATACGACGGATAATACCGTGGTTTCGCTCGCGCCAACGGACAGTCAGTCGCTTCTCACGCACGACATGGGGTTCCAGGCCAAGTCAGCGACATGGTCATTGTCGACAGCTGCGAATTTTACCGTCGGGAGTAACCTGACGCTCACCGGCGGTCGCGTAGCGCCGACGCCGCTTTCTGCCAGCGCCAGTCCGGCCTGGTGGAATACGGACTATCGATATCGTAAACAGGTCACTGTCAGTGCGGTCACCCAGAATCTCGATAACACTAAGACCGTTGTGTTGAATGAGAACTTAACCACGCTCATTTCGGCCGGTAAGCTCCAATCCGACTATGATGATTTGCGGCTGGTGTACTGGAATGGCGCCGCTAATACGGAAGTGGACCTCGATGTCATTGACGCGACCACCCAGCGTTTTAAAGTGCAGGCCAGCGTGACCGCCGGCAACAGCGACGGCGGATACTACCTCTACTATGGCGATCCGAAAGCCACATATAAACCAGCGCGGTTGGCGTCGGTTTACGACTATTACAGTTCGTTCAACGCTCCAAATGGAACGACGTATGGCTCGTGGCAGGAAGGCGGCGGTAACTGGCAAATTGTCGGCAACGCTTGGGAGCAACTCACCACATCAACAGGTGGTTTTATCAGTCGCGACACGTCGAAAGTGGTGAACCTCAGTCAGAACTGGGCGTCCGAGGTATCGCTAAAAATAAAAAGCACCGGCAATACGCGAATCGGCGGAATCGTTTTTCATTCATCACAGCAGGCCTTAGGCGGCGATTCGTACTTCGTAAATCTGCAAGCCACATCGCCGCAACGAATACGGTTTTTTCGCACGGTATCAGATCAGAATTTCTTCGATGCCACTAACCGGAACAAAGACACGACCATCAATCAGGATGTCGACTTCGTGACGCGGCTGGAATACGACTACAATTCCAGCAGTTTAATCCACTATCTTACGTCGTACATCAACAACACACTGATCGCCACCACAACGGAAACGATTGAAGACGGGCTCATTGGCTGCGATATCTGGTATGACGGCGGCTGTCCGACTACCGACAAGCAAGCGAACTTTGCATTGAGTACTTTTGAGGGTGACGTCGTGTTTAACGACCTCAAGGGCTGGCAGCTACACGACGGCACCTTTACTATCGGCAGCGAGACCGACCTCTACCCGGTCGTGACCAGCACCATTCAACCAAAAGCAACACAAGCAACCACCTTTTTCAAGCTCAATTCATTCTCCGCGTCATCATACGCCCAAGGCGGGTCAGTGCAATACGTTCTGTCGAATGACGGGGGGACGGCATGGCTGTACTGGAACGGAACGTCGTGGACAGCGTCGGACAGCAGTCTGACCCAGTCGAACACCGTCAGTCAGCTCAATACCAACGCCGCCAGCTTTCCGACCGGCAGCGGACTGTTGCTTTGGAAAGCGGTCATGGTTTCCAGCAGTAATTCCTACCCGGTGCTGCTCCATGCCGGGGTAACGGTCAATACCGTACCAGCAACGCCAACGCTCATCAGCCCGGCCGGCGGCGCTTCGGTGACAACCTTCACGCCAGCCTTCACGTTTTCCGCAACGGACGCGCAAGCCGACGCACTCCAGTACCAACTCCAGATTGATACCGTTAGTACATTCGACTCCGCCAGCCTCGTGACGTACCTACAAGCAAGTTCCCAGACCGGATGGAGCGGCCAGGATCAAGGAAGCGGCACTTCCTACAGCTCAGGCACCGCCGCTTCATTCACGCCGACGACAGCGCTTGGCAACGGCACGTACTACTGGCGAGCTCGGGCTTTCGATCCGAACGGATCGAGCCAGTACGGCAGCTACTCCGTTTCTCGCTCGTTCACCACTCCCGCGGCTCTGACACTGACGACGCCGGTCGCTGCGGTTCACGGTTTGTATTCAATGCTCATCACCTGGACGTCGTCGAATGCTGGCAGTTCGACTGTGGAGTACGGTATCACGGCGAGCTATGGATCGACGGTGAATCAGGCCGACAGCGCCACAAACCACGAGGTCGCGGTGACTGATGTGGTACCGGGGATAACCTACCACTATCGCGTAAAGACGACTGACGGTTACGGACAGACGGCTACGTCAACTGATCAGGCATTCACCCTTTCTCCGACGATAATCCGCAATGTCTCTGTTACGAAGAATACGCCGAATTCTGTCACGATTACGTGGACGACGAACGAATCCGCAACATCACGCATTCGATACGGAACGACCAGCGCGTACGGCACGGAGGCGTCTAACAGTGTCCCAGATGTGAACCACAGCTTCACACTGAATAACCTCACTCCGAAGACGACGTACCACTACCAGCTCGTCTCTACCGGTTCAACAGTAACCACCGGGGAAGACTTAACGTTCACGTCGTTTCCAGAGTGGGTTGGTCGAGCAATCGGACCAACGCTTTTCACACCAATCCTTCGAAACGACGAAGAACAAAAGCTCATCATTCTCGGAATAGCCAAGGGAAAGCAAACGATCAGGATCTACGTTGACGGGAAGGTCGTGTCCTCGCTGCGAACACCCGGCCCGTCATCTGCGACCAAGCCCTTCTCAACGGAGCTATCGGTGAGACGGTTTGCGCCGGGGAAGCACACGCTCTATGCGCAATCGACCGATCATGTCGGGAGAACAAGCATTGTCCGTCAACGCTTCACCTTCACCGTTCGTTCTCGTGGTGGCAGCAAGACCGTTCTATTCCATGGAGCCGTACGGTATATGGTAAACGACGGCGACACGCTCTGGGCGATCGCCGAGCGGTACCTCGGTAACGGCGCGTTGTATACGAAGCTCATCGAGGCGAACAAGAAGGTATATTCCGGCATCATTGCAAATCCCTCGGTCATACAGCCGGGGTGGATCCTGATGATCCTATAGAATTGCTCCGCTCGAGTAATGAACACTAAAGGTGTTCATAGTGCTGTCGTAGTCGTTTTGGTATCATTTGACACTAAGTGAAGCCAATCGTACAATACTGGCGCACGTTTTTATTTATAGTAAGGAGGCCCATTGTATGGCAATGTTCAATAGAGACGAGGGTGACGCGCACAGCGTTGAGACAATCATCGGCCCCTCGGTTAAGGTCGAGGGAAACTTCGTCGGATCAGGAAATGTCGCTGTCGAAGGCGTCGTTAACGGCTCGATCAAAACATCGAAGGACCTCCGTATCGGTGATCGGGCAAAGGTGAAGGCGGATATCGACGCTGCTAACGTCGTCATCGCGGGTGAGGTGCACGGTAACATTAAAGCCGGCGGGAGGCTTGAGCTCATGCCCTCAGCAAAGGTGTTCGGAAACGTGGAAACGGCGACACTGTCCGTTGCTCAGGGCGCGATCCTGAACGGGAAGTGTCTCATGGTAAAGAACGACATCGGATCGGTCGCACCGCTTGTATCGGAAAAGAATGAAAAGATTGATAAGAAGCGCACAGCCTGACGGTACATGTACTACTACCTCTTCGACAGCCCGCTTTCCGATAAGAAGTACAATACAGTCGTGAACCGGATCGAGTTCCGGATCATTGAGTTAGGCATCAACGGGAGGATGGACAGGCTGTCGATACTGAAAAATATGCGGGAGCTCATCGATACGGCGATCAAACGGGGGGCGGAAACGGTCGTTGTCGTTGGAGGCGACGATTTTATCGTAAAAGCCGTGTCAATTATCGCTTCGTACAACGTGACGCTCGGTATCATCCCCGTCGGCGATCACACCAGTATTGCGCGAGTTCTCGGCATCCCAGAGGGCGAGGCCGCATGCGACGTGCTCTCACGGAGGATCGTTCGTACCATTGACCTTGGGAAGGTGAACGACCAATTCTTCCTCTTCTCGCTTGTCGTTCCGGCAAACGATGTAACCGTCGAGTGCGACGGTCACTACAGCGTGTCGTTACTCGGTGCGCCGAGGCCGTTTTCCATCTGCAATTTCAACCCGGAGCACAGAGCTAACCAGTGTTCAAACCCGGAGGACGGCGTTCTTGAAGCGATCATTCAGGAGGAACCAACAGGATGGATACCGTTTCGAAGGCAGCGAGCAGCGGAGAGCGTATTCCCGATCAGGAAAGCGCGTATCATGAGTCCGGCCGCGAGCGTTCCGCTCACGCTCGACGGGTCGACGATCGTAAAGACGCCTGCGGTCGTTGAGGTGGCGCCACACCGATTACGCGTCATTGTTGGAAAAGACCGCCTCTTTTAAACGTACGGTATAGGCTATGGCAGATACGACCCTTCGTGTTCCAGAATACCTGACGTGGTTCGGTCACGACAGCGTTAAGATCGTCGGCGGCGGTAAGGTAATTTTTATCGATCCCTTCCAGCTGAAACCGCCGCAGGAACCAGCAGATCTTGTACTGATAACCCACGAACACTTCGACCACTACTCAGAGAAAGACCTTGCGATGATCGTTAATCAAAAAACTACGATCGTTGCAGCATCGTCATGCAACGGGAAGCTTCCCATTGCGAAGATCATCAGCGTGCAGCCAGGTGAGCGCCACGAACTCGATGGCATCACGATCGAAACCGTGCCAGCCTATAACCTTGAAAAACCGTTCCACCCGAACGATGGACGGCGCGTCGGATTCATCATTACCATTGAAGGGCAGCGCATTTACCACGCCGGAGATACCGACTTCATCCCTGAGATGAGGTTGTTAAGCGATATAGACGTTGCACTGGTGCCGGTTTCAGGTACCTACGTCATGGATGCCGAAGAAGCCGCGGAAGCAGTGAATTCGTTCATGCCGCGGCTTGCTATACCAATGCACTACGGAGCGATCGTCGGAAGCAGCGAAGACGCCGAGCGGTTCAAGCAGCTCGCTCGAGTTCCCGTTGTCATTCCCAAGCAGTCATAAATTCGCTCGTCGCATAAAACAAACGAACGTCGTATCCTTGACGCGAAGCGTCTTTTTCGGTAACGTTCACCCCGTTAGAAGGACGAAGGTTGTCAGTTTTTAGATTGAGTTTTTAGATCGACTGTTGACGACCTTCTAACGGGGTTCACACGTTCTATGGCATTAGCAACCGCAATAAAGAAACCGGTTCAGCTGCCGCAGCGCATTTCAGTCAAGGCGCTTGCGGAACGGTTGTCGTTGCCGCTGACGCAAGTGATGACAGAGCTCGTAAAGAACGGCGTCATGGCAGCGATGAACGAAGAGATCGATTTCGATACAGCCGCGATCGTTGCAGACGACCTCGGGTTCACCGCTGAACTTGAAAAACAGACCGTCGTTGAAAGCGCTAGCAGGCAGAGCTTAAGCGAACTCATAAAAGAAACCGATGAATCAAAGCTCGTCGAGCGTTCCCCGGTCGTCGTCGTCATGGGACACGTAGATCACGGCAAGACGAAGCTCCTCGACGCGATCCGAAAAACGAACGTCACCGCTTCCGAGGCAGGCGGGATCACGCAGCACATCGGAGCGTACCAGGTCGTAGAGAAGGGGCAAACGGTCACGTTCATTGATACCCCGGGACACGAGGCGTTCACGGCCATGCGATCGAGGGGAGCCAGGGTCGCGGATGTTGCGATCCTCGTTGTCGCGGCAGATGACGGCGTAAAGCCGCAGACCGAAGAAGCGATCCGCATCATCAATGAGGCAAGGCTTCCGTTCGTCGTCGCGATTAATAAGGTGGATAAGCCAGAATCAAACCCTGCTCGCGTGAAACAGGAACTCGCTGCAAAGAATGTCCTCGTAGAGGAATTTGGCGGGAAAACAGTGTGCGTTGAGGTGTCCGCAAAACAGGTACAGGGGATTAAGGACCTTCTCGATTCGGTACTCCTCGTCACTCAAGTCGAAAAAGAGAACCTCAAGGCGAATCCTGACCGTCCAGCCATAGGAACCATCATCGAATCCCACGTCGATTCCGGGGAAGGTCCCGTTGCGACAGTCCTCGTTCATACCGGTACGCTCAAGGTCGGAGATTTTGTAAGTACGGAGGATGCATGGGGACGTATCAAGGCGCTTCGCAACTACCGTGGCGACCTGATCGACGAAGCAGGACCTTCCGTTCCAGCGAGAATTCTCGGCCTGAAGGGCGCTCCGAGCGTTGGAGATACCCTTAGGACACAGACAGATCCAAAAGTTATTCGTGAACTGAAGTCAAAGAAGGTCGTAACGCGCCGAAGTCAATCTACCGAATCGGCGACCGTTGCGAAAAAGGAGGACGACGCAACGAAAGGGGTCCAAACCCTACCTCTCGTTATCAGGGCAGACACCCTCGGATCGCTCGAGGCAATCAAGGAGTCGCTCGCGAAACTCAGCCATCCAGAGGTGCGTGCAGAAATCGTTCAGGGCGGCCTCGGCAACATCACCGAAGCTGACGTTCTCCGAGCGGAAACGGCGCAGGCGAAACTCGTCGGTTTCAACGTTGTGTCGACGCCTGCCGCGGAATCTGTCGCGCGAGGGAAGAACATGACCATGACAACGTACGATGTGATCTACGATCTCGTTGATGCTGTTCGCGCTGCACTTGAAAAAATGCTTAAGCCAGAGATCATCGAGACCGAGCTCGGGAAGGTGAAGATCCTTGCAGTGTTCCGGACCGAATCGAAGAGTCAGATCATCGGCGGGAAAGTTATCTCAGGGAAGATCATCGCACGTTCGTTGCTCCGCGTGACGAGGGGAGAGCAGGCCGTTGCAGAAGGGAAGCTTACGCAGCTCCAGAGCCAGAAGAGCAACGTCGCTGAGGTGATAACGGGCCACGAGTGCGGGATGAAGTTCGAGGGCCCCCCGGTTGTTCAGATTGATGACGTGGTAACCGCATTTTCCCGCGAGATTAAGGCGCGGCATATCGGGGGCTAGGTGCTCGGCGGCGATCGCATCGTACGGGTGAACGAACTCATCCAGCAAGAGCTGAGCGAGCTTATCCGTCGTGAGGTTGAGTTCGCTCCCGGCGTGCTCGTGACCATAACCTCGGTCCGGTCATCGCCCGATCACGAACATGCCAAGGTGTGGGTATCGGTACACCCTTCGTCATGTGCTGACGACGTTTTTGCAATACTGTTGAAAGAGATAGGAAGGCTGCAGTATCTATTGAATAAACGATTAGTGATGAGCCCCCTGCCGAAAATCGCGTTTTTCCGCGATACAAGCAGTGACCGCGCCCAACACCTCGAGCATCTCCTTGACACAATCAACGACAGGGGATAGGGTGGTTGGTTGCTATGGGAAAGGCTCTACCGCAGCGCTATGCGCAGCTGCATGATACAATCCGAAAATCGAACGCTGTCCTGATCGCAACGCACGAGCAAGCGGATGGCGACGCAATGGGTTCTCTCATCGCTTTGGCAGAGAGCATACCGAAGAAGCCAGACGTGCGCGTTGTCATGCTCGCGCCGAAATCTTCCGTTGCCCAGTACTCATTTCTTGATCGCTCGGAAAAAGTGCTGACTGATGCGGGTCCGATCAGGGCTGATGAATTCGATTGCATCGTACTGCTTGACTGCGGGAATGTTCACCGGACGCACGTAGCTCAGAAATTGTACTTTCTAGAAGCGCATCGTCCCACCGTAGCTCTCATCGATCACCATCCTGTAGAGATATATGCTGACGGACGGACCATCGTCGACATTGAGATGGTAAGAACGGGCGCGTCGTCGACCTGTGAGCTCGTGTATGAATACCTGATGCACAACGGTATACCGATCACGCCGCTGATCGCTAACGCGCTCCTTACAGGAATCGTAACGGATACGGGAGGATTTCAGAATCACGGGACGACGTATGAATCAATGGAGATCGCAGGCGAGCTCTTAAAGCGAGGAGCAAATCTGCGCAGGATAGTACGGGGTACGATGCGCAACAAGTCCGTTAGCGTCCTGCGTCTCTGGGGTAGGGCGTTGTCGCGCCTCGAGTACGATCCAACGACGCGGATCGTCAGCACCGCGTTGCGGACCGCTGATTTTGAAGAGTGCGGAGTCGCAAAGGACGGCGTAGAAGGAATTGCGAACTTTTTAAACGGCCTCGCAGACAGCGATGTTGTATTGGTGCTCCGTGAGGAAGCAGGGGGTTTCGTAAAAGGCAGCTATCGGACGAAAAAATCCGATGTCGATGTCGCTGTCCTTGCCAGGCGTTTCGGCGGAGGCGGACACGTGAAAGCGGCCGGGTTCACGGTCAGGGGTTCGATCGAACGGCATGAAAATGGCTGGGTAGTGCAGCCATTGGGTAGTGAAGAAAAACGGAAATAGAGCGCTTAGAACGTAAAGGAGAGCGCCAGTGCCGTGACGAGCGGGATCATGAAGTTATCGTTTACGGTAAAACTGAACGAAAACATTTCTGCAATAGTTGTTGCTGCTGCGCCGATGAATGCCGCAGCGAGAATGTCCCCGCCAGTGCCCATGAGACGGAAAAAGATCACGTACGCAATGAAGCTTACAATGAGACATCCGAACGTCCCTGCGAGCGATTTTTCATCATCGAAGAACTTCTTTGATGGGATGAGGCGCCCACATACCTCTGCAGCGGGGTCACCGAATGTCCAGCCCACAAGAGAAGCGGAGAGCAGAAGTGGATCTTTGAACAGGAGGCCGAGGATCGACGCACTGAACGCGAACCACGTATTCCCGACGTACGTCCGGCGCTCATGGTGCCGGATGAACGGCGCGGAGAGCGTGAAGAACAGCTTGCCGAACCATGGCTCGCGGCGGCGAGCTGCTTCTATTGATGTCCATAAGAGCAGCGTTGCGAACGCGACGTAGAACGGGTACGGCCACGGTAGGTACACGGCAACGCTGATCGCGAAGCAGCCACCGACGATGTGCCAGAGTTTCCGTGTCCAGTTGATCCGTGCTAACGCATGCATACTCATAACCACAGTGTACCTGATTTCTTCTAATAGTACACGGAACTTGATAGAATTGTGGCTGTGGCTTATACTGTTGCTGCTATGGTACATAAACCCACCACCGACCAAACCCTCATCCCGATGGTCGTCGAGAAGACGAGCTACGGCGAACGCGCGTACGATATCTACTCGCGCCTGCTAAAGGACCGCGTCGTATTCCTCGGGGACGTCATTCACGACCATCTCGCGAATATCGTCATTGCGCAGCTTCTCTTCCTTGAGAGCGAGGACAAGGAGAAAGACATCAAGCTGTATATCAATACGCCCGGCGGTTCCGTTACGGCTGGACTTGCGATCTACGATACTATGCAGTACGTAAAGCCGGACATTCAGACGATCTGTATCGGGACAGCGGCATCGATGGGCGCGGTTCTGCTTGCCGCCGGTACGAAGGGTAAGCGGTTCACGCTTCCGAACAGCGATATCCTGCTCCACCAGGTCATGGGCGGGGCGGAAGGGCAGGCGGCCGACATCAAGATCCGGGCTGAACACATTCTCAAGATCCGTGACCGGTTGAACGGTATCCTTGCGAAGCACACCGGGCAGACGCTGAAGACCATCGAGCACGATACTGACCGCGATAACTTCATGTCAGCCGAGGAAGCGCGGAAGTACGGAATTGTCGATAAGATAATCGTAAAAGGATAGCACGCGTAATACGTTAGCGGGCTACTGAACAGCCCCTCGCTTGCGCAGTCGTCCGCTTTGTGTTATCGTGAAATCCTGCATTTTGCAGATCTCTTATGCAACTAGCGCACACAGTGCACGTGAACTACTATGGCAACATCAATTTGGATTATCCTTGCCGCAGTCGGCATACCCGGCGCGGCAATTGCGGGCTACTTTCTTCGGAGGTCGTGGGCGACACACGAAGCGCAGTCCGTTGAAGCAAAAGCGCAAGCCCTCATAGCCGAGGCGCGCGCAAAACAGAAGAGCATACTCCTTGAAGCCCAGGAAAAGGCGCTCAAGGTTCTTGAGGATGCGAAACGCGACGACGAACAGCGCCGCCGCGAGATCCGGCAGGAACGCCAGCGACTCGAACAGCGCGAGTCGAAGTTCGACGAGAAGCTCCTCGAGCTCGAACGGCGCCAGGACGAACTCACAAAAAAGACCCAGCGGAACGATGAGATAAAAAAAGAGCTCGAGCGCATCCGTGAGGATCAGTTCCAGAAGCTCGAGAGGATCGGGGAGCTTACGCGGGATCAGGCTAAGCGTGTGCTTCTTGACAATACCGAGCACTCGATGAAAGAGGAGCTCGTCTCGCGGATAAAGAAACTGCAGCAGACGAGCCAGGAGGAGCTCGAAAAGGAAGCGCGCGATCTCCTCTCCGTCGTACTGCAGCGCGTCGCGGCAAGCCATGCCGCAGAAACGACGACGACCGTGGTGCCGTTGCCTTCTGATGACCTGAAGGGGAGGATAATCGGCAAGGAAGGCCGTAACATCAAGACCATTGAACAGCTGACCGGCGTAGAGATCATCGTCGATGATACGCCGGAATCGATCGTCATATCAGGTTTTAATCCTATACGCCGGCACATCGCGAAACGCGCGCTCGAGAAGCTCATCGCAGACGGCCGCATTCATCCAGGCAGGATCGAAGAGGCGGTCGAAGCGGCGAAGAAGGATATGGCCGTCGACATTAAGAAAGCCGGTGAAGAGGCGGTCCATGAGGTCGGCGTCGCCGGCATTGATCCGAGGCTCGTGCAGATCCTCGGTCGGCTCAAGTACCGAACGAGCTACGGACAGAACGTGCTACGGCACTCGATCGAGGTCGGCATACTATCCGGCATACTCGCGGCAGAGCTCGGAGCTAACGTTGCGGTCGCAAAGAAGGGCGGCTTACTGCACGACATCGGAAAAGCCATCGATCATGAAGTTCAGGGAACGCATACCCAGCTCGGGTACGACATCATGAAGAAGTTCAACCTCCCGGAAGAGGTCGCCTACATCTCGATCGCGCACCACGAGGACACGCCGCGTACGCTCGAGGGGGTCATCGTGAAGGTCGCTGACGCGATGAGCGGCTCTCGGCCGGGCGCACGAAAAGACACGTACGAGCAGTACGTACAGCGCCTGGAAGAGCTCGAAGGCATTGCAAAGAACTTCGAGGGTGTCGAGAAATGTTACGCGATCCAGGCCGGTCGCGAGGTACGCGTCTTCGTGTTCCCCGAAAAGATCGATGACCTTGCCGCAGTGAAGCTCGCCCGGGACATCGCGAACCAGATCGAATCGCAACTGCAGTACCCCGGTGAGATCAAGGTGACGCTCATCAGGGAAAAGCGGGTCATCGAGTACGCCAGGTAGCGCCCGCGGGCAGTTCATACGCACCGTCGCCTCGAGCGAAGCGAGAGGTCCCGATGTCGCGGGACTCCTCGTTGCACTCGGAGTGACGGTATACATACGAAGCGCGGGCGCTTTTCCAGACGGCGTGATTGCCGTATACTGAATCTATGGTACGGAAACCGAATAACGCGAACAGGGCGCTGATCGTGCTGTACATCGGCGACGTCGTTGGAAGGATCGGTCGTCGCTGTGTTGCAAAGGTGCTTCCGGAGCTCATTGAAGAGTACCGTCCCGATCTTGTCGTTGCGAACGCCGAGAATCTCGCGCACGGTAAGGGAGTGACGAAAGACACGTTTAAGGAACTCCTTGATGCCGGGGTCACCTTCTGTACGAGCGGCAACCACATTTTCTCGAAGGAAGAAGCTCTCGGTATGCTCGATGAGAAGAAAACACCCCTCATTCGTCCGGCCAACTATCCTCCAGGAACTCCCGGCAAGGGGAGCGTCATCATTGAAGTCGGGACTCGGAAGGTGCTTCTTGTGAACCTGCAGGGACGCGTATTCATGAAAGAAGGCGCTGACGATCCGTTCAGGGCGTTCGATAGCATATACTCCTCGTATGAGGACAAAAAACTATCCGCCATCATTGTCGATTTCCACGCAGAGGCGACCAGCGAGAAAGTCGCGTTCGGATGGTACGTTGAGGGACGGGCGAGCGCGGTTGTCGGAACCCATACGCACGTCGCAACAGCAGACGAGTGGATCCTTCCCGGCGGTACGGCGTACGTCACTGATCTTGGTATGTGCGGCGGCCGCGATACGGTCATCGGTCGCTCAAAAGAAGAGGTTCTCCATAAGTTCCAGTCCCTCGTCGGTACGAAGTTCGAACTTCCGGAAGAAGGGCATTGCCGTTTCAACAGTGTGCTGATTGAGATCGATCCCGCGACCGGTAAGGCAACCGATATCGAACGGATCGACCGGGAGGTTGAAATTCTTTAGCCCCTGGCGTACACTGGGGGCGCAGACGAAAGGAGGTGAGCACGATGAACAAAGCAGAACTCATCGATACCCTATCCGCGAAGGTGGGCCTCGCTAAGAAGCAGGTCGAAGATCTTCTCGATGCTTTTGAGAACACGGTCATAACGACCCTAAAAACCGGCGGTGAGGTTACGCTCACCGGATTCGGTACGTTCATGTCGAAGCGGCGCGAAGCCCGCATGGGCGTCAATCCGCAGAACCCGACGGAGAAGATTCAGGTACCGGCGGTCACTGTTCCGAAGTTCAAGGCAGGAAAGACCCTGAAGGATTCGTTGAAGAATCCTTAAGCTTGGATCGGGTATAATAATTCATTAGGGCTTGACAAAGGTGGGCATCAATGATACCATTCTTTGTTTGTCGTTCGTTCAATGGTGAACGGTTTCGAGAGGTGGATCGTGTCGATATTTAATTTACTGTCGGCAGCATTCACCTCTCGAGGCGCGGGGTGGAAAGTTACGTCGGCGCCTAGGTCGCAACGGAATTCCGAAGGAGGGACCCCATGTTCCGGAACAAGAGCGGTTTCACCGTAGTCGAGACGCTGATCGTGATCGTCATCATCGGCATCCTCGCGGCAATCGCGATCCCCAACTTCATCGCGATGGACATTCGTTCCAAGGAAGGCCGCACCAAGGCCACGATGCACGACGTACAGCTCGTGTGCGAGGACTACGGCGTGCAGCACGACGGGGTCTACTCCACAAACCCCGACATCATCCTGCGGCAGATGATGAGCTGGAATCGCATCCCGACGAACGCCTTCACCGGCAAGCCGCTGGAGATCCTGGAGTTCAAGAGCAAGCCCACCGCCACGAACCTGCCGCCGGGCGATATCGTGCTCTACACGCCTGATGGCTGCGTGAAGGGGGAGTCGTATTGCGTCCAGGGGGTCATGCATGACGGCAGCCTGTCGTCGCTGATCCTGACCGCCGGCCAGTAGCCAGCGCAGACCCGCTCTGTTCACTGTCGCGCTCAGCGCGACCGCCCAGAAACCGGCGTCCGGTTTCAAGGGGATCCCATTCTCGTCACGCGAGAACAGTCGGGATCCTTATTGTTTTATGCTAGAGTACCTGTATGCAGAAGATCATCAACATCTCTTCGTTTTCACGGTCGCGGCTGAACCAGGATCCGGTCAAGGGTAGTTTCTACGGCTGGCATAGCCAGTTCGCGCGCCACATTTCCGGGCACTGTAAAGCCGTAGTAGAGTCGTGGTCTATCGACGCTGCTTTGTCAAAACAGCAGGCGTATGAACGTGAGGGTGTAACGTATCGATTGTTCCCGTCCGGTTTTTTCCTATCGCCCGGGCGTGAAATTTCGACAGCGCTTCTGAAAGCTTTAAGGCAGGAAGCGCGCGACCACGAGATCATTGTCCATCTGCACGACTACCACAACTGGCAGTCGTATGCGATCGCGCTGACTATAAAAGCACCTGTTGTTGCGCACTACCACGGCGCAACGCGAAGACCAATTGAAAACCTTCGGTTCCCGAGGCGATGGCTATTCGCTCCGCTGTTCCTTATAGAGCAGCTGTTTGAGAACAGGGCTGTACGGCGCATCCGCCACTTCTTCCTTGCAAACACAAGGAGCAAAGACTACTTCGAGCGGCGGTCGCTTCCATATTCGTTCTGCCCGATGGCTCCGGAGCTTGACGTCTTTTCAGTGATGGATAAGGGTGAGGCGCGGCAGGTGGTCGGTGAACGTGAAAACAAAAAGATTGTGTTGCACGTTGGAGGATTTGCGCCGGTGAAGAATCTCGAGCTACTGATCACCGCGTTCGATCAAGTGAAGAAATTTGTCCCGTCGGTTCTGTACATCGTTGGACCAACGTACCAGCCGATGTACAAGAGCGCGATCAAGCGCCAGATCGCTACGTTGGGACTGAACGAGAGTGTGAAAATTGTCGGTATGGTACCGAGGAAACAGATGAATGCTTACTACAACGCAGCAGACGTTCTCGCTGTAACGTCAAAGGCAGAAGAAGGGGGTCCGACAGCGACGCTCGAAGCGCTCGCAGTCGGATTGCCGGTCGTCTCGGTGCCTGCCGGATTCGCTCGGGATATTCAGCCGAGATCAGGCGGACTCCTGTCGATCGTTGAGGACGCTTCTCAATACGCGCTCTCGCTCCAAAAGGAACTATCATTAGTTAAGGACGAACGAAAGCCAATACAGGCGTGGACGTGGGATGATGTTTTGAAAATTGTCGGACCGGCGTACAGTCACCTGTTCGAGTAATAGCTCGCTGTTGCTTGACGGTTAACGCGATAGGTGGTTAAAGTACCACGTTGCTTGTCTCGAGTTTTCCGCTGTTAAGGCAAGCAAACAGGGCTGTTTGTCCCTGATCGTTCATCGACAACTCGAGTACGTGAAATGCGTCTCGGATTGTCTTTATGCAGTGGACCCATCCAACCCGCACAAAGGGTGGAGGTACGTCATGCAGGCCATTACCAAACGGATCGTTTCCGGATCAAGCATGACGCTGGGCTACCAGCTCTGCTTGGCGCTGCTGGTCGTTCTGGTCGTCATCGCCTCCGCAGAGGTCGCGGCCTTCGTCTCGATCCAAAAGGAGCTCAAGATCCATCGCGCCAATGAACCCACGCTTCGGATCGCGATGACGATTCACCGCTGGGCTGGGGAGTATCGGGAGGACGAAGGCGTCTACCCGACGCTCCAGCGGCTCCTTGCCTGTCCGGCATTGCAGGGGGGATCGGTCGAACGAATCGCTCTGATGAAGGGCGAAGGGTGTATCCCCGCGTCGAACTCCGTCGTCTACCAGAAGCTCGACTGTGGTAAGCGCTTCGTCATCTATCCGATCGGCGTAATGGGGGACACTTTGGCAACGTTGACGCGCGAGAGCAGCGTGAATAACATTGTCGGTTGCAACGCCTACTGCCACGCCGAGTTCCTGCCGAAGCGCGAGTAGCCGCGTGAGAAGCAATGCGGTAATCGCGGGAAGAAGTGATCGTCGTACGAGACGAACCCACAATCCAGCCCCAACGGGCACGGAGGTGAATCGTGAGCGGTTCTGCACATCCACAGGCCTGGCGTTTCCTGAAAGGCAAGTTGGGAGAAACCGTGGTCGACCAAATTCGGATTTGCGTGGTCGACATCTCGACTCTCGTCGGCAAGCTTGGTACCAACCGCGAAGGAGAAGTTCGCGCGGTGTTTTTGGTGAAGATCATGATCACCACAGGCCGGGAGACGGCGTTCAACCTGATCGAGGAGTACGCGTCGGCCCATGGCGGAAGCGTCCTCCGCTTCGGAGAGCCGGAAACGCACAGCATGAAGATCCGGTTCCCGATCGGAAGCGGAGACCCCGACGCAGCGCAGTTGATGTTCAAGGAACACGGTAGTGCGATCATCCACATTGTCCCTATGGAACGGTGATCCTGTCAGATAATGGCAAGGGATCAATCACAACGACCTACCCATGACAGGAGGTGCACACTACATGAAAAACATGCAGCGTACAATCGGGCTGCCGACTGTGTTGTCCGCGTTGATTCTCGTGGTGGGCATCATCGGTTGCGCAGCAGCCGTGATCCATACGGTACGCGGCCGTACTTGGGAGATGCGGTCGGTCGGCTACAGCGCGACCCTGCAGGAGCGTTTGGATACGCATGCTCAACGAAATGGCGGGCAGTATCCCTCGCACGAAGCACTGTTCGATTTTCTCGTGAAGGAAACGGGATTCTCGAACGGCATCTACAACCCGTTCATCGATGAGCAAAGCGAGCCCAGGGCGGGCACGCTTCCCGAGCCAGGCGCGATCTTCTACAGCGTCTCGATTGGCTACACCTCTGACACGCTGACCGTGATCGGCGCGCAGTGCGATACCGTTGCCCGGTTCATCGGCACGCGCGGCAAGTCTATGGAGCGCGTCTTCAAGAGGCGCACGCAGACGGTCGCTGGCGCGCACTACCGGACGTTTCCTCACGGATAGGAGGGCGTTGTCATGAGCAAGATAGCGTTGTGGGCTGTCGCATTGGTTGCGTTGGTTCTGGCACTCATCACTCTGCGCACGGCGAACATTGCGAAGCAGCAGTCCGAGGTACTCCTGCGCGAACGGCAGATGGAACTCGCGATTGTCGCGAACTGCGACACGCTGGAGAAGGATCTCAAGGCCTACGCGGACAAGCACGGCAAGTATCCGGAGCACTTGCTGGTTGAAATGGGTACATCCATCAGTTTCGGCGAACCGGTCTACGAATACGTGTTTCCGAGTTTGGTCAAGATTCCCGTGACTGAAGGGCTCACATCCGCGCTAACGCCGCACGAGATCAACTACTTGTGGAACGGCGACGGCAGCTGCGAAGTCATTGGGCACGGTTCGATAGGGCAGGAGCTCGTTCACGACCGCTTGCCGCCGCTGGAGGGTACGACGACCGGACCGAGTCCGCCCCAGGTACTCCAGTAGGAATTCTGCACCTTTAACGCCGGAAACGGCCGCAGGAGACCGAGCGTATCGGTCCCAAAGAACCCCCACACCAGGTACAGAACGGTGTGGGGGTTCAGGCTATATATCGATCGTATTCTACAGCACGAGCATTGCGCAGGCGACGATGCACGTCCACTGCCCGCTCTTATCGCCGAGCGCGGACTGGGTAATGTTGGTCGTCTGGACGATCTTACCGGACATCTTGTAGATCTTCTCGCGCTCATCCCAGTCAGTATCGACGTTGAACGAAATGCCGAGCGTTGATGCGAGCATCGATGCCGCAAGGTCCTCGGCGTATTCGCCTGCCTTATCTTCCGTCTGACCGTAGATATGGTGTTCTGAAAGGTAGCCGTACATGTTTTCCTTGTCCGTCGGTCGTGCGAGACCGATAGAAGCGGCCATGAGCCTGTTCGGTTCGTTCGTCTCGTTGCGCGCCATGACGCAGAAGACGACCTGTCCCGGCGACAGGTTTTTCAAGCCCTCTTCGCGGCTGATGCGCTTGCACTGCGGCGGAAAGATGCTCGAGACGTGCACAAGGTTGAACCGCTCTATGCCGGCGTCTCGAAGCGCAGCCTCGAATGCTGCGAGTTTCTCGCGATGCCGCCCGACGCCTTTCGTAAAGAACATCTTGCGCGGAACGAAAAAGCCGGGCTGCACATCGACCTGCTCGGCGGGAACGATGGGCTGAGGCACAGAGTTGTTGTTTTGTGACATGAGCGTGTGGATAATATATAGAACAGGAGTAGTATAGCAAACTGAGCGACAGCTACAATACTTTTTATTTAGGTACTTCGGTCTTCATGCCGCGAGGAGCTGTTCCTCGAGACGATGGTAGAGCCCGCGGTATTCCCATTTTCGTGCGATAGCCTGTAAAACCTGCCGGATTACATCCTGTATGATCATCTGGAGGTCACGCTTGTTATTGCGTTCGTACGCATCGAGAATGCGTTCAGCGGGCGGCAGAAGTACAAGAATCGTTTCTTGTGACAGCTGAGCAATTTTTCCACGTAAATGTTTCGGATCCGCGTCAGTCGTCACTTGGAGCGGCACCCGCTCATTCCCGCCTGAGAACTGTAGTACAAGGTCAATTTTATCCCTCTGGTCCTCTTCCGGAGTTCCATGGCGGGCAGTGATAAGGGGGTGATCCCTGAGCAGATCAACAATAATATCCTCGGCAATGTTGCCCGGCTGCTTTTCGTGTATGGTCTGCGGATGGAACCAGTCTTGAACGTGGCCAGGGTCAAAGAGTTTTTCAGCCATTCGGTCGAGTACCTCGGGATCAGCGGCTGCCGCCTGTTCCGGCGCTACCTTCTTTTCAGTAACGAGCGTATTGATCTTGTGCGCGAGACGAAGATCGTCATCGGACGCTTGCACTGGTTCTCCGCGTTCATGCATATATAAAATGATACCCGTTCTATTGCGGTACGACAAGATGTTAGGTAACGCATTGGTGGTGACCCGTGAAGCCTGCCTTCGCGCAGGCAGGGACTCGTCCCGCACCTTGTCATTTATTATTTATAGGAATGCGGGATCCCGCTTTGCGGGAAACCTCCAACCCACTGCTTAACCCCGCACCACTCGCGGAGTTTATCCCGCCGAATGGCGGGGCTCGGGTACGGGGCGGAGGAGGCAGCTGTTCGTGATTCGCTTGGTGACCCGCGGAGGACTCGAACCTCCAACCCATTGCTTAAGAGGCAATTGCTCTACCAATTGAGCTAGCGGGCCAAGCGAATCACGAACTGGTGATGTAAAATTGCTCTACCGATTGCCTGCCCCGCCGAACCCCGGATCTAGCCCGGGGGAAGGCGGGGAGCTATCGGGCCACGATATGACGAATGCCAGTGTAGTCGATTCTTCCGAATTTATCAAGCACGGGGCGTCCGACGTACGATTCCAACGATGGATTGCCAAACGCCGTGCCTCCGTTCCGGCGTCTTGAGCATGTGCAATATTCCGGGGAGGATCGAGAGCAGGATAATGAGCGCAATGATCGGTAGGAGGTAGCGGTCGACGTTCGTGACCTTTGTCCCGAGCCAGTACCCCGCAAGCGTCAACCCGGCAGCCCAGATAGCTCCGCCGATCACGTTAAAGGTAAGGAATTTTTTCCAGTCCATTTTCGCGATACCGGCAACGATGGGAGCGAACGTCCTGACGACCGGAACGAAACGCGCGAGTACGATGGTTTTCGTACCGTGTTTTTCGTAGAATGCCTGTGCCTTATCCGCATTCTCTTTCTTGAAGAAGCGGGAGTTCGGTCTGTTGAACACGCGCGGGCCATAGAGGAATCCGAAGAAGTACCCGACCTGCGTGCCGACGACCGATGCGAGGAACAGGAGGATCGTCAGCGGAACGATGCTGAAGAAATGCTGTGATGCGAGGAAACCGGCGGTGAAGAGTAGCGAGTCCCCGGGGAGGAAGAAACCGATGAGCAGGCCGTTCTCAGCGAAGATAATTGCTATGACACCTGCGTACCCGATCGCACGGATGAGTGATTCGAGGTTCATAAAGTGCAGCCGGAAGGCTGTACAGCGGATTGTACCGTACTTTCGCTGGTTGGGCAATGATCCAGAACGAAGAACGGTCCTTTTGTGTAGACCGTTCCCCGTATTTTTGGTTTTTCACCCGTTACCGGATTCCAAAAAGAATGTATACCCAGTGTAGCACAGTATTCGAAGCACTTCCACACGTCGTTACCATCGTGGTACTATCAAACCGTATATGATAACTCGTAATTTTCTACCGACACGATATGCCGTAACGCTATTTACCCGCTGTGCCGGTGCTGCCGTCATCTTTGCCGTCTTATTCGTTGCGTTTCCCTCGGAAGCAGCCGTACGCATTACGAAAAAGTACGATTCGTACGTAAAACGGACGATCACCGTAATGGGCACAAAGTACGAGATCAACGTCGTCACGATCGATCTCGCGAACCCGAAGCTGAAAATACTGACGTACACCGGCACGAACAAGAATAGCTGCTATAACGTCTCATGTAAGGTCAAGGAATTGAAGAGTTACCTCGATGAAGGTCAGGGATTCGCCGCGATCAACGGCGCCTACTTCTGCCCGAAGGACTATGCGTCGTGCAGAGGCATGGAAGGCGGGTACTACTGGATGATATACAACGCAAAGAACAAAACGCTCGTGAACGAGTACCAGAACCGGTTCAACACGGGGCCCCTCATTACGTTTAATGCAGCGAAGCAGTGGCACTTCTTCCGGATCGCGAAGACGTTCCCCGGTTTGGATGCACTGAAGCTCGTCGACGGTTCAGAGCTGACCGCCGCGATATCAAACGGGCCGGCATTCATCGAAGGCGGAACGTATGTGTTAAATGATGAGCGGATCAATGCGCTTGACAACAAGTCGCGGTACACGAAAACCAACCGCGGCGGGTTCGGTATCAAGGATTCGAAAGTATACCTTATCATCGCGCGTAAGGCGACCGTTCCGGATCTTGGGTTGATCATGAAGGCGCTCGGCATGCAGTATGCGATAAACCTTGACGGCGGCGGGTCATCCGCGCTCTGGTACCGCGGAAGCTACAAGGTCGGACCGGGACGGCAACTACCGAACGCGATCGTGTTCAGTGAAAGGTAACTATGGCGTTCCGTGAACAGCATCGTGAAAGTGAATTGGACCTGCAGCCGTGTCTCCTCGACCTCGTAAAGATCGACGGGCGTTGGGCGCAGGTGATTTCGGGACCCGAGACAAGTCAGGTGCTTTTCTTAGATAATGGTTCTGGCGATACTATCCGGTGGAGCGATTATACGCTTGCGCGACCGCTCCATACGCACGTACGGCTTATTCAGGAGCGCGGACGTGTGTTTACCGATGAGGAACTTTCGCGGATTCGCTGGGGTTCGGAACAAAAAGAGAAACCAGACCTCGTACAAGAGATCAGCGTGTTCGGGGAATTCACTCGTCGAGAAACGGAATAAAAAAAGTCTTTACCGGCGTTGCTGAGCGGAAAATCCACAAATCCAATTTCTCGAAGAGTGTGAATTTTACTTTCCAGATTTCGACCACCCACAAAACGATGATGCTGCACCAGAGATTCCAAACACCACCTAGCAGGGCGAATGTGCAGTATCACGGCAGTTGCTATGTTATAGTATATGTATAACTATTACAATGCACTTCTTACAGCAGCATCGGACGACGATCATTGTCTTCTCACTCGGCATACTTATTGCTGTTGCGTTTATTGTCTTTCCCTTTCTGAAGACCGCTATTGGGGGGATTGGTGGGCTCGGTTATTTCGGCAGTTTCATTCTCGGGATTCTCTACTCAGGGACGCTGACGTCGGCAACTGCTACGGTAATACTGCTTGAGAAAGCGCCCTCCCTGCATCCATTTCTAATCGGCATCGTTGGTGGAATCGGCGCAATGCTGTTTGATGCGATATTCTTCGTAATAGGGCGGAAGGAGTCAGAGCATGGGTGGCTTGCTCGTACTCTTGTTAAACTGCGTGAGCGTCGCCATGTTCCAAATTGGTTTTCGATGGTCGTTGGTGGCATTATACTAGCATCACCGTTACCAGATGAACTGGCAGCCGGATTGCTCGGGGTTACGCATACTAAGGTATTGCCGTTCTTAGCATTGTCGTTCTTCTGTAATGCTATTGGCATCTTCTTGGTTTCCTCCGTTGCAATAACGAGCGGGTAGTATACACGCCTCCTCCCAAACATTACGTGTATATAGAGCACAGCGAGTTGCTAAAAATGGTGCACACACGCGGAATAGCCCAGACCTCGTACAAGAGATCAGCGTGTTCGGGGAGTATAAAAAACGCGACAACGCGGGAGTATCGCCAGAATAGATTGCTTTATCGTACGATTAGTGCGAGTTTTCCGACGGTTTTCCCTGATTCGATGTCACGAAGTGCTTTCGCAACATCGGTGAAAGCGTATTCCGTAACCGGAAGCGGTTTGATGCTTCCATGGTGCAGCAATTCCATCAATGTTGCCATGCCTTCTGCGAGGAGGTCTTGGCGGTCGAACAGGAAGCTCAGATTGAATGCCATGACGCTCTTGTTTTCTTCTGCCATGCGGATCGGGTTGAAGCGGGGCGAGCGGAGATAATCGATCGCGAGCATAAACCAGTTTAATCTGCCGCTCTTTGGTAACATGGAGGCAAAACCATACGTGATCAGCTTCCCTGTTGGTGCGAGATGGCGGTAGCCTTCCTTCATGGTTTCCACTCCGGTGGAATCGAACACAAGGTCGTATCCCTTGGGCGCGTATTTTTTTGCCGTTTGCCAGAGCGGTTCTGTGCTCTTGTCGATGACCTCGCGGCAGCCCATGTTCTTTGCTGACGTAACTTTCTTCGAGGAGCCGACCACGCCGATGACCGTGCAGCCGTATGTGTTGAGAATCTGGGCAAGGGCGCTGCCGACGCCGCCTGCTGCGGAATGGACGAGCGCGGTCATGCCGGCTGTTGCCTGACCGAGCTTCATTGCTCCGTACCACGCTGTTAAGAACGCGGCTGGGAACGTTGCCGCCTGAACTGTCGAGAGCTCTTTTGGAATAGCAAAGAGCTGATGCGCAGGAACGCAGACCTGCGTTGCGTAGGCACCGAACCATGAAACACCGAACACGTGCTGTCCTACAGTGAATCCTGATACTTCGCTGCCGATCTCGGATACGGTTCCGGCAAATTCAAATCCGGGCGTAATCGGATAGCCGTGTAGTTTCGCCGATTTATAGAGACCCATGCGGACGATGCATTCTCCATAGCTCATGCCCGCATATTCGACGTTCACGACGACCTGCCTTTTTGCTGGGTGAAGATCCGGCGATTCCTGGATCGTGAGCCGGTCATACCCGCCGGGACGTGAGATGACGACGTGTTTCATGTGTGATAGTGGCGCGCCCGGAGGCCGCAGCACTGCTCTCGGCCTTCTCGTAAGGTTTCGGCGGATTCGGGTGCAGGGCTCCGCCATTCAGGACGAAGTAACGAGTCGCTATTTCTTCAACTTGAAACTTCTGGCTACTTCGTAGAACTTGTCTTTATACCCGATCCACTTCTCGGTGGTGGTATTGAACGACACGACGTAGTATTTACCGTCACCGAAGTAGACAGCCGCTAAGACGGTATACGCAACGTCTTGCTGATTTAACTCCATAACCACGAACTTGGCCTGCAGCCCGTTGACGATTTCATTGCTGGCGGCAATGGTTTTAACCGAGGGAATCGACGAGGTGATGCCGTCGACCGTCGTCTGGTAGACCTGATCGAGCGTCTTGCCGTTTGTATTGTCGAACGATACCGCGATATAGGATTTGAAATTTATTTTTGCGGCAGCGCTGTCGGTAGCGTGCGATTCTTTAATATTTTGGAATGAGGCCAACGTGCCGGGTATCTGACCCTGGACCCATCCCGCTGGCTGGATAATGGTAAAATCATCGCCGACGTACAAACCGTCAGCAGTAACGGTATTTGTGTTGACGTTCGCGTTCGTTGTTGCATTTGTCGTGTTAGTGGCATCAACCGTTTTTGTGTCTATTGAATTTCGGGTGAACCAATAGATGCCGAACCCGATGATCATTACACTTATGGTAATAATGACTATCAGTATGACGGTGTTAGATTTATTTCCTGCTGATTGGTTCATATATTTTTTCTTAATGATGTTGCGTGCCCGGATTCGTCTGCCCCAGGACTACGGCTCGGAGTTCGGTTGATAGGGTTGGGATATCAGATATTTCTGTGAAAATGCCCGATCGGAGCCTGATTTCAGGCACTATTCAAACTCTGCTGCGAGCGATCTATTAGTAAAGACATAGTACCACAGGCACAAGCGGGCGATTTTCGCCCATTTACTGACTGGTGCACCGTGGTTGAGCGTCTGCGAACTTGGATCCTCAAACGGAAGTTGCAGATTCCCACGTATTCGTTCGATGCGCTAGATACTGTGCCACGGAAGCGGCGGGCTGGCTAGAGGGGCGGACGCGACAGGTGCGTGGCAGGGTGTGGATATTGACACCACCCGCCGGCTTGCTAGGGTGCTTCTGCCGCTCATTACAACCCATAAGCCACATCTTGAGACGAGCGCCTTGCCTGCTAGCATTCTGGCAACCAGGGCGCTCGTCTCACTTCACCCGGGAAGAGCCCGCGGAACCGACGGCTTCGGTCTGCTTTGGCCATCGGAGGTCGATCATGGTGCAGAACCCAGGTTTCAAGATCTTCACGGTCACGGCGCCTTCATCGGCTCGCTCGTCGGCCTGCAGCTCGCCCCCATGTTCTGGTGGGTTGGGATGCTGGTCGGCGGAGTCGTGGGTTACTTCGCCTACAACGCTGGCGAGGTCCTGCGCGCTGTGCCGCGCGCGTGGCAGATGGCTCGCGCCGTCTGGTGGCAGATCCTGGGCGTGGATTACGCCGAAGCGTTCCGCCAGTTCGGCAGGACGTGTGTTCACGTCCTGCTCGCGCTAGGTTTGGGGGCGCTGATCATTCCGGCTGTCGTGCTGTGCGCCACCGCGGTCGGGATAGTGTGGGTGATGGAGGTCGTGGTGGCACTCACGCGCTTCCTGCCCGCCTCCCCATGGGTCTACGCTTTCGGGACCCCGCAGGATTTGATGGCGACGTTGTTCATTTCACTGATTGTCGGTGGCTTCATTGCCGCAGTCGCCTTGGTAGTGTGGTCGGACAGTCGAGACTGGGACGAGCTCAAGATCTTCCTGCGGCAGCGCAAGGGGTGGGTCGCGCTCCTGCTGCTGTACAAAGCCTCGCCTCTGGGGTGGCTCACCTGGTACCTGCCCAAACTCTTGTGGTTGGTACTGCCACTCCTCCCCGCCGCCGCTCAGGCCATCGTCGCGTTCTGGTGGACCCTGTTCAAGCTCATCCACTCGAATCAGCGCCTGCTGTGCGGCGTGGACGCAGCCATCGGGGCGGCTGTGGGCATCTTCGCCCACAACCCGCTCGTCGGGGCGCTGGTCGGTGGAGTGGTGGGAGTGCTGAACTTCGAGCTCATCTCGAAGCGCTGGCTGAAACTCGTGCCCACCACCTGATCGTCGCACTCCCTGTTCTTCTCGGTTACGCGTGCAGGTTTCCCCGAGGAGGAAGCACTATGAAGCAAAGGCGGGCTCGTAGACCGAAGCGCCCGGCCGAGGATCTGGCTAGCGTGCCGGTGCCGAAAGATCTCCAGCCACTCCCGAAGCTGTCCAAGAAAGACATCGAGAGGGCTCGCGCCTCCGATCCTAGCCGCCCGCTGTACGACGCGGTACGCAGAGGATTCAGGATCGCGCGACGCCGCCCCGACTGAGGCTTATCCCACGGCCTCATCGGCCCTGCTCTCTCTCAGGTAGATGCGCCCCCTGGGCGCCGTACGAACCCCCGTTCCTCTCCGGAGCGCGATAAGGGGTTCTTTGTTTTGACCAGTCGCACTCCACCCATCAGCGATTCGAACTCGCAGCTGTTTCGCGCTTCCTCCCTCCTGCTCAATTTACCCACTTCGAAGCACTGCGGTGCGTGCCTCCACCTCTCTATAGAGCACGACAAAGCCGCTTGTTCAGCGGCTCTTTCGTTGCTGTCCACAGCGTGTCTCGTGGCACCGTACTTAAACCCTCTTGGTGCGCCCGGAGGGAGTCGAACCCCCGACCCTCTGGTCCGAAGCCAGATGCTCTATCCACTGAGCTACGGGCGCATGATATAATGTTGGATTGAAATGCGACTTTTCTTCATTTTGATCGTTCGTTCTAGTCGCTTTGCCTCGCTGAGTGTAGCACAACGTTTTTCAAAAACAAGTTTCCAAGGAACATACGGTTTCGTATAACGGCTATAACCCGAATTGTGTTCATGGATTCGGCGATGTACGTCATTGGTACAACCGATGTAGAATCGACCGTCAACCGTACTTTGAATTATGTACGCGGAATACATTGTTGTTCCACTGAGTCCCGACATCCCGATGCACAATGCGGTCGGGAGTCGGGATCCCGATTCCGCCTACGGCGGACATCGGGGCTACGGGCGCACGGGGTTGCGTTGCGTGATATCCATTTCACTACGAGGGCACGTGCGAAAGGGTATCACTTTTTCTAATTAAAAACAATCTGTCATGTCTGCCAGAGCGCCGACCCCGACCACCCCTCCGCTTCGCGGTTTCCCCTCCTCAATTGAGGAGAGGAAAATGTCCCGAGCACTGTCGAGGGACATTGGGGAGGTCTTTCCACCCGAGCTATCGCAGCAGCGACTTCGGGTCGAGCATGTGCGTCTGCGCGACCTCTTTCGTGATCTGTTTCTCCTCGTAGAGGCGCCGGATGTCCTGGTCCATCGTGACCATGCCTATCTCTGCGCTCGTCTGCATCACCGTTTTGATCTGCGGTATCTTGTTCTCGCGGATGAGGTTCGAGATCGCGGGCGTGTTGATGAGCACCTCGCGCGAAGCGAGCCGGCCGCCGCCGGATTTCGGAAGGAGCTGCTGCGAGATGATCGCGCGGAGGAAGAGCGACACCTGGAGCCGGACCTGCGACTGCTGATACGGCGGGAATACGTCGATGATACGGTCGATCGACTGCGCTGCGTTCAATGTGTGCAGGGTCGCGAGGACAAGGTGACCGGTTTCTGCGAGCGTGATCGTTGACGAGATCGTCTCGAGGTCGCGCATCTCACCGACGAGGATGACGTTCGGGTCCTGCCTAAGGACGTGCTTTAGGGCTGCGGCGAACGAGAGCATGTCCGATCCCAGCTGCCGCTGACGGATGATCGACTTCTTCGGCGTATAGAGGAATTCGATCGGATCCTCAAGCGTGACGATGTGTTCTGTCCGTTCTTTATTGATGACCTCGATCATCGCGGCGAGCGTCGTTGACTTTCCCATTCCAGTCGGGCCGGTTACGAGGATGAGCCCCTGGTGTTCCTGGATGAGGTCATAGGCGACCTTAGGTAGCCCTAAGCTTTCCATTGTCGGGATGTCGTTCGCGACGACGCGGGCGACGAGGCTCACGGAATCGAGCTCATACATGATGTTCACGCGGAACCTCGAAAGCCCCTTGATCTCGTAGGAGAGGTCAAGTTCCTTGTCGCGCTCGAACGCCTGCTGCTGCCGTTCGCTCAGGATCAAAAAGACAAGTTCATTGAGCTCCTCTGACGCAAGCGCTTTTTTACCCGGGATCGGTTTTAGCACGCCATCGATGCGGACGATGGGAGGCTGGTCCTTCAGGAGGTGAAGGTCCGATGCCCGATGCTGAACTGCGTATTGGAAAAACTCGTCTATTTTTTTCATACGTTCATAGTGTTGCAGAGCTTTCGTGAATAGTCAACAGCGCATGGTGCATACTTGGGGATTCCTTTGAACGCGGCAGTATCGTATACTGGTAGAACATGGAAAAGAACAAGGTCCATATCGTCGGTATTGGCGGGTGCGGAGCATCAGGGGTCGCCCGCTACCTCAAAGCGCTCGGGATGGAGGTTACCGGTTCGGACTCTGACCGAGCTAGGACCGTCGGGTTGAAAACTGCGGGAATACCGGTAGAAGACGCCCATAGCGCGGGGAACATCGGAAATCCCGATGTTGTGCTGTTTAGCCCCGGTGTTTTTGCTGCTGCACGAGAGCTTTCTACAGCGCGGAGGAAGAAGATCCCTGTACTGACGTGGCAGGAGTTCCTCGGAAAGTTCCTAAGCCGCAGAACCGGGGACAGCTTCATGGTGGCTGGCACGTTCGGAAAGGGCTCGACAGCTGCGATACTGGGGCACATCCTTGCCGCCGCATACCTCGATCCACTTGCGATACTCGGCGTCGATGATTTGTCCTGGGATTCGAATATTAGGATCGGCAGCGGACCGTGGCTCCTCGAGGCGGACGAGTACGACCGTCACTTCCACTTCTTCCATCCCTCGTACACGGTGCTCACGAGCCTCGAGCATGAGCACGTGTCGACGTACAAGACGTTCGAATCGTACGTCGATGCGTTCGCACGGTTCTTCCGGTCGATGAAGCAGCCCCATGCAGTCGTAGCAAAAAGGACGCCGTCGATCGATGCAAACACGAAGCGGCTGTTCCCGAATGGGGCGATTACGTACAGCATAAGCGATGATGCTGATGTTCGCGGAACGATATCGAGCGAGAGTGCGGAGGGCTCTCGGTTCATGCTCCATTCCCCGAAGTTCTCCGTAGAGCACCGGGAGTTCGAGATACGGGTACCGGGGAGGATTCACGTTGAGAACGCTGTCGGCGCGATCGCGCTCGCGCTCGCCGCGGGCATTGACATCAATGCAGCGAACGCAGGACTTGCGACGTTCAGGGGACTCAAGAGCCGGTACGAGGTGGTTCGGCACGGAGCGTTCACGACGATCTTTGACTACGCGCACACTCCCGACCGTATTCGTCCTGTGATCGAGCACACAAAGAAGCTCTTTCCGGGAAAGAGGATCATCGTGCTGTTCGAGCCGCACCTCTACAGCAGAACAAAACAGTACCTTGGCGAGTTCACGGCGGTGCTGCGCGAGGCTAACCGTTCGTACGTAACCGATATTTTCCCGTCACGAGAAGCGAAGTCGCCGCTTCGAAAGAAGGTCCATGCGAAGGATCTTACGAAGGATGGTGGAGACAGGGTGCTCTACGTTGGTTCGCTCGAAAACGGCATTTCGACCATCGAGCGGAACCGCACTGAACGGGACGTAGTTCTTGTGCTCGGGGCTGGCCCTGTGCAGTTCGCTTCTCGGAAACTTACTGATACGATCGCGCGTTGACGGGGGAGAGAGCGGCCGTTGCTAACGCTCACGTACAAGGAGGTACCGGGCGAGCTCTTCAAGTTTCCGTTTTGCAGAAGGCGCAATCGGGCACTGGGATATCGCGATAAGACCGGCATCCGTAAGGTTTTTCGAAAGTTCGAGCGTCCGCTTGTACGCGTCGGTCTTTTTCATCAGCGCCCGGACATATGAAATATCGCGGGATGAGGCGTTCTGGTTTCCGAGGGTGTTCCAAAGCCTCTTTCGCTCCTTCGCAGTAGCCACCTGGTGCGTATAGTATACGAGGAGCGTTCGTTTCCCTTCTCTGATGTCCGAGTCGTGCGATTTGCCCGTTTCTTTAGGGTTTCCGAAGATCCCGAGGATATCGTCACGAAGCTGGAACGCAAGGCCGAGGGGTATGCTGAACGTCGAAAATCGCTTGAGCTCGGGGGTTTTCGCTCCGCCGAGTATCGCCCCAATCTTTAGAGGCCATTCGATAGAGTATCGCCCGCTCTTATAGATCATCGCACGGACGATGTCGTCGAGCGAGACGCGTTTCTGCCTTGTGAGATCGAACTCAAGCTGCTGGCCGAGGATCGTCTCTTCTATCATCTGTTGGAATGCTGTCCGGGCGTCCTCGCGATGCCGTTTCGGAACAGGAATACGGTCGATCCTGTCGGCTGTCGAAAGAAGAAGGTCACCGCTTAAGACCGCCGTGCCCAATCCGGCGTGAGCATCACCGCTCGATGTGCGTACTGCTTCATGGATCGTCGGCGATCCTCTCCGCGTGATCGCGCGGTCCATGATATCGTCATGGATGAGCGCGAACGAATGAAAGAGCTCGACCATGAGACCTGCCTGTATGACCACCGTTGGATTTCGTCCGCCGACCGCTTCATAGCCGAGACTCACGAGAAGGGGCCGTAAGCGTTTGCCGCCCTTGAGCGTTCTGAGCGTCAACGAAACAGGATGGTCAAGGCGCACGTCGAGCGCATGGCTCGATCGTTTCCTTTCCTGCATGTATGACGAGAGGGTTTTTTCAAACCTTCGTTGGAAAGCGATAATAAATCGCGGAACGGTTGGCATTCTTGTAAACCGGATTAGCTTGTTTCGATGTTCACTAGTATCAGTATACGGTTTTCGATTGAGGTGACAAGTCAACCTCGGTGAGCAAAGTGTAGGGATAATTGAAAAAACCCTTAAAGTATGCTACAATACATGTGGAGTGAAAATCGAAGTGTTAACGAAAGGACATATGAAAACATTTTTACGTTTAGCTTGCATTATCAGTGCCTGCATCGTTGGCATTGCGTCCTTTTCTGTTGCGGCAGAGGCGAGGGTCGGCGATGTATCAACGTGGCTCGGCCGCTTGTACGCAGGCGACGGTTCTCCTGCGCTATCCGCGTTCCTCGATAATCCCGAAGGTTTTACGGCCGATCAGTCCTGCAATCTGTACATCGCCGATACGAAGGATAACGTCGTGCGGAAGATCGACAACTCTTCGAAGATCATATCGACGATCGCTGGAACCGGAGACTACGGCAGCACGGGCGGCGCAGCGCTGAAGTCGAAGTTCAGCGCTCCCTCAGATGTTGAGATAGGTCCCTCAGGCGAGCTCTACGTTGTCGATACCGAAAGCAATGCAGTAAGGATCATCCGGAACAGGGCAGTAACTACGTGGGTTAAAAACCTGAACCGTCCGACCGGACTGCTCATCGACGGATCGACGCTGTACGTAAGCGATACCAACAACAACCGCATAATTAAAGCAACGGTCCCGAGCGGGTCCTTGAGTACCGTTGTGAACGTCACAAAACCGGGCAAACTAGCGATCCTCAACGGTTACCTGTACGTTACAACGCATACGAATTCCGTCATCACGCGGATTAATCTCGCAACCGGTGTCACGTCGATGGTAAAGGACGGACTTACAGACGTCGATGGGGTTGCTGCGTACAACGGTATGGTGTACTTCCTCGCAAGCGATCGTGGGATGTACAACGAAATATGGCGGTATGATCCCGGGACCGGAACATCGACCATGCTCGTCCACGTCGTTGAGGACGAGTGGTACAACCACGCATCGGATATCCTCTTCTGCAACAGTACGATGTACCTGCTGTTCTCGGTCGGTTCGAGCGTCTACACGGCCGCGCTCGACGGAACGAACCCCGTACGGATCGCTGGTGCACACCGCTACGGCGACCAAGATGGAAATAAGAACGTCCTGATGCTCGGCCGTCCGAAAGCCCTCGTACTGTCGAAGGACCAGAACAAGATATACATCCTCGAGAACCACCGGTTCGTTGTGTACGACCTGCGGGTCGGGGTACTGAGTTTCATGGCGGGAAGCCCGATGGACAACTGGCGCGACGGCGTCGGGAATAACGCGAGATTGAGCGGCGCGACGCAAATGGTGCTGTCTCCTGACGGTACGAAGCTCTATTTCGCGGACCGCAACAACAACCGCATCCGCGCGCTCGTCATCGACGAGAACATGCTAGAAACGCTCACTGGTGCGGGTGCGATCAATCAGTTCAGCAATGACCCCAACGGCTACGCCGAAGGAGCGGCATGTCCATTGACGCAGGAGCGGGGCGTTGCCGGCTGTGCGTACTTCAACAAGCCGATGGGCATCGCGATAACGAAGGACGGCAGGACGCTCTATGTCGCCGATACGGATAACAACCGCATCCGGAGCGTCGACGTCGCGACCGGCGCAACAGCACTCGTTGCAGGCAGTGGCGCCGCTGGATTCAAGAACGCGACCGGCGCAAAAGCAACGTTCAGGACGCCCATAAGCCTGCTTTTGAGCAAGGACGGAAAGAAGCTCTATGTCGTTGACCAGAAGAACCACGCGATCCGCGAAATTACGCTCTCGACGAAGAAAGTCATGACGCTCCTCGGAACCGGCAAGGCTGGATATCAGGACGGACCGTTCAAGTATGCGAGGCTGAGCTACCCTGATACGCTCGCGTACGGCTCGGGGAACACCCTGTACCTCTCTGATTCAGGAAGCCAGCGCATCCGGAAGATAGATCTAAAAAAGAAGACGATCATACACTTCGCAGGATCTGGCCAGCGCGGAAGCAAGAACGGGATTGCAACGAAAGCGACGTTCAACACCCCAAAGGGACTACTGATGTGGAGCAAGAGAGTGCTCGTTGCAGACCTCATGAACGACATGATCCGGGCCGTGAGTTTGAAGTAAGTACCGCATACTGAATAAAGCACTTCGCCCCCGCGAGTCATTGACTTACGGGGGCGCTAGGGTTTTTTGTTGGTACGGAACATCATCTGCACGCCTTGCCACATGAGCTCGCACCACACCAGCACACCGCGGAAGACACACGTAAGGGCAATGGCAAGCGTGAACCATCCCACGCTCGGGAACGGGTACATGCTTCCGAACGAGAGCGTGACCGTAATCGCTCCAGCGACTGCCGCGAGAACGAACAGGACAATATTCCACGTATCCATGTGTTCCCTCCATTGGGAAAGGGTGGCACGACAGCGAATGACGGCATCCTGTCGCATCGATGCCGTTTCGTCAAGAGTCGTGTCGCTGCGGATTGTTACGTCGATTTTTTCAGACGTTTCCGTTCGAGCGCGTCAAGGATGCGCTTACGGATCCGAACACTTTTTGGCGTCACCTCAACAAGCTCGTCCTGCCCGATGTATTCGAGCGCAAGTTCGAGGATCATATCCCGCGGCGACGCGAGAATGACCGCGTCGTCCGAGGCCTTCGACCGCATGTTGGAGAGCTTCTTCTCTTTCGCCACGTTAATCTCGATATCCTCATCGCGGCTGCACTGGCCGACGACCATACCCGCATAGACGGCGACGCCGGGCCCGATGAACAGTCTCCCGCGCTGCTGCGCGTTATCGAGCGCATAGCCCGTACTTGTCCCGTTCTCGAACGCAACGAGCGAACCGTGCGAGTTCGCGTTGATGAGCTCCGGCTGATACGGTTCGTACTTATTAAAGAGGTGGTAGATGATCGCAGTGCCACGGCATTTCGTCATGAGCGCCGATTTGAGGCCGATGACTCCGCGTGTCGGCATGTCGTACTCGAGGTGCTGCTCACCCGCCACCGCCCCATGAGGAGTCCCGCCTTCGGCGGTGATCGGGGTTGTGTCCATGGAGAGGAGCGTTCCTTTGCGCTTCCCGCACTCTTCGATGACCGCGCCTTGGTGCTCGGTCGGCACGTCGATCGTGACGAGCTCATACGGTTCGAACTTCTTCCCGTCCTTCTCGTGAAGGATGACCTGCGGCTGGGAGACTTGCAGCTCGAACCCCTCACGCCGCATCTGCTCGATGAGAATGGCGAGGTGCAGTTCGCCCCTGCCGGACACGAGGAACGAGTTCTCGTTCTCGGTCGGCTGGACGCGGAGTGCGACGTTGGTCTCAAGTTCGCGGTCGAGGCGTTGTTTGATCTGCCGCGACGTTACGAACGTTCCTTCTTTGCCCGCGAACGGCGATGCGTTCACACCGAACGTCATCTGCACGGTCGGCTGGTCGACCTCGACCGGTGGGAGTGGCACCGGGTGCTCGGGATCGGCGATGGTCTCGCCGATGGCGATGTCCGGCAGGCCTGCGACCGCGACGATCTCACCGGCATCCGCGGTCTCGACCGCGACCTGCGAGAGTCCTTGGTACACGAGGATGTCGGTTGCCTTGCTCTTACGGACGGTACCGTCGACCGTGATTTCGGCGATCGGCTGGGCTTTGGAAATGCGCCCGGAGTAGATCTTGCCGATGCCCATCTTTCCCTTGTATGAGTCGTAGGCGAGCGCAAGCACGAGCATTTGCAGCGGTTCCTCTTTCCTTACTTCCGGTCCTGGGATCTTGTCGAGGATCATCTTCATGAGTGGTGTAAGGTTTTTACCTGGCGTGTTGTGGTCGAGCGCCGCGGTACCGGCGACTGCGTTCGTATAGACGGTCGCAAAATCGAGCTGTTTATGGGTCGCGTTCAGGTGCGAGAACAGGTCGAACGTTTTGTTAACCGCGTTATCTGGATCCGCATCCGGTCTGTCGATCTTGTTCACGACAACAATGGCGGGAAGGCCGAGTTCGAGCGCCTTTCGCAATACGAATTTTGTTTGCGGCATGGGCCCTTCTTTTGCATCGACAAGAAGGAGCACACCGTCTGCCATACGAAGCGTACGCTCGACCTCGCCGCCGAAGTCGGCGTGCCCCGGCGTGTCGATGATGTTGATCTTCACACCGGAGTAAGAGACGCTCGCGTTCTTCGCCTTGATCGTGATGCCGCGTTCGCGTTCGAGGTCCATGGAATCCATGATGCGCTCACCCATCTGGTTGAGGTTGCGCTCGGCCTGCGTCTCACGCAGCATCGCATCGACGAGCGTTGTCTTGCCGTGGTCGACGTGCGCGATGATTGCAATATTTCGGATGTCGTTGCGGCGTTGCATGTGGAGATGCTTCACTTCGTTCAGCATGACAACCGCTTCGCGATTGTCAAAATGCGCCAACGGCGCACTAGCAACCATAGCGCGTTTTGGCCCATACGTCAATCCTGCAGTTGACAAAAAAGTTAGCAGGAGTTATGGTGCAACGTCGTTGAAGCGCTGTTGCTAATGTCCACTGGGCAGCGTCGACTACGCTGCTCGTTACATCATCAGGGAGGATCCACGTCATGTCCAGAAGGCCGTCGCGTCCTGTCGTGTTGGCGCTGTTCAGGAATCCGGAGCCCCGCGTTCCTGCCATGATGGCGCTCGTGTCCGAGCATGGATTCGGTTCTATCGTCACGGTGGACGAGGTCGAGTTCATGAATCGTCTCGGACAGTCTCCGGGACCAGACGTCGTGCTCCTCGAGCACGCTGACCATCCGGTATGCAGCGCACTGAAGGCGCGTCCCGACACGGCGCACATCCCTGTCGTCCTGATCGACGATGAACCAACCGTGCAAGCGGTGCACTCCTTCAAGGTGGGTGCGTCCGCGGTCTGCTGTCGACCGGATGATCCCGAGACGCTCGCGCGGATGCTCACGGTCGCCATGCGGTCCAGGGGCAAAGTCGCCCTCGCAGGGAGGTGAACATGTTCGAACGCCAGAAAGAAGGCGGGCTCGTCATGCTGCTCGGACTCGCGTTCACGCTCTGGTGCCTTTGGAGCCTTGCGAAGAACGCCATGATGCGGCGCGAATCCGAAGTCTGCGCTGACGACTTTTGGTCGTCGATCCGCATGGCAGGGTACGGATTCGGGCACATCTTCGTTCCGATGTTCTAGACCC
Organism: Candidatus Kerfeldbacteria bacterium; assembly: GCA_043799405.1. Classification (GTDB taxonomy): domain Bacteria; phylum Patescibacteriota; class Patescibacteriia; order SBBC01; family SBBC01; genus CAINXF01. Next base: position 172,849 of record JAZDNT010000002.1, read on the forward strand.
GTTCGGGGCGCGGCCGGACTCCGCGCACAGGGAGGTGTCTATGCTGCACATTGCAGCACCGACAAGCCGGTCACTGGATGTACAGCTGAGGCGTTTGGGCATTTCCGGTGATCTCGGCAAGGTCGTTCCGCGCCAGATCGTGATCACGCAGGTCCCCGGCGTTATCGAGGAGATCGGCGACGCGCTTCCGGGCGTGATCGCCGGAACCGTCATGGGATTCGTGTTCGTCCCGTCCGCCGGTACCATCCGGTTCGCCATCACCGGCGCAATGGGCTTCAACGCGAAGCCCATCAAGTACGCCGAACACGATGAGCGGAACGGCAACGGACGATGGACCGTCGTGTACCACGATCCGAACGTTCTGTCCTTCAAGGCGAATGTCTCGTTCGGTCCGACCATCGGCTTCTAGGGAGCCCGTGGAACAGACCATGCGCCCGCTTTTCCAGAGAGGAAAGCGGGCGCTCGTACTATTCACGTACGTTCGTTTTGCGAGTAGAAAAAATCCCATGGACATTTCATTGCGCGCGTCGTATGCTTTGTGCAGAAGTATGGCGCGCCAGAAAGAAACGTTCGAACTTGCGACAAAGATATCATTTTCCAACCGGGTGCGCCTGTGGTCGTTTTCGAGTGAGCTTGATGCCGCGTTCACGCGTCTTTATGAGACCTGCAAACGGGAACGTTGGCTCATCGAAAATTTTAACAGGCCGCTTCCTGACGACATGGTCGACGCGCTTGGCACGTTTTTCGGTGAACTGCAACGCGGCGCCAGTGATGCCGCTCCGGAGAAGCTAGAACATCTTTTCGAGAACTTCACCCCCCTCTGGCTCTGGTCGCAGAAACGCAACAGAAATTTGTGGTCCGCGGTCTTGACCGCGGTTACCGAGTGGGAACGACGGAGTAAATTTGTCCTCTATAAGGCACCGCTCTTTTATCACTGGGGCGAATCGCACATACGCTACGGCGACAGCGACCGCGGTTTCATCCTGCTCCACCGCGCGCAGGAAGAGGACCAGCGACGTCTCGGGCGCCGAACCATCGATACGCCTGCGCACTGGTTTCTGACGCTCGACGATCGTCCCGCGTCCGATCTCCAGCCGCTCACGTTCGACACGGTGACCTACGTACGGACACGGCTCGTCATGTATCAGGACACGAGGAGAGGACTGCTATCCTACGAAGAGTTCCGGGCGAAGTTCCTCGATGCGGACGATCCCGCTCTCGATGATATCAGGCTGTTCTTTTCATACACGGCGTTCAAGCTCATCAAGCTGCGCCTCCTTCACAAGCACCGCGACATTGCGGACGACCAGATGGCTCCGCTCATCTTCACCTCGGTGCTCGGAAACCTGCTCCTCGTCGTTGATAGGATCTTCAAGATGAGCCTCTACGGGCGAGAACCTAAAATGAACGCTTCGTTCTTGAACCACCTCATTGTGCTTAAAAAACTGTCGTGGAAGCAGGGGGAGCGGTACCGCAATGCGATCAGCAACTCGCGCCTCTTTGATGATAATTTCAATACAGTGCTCGACGCGCTTCTCAACGGGACGTACCGCGATAAAAACGGGCGTACCCCTGAACTGCTCGAACGGGACGTGCTGATTGCGTACCGGCTCCGTAACTACTCTGCGCATTCGGTAAAGAGCCAGTACGACCTCTGGAAGCGTTTTCCTGAGGTAAGTCAGGCAGTATTCAATGCTTTGTTCCTCGGTGTAGAGAAGAAATAAAGACGTTGCAGAATAAGGATTGACAGCTTCGTCAGCCGGTGCTAGAGTCACCGGCTGTTTTTGTAGTGTGGGCGGACGAACGGCACGTACCTTATTGTCAATTCGACAACGGAACTTCGACACGGACACGACGGTACGGAGGGTACCGAGATGGAAACCGGCACAAGAATTACGCTCTGGGCAATGATGGGCTGTCAGATGGCAGCCTGGGCCTGGATGCAGTCCCGGGGCGGGAAGCTCGGTGACTGGCAGTATCTGATTTTCTGCGCGTTGTTCCTCATCGGCCAGACCGGCGCTGCGATTGAGTGCTGGGAGGGGAAGGCCTGGGGAACAATGGTGGTGCAGATCTACTTCTTCATCTTCACGTTCGTCGGCGCGATTGTACGCTGGCGGCAGATGCGATGACGAAGGTCCGTTGAGGGTTCAAAGAAGGCCGCATGGTTTTTCCAGAGCGGCCTTCGTCATTGGTTATAGAAGATACTACGCTGCGCCTTCCTCGGAGTAGAGAAGAAATAATTGCGAATGGTTGCTATACAAAAAAGGAAAAGAATGCTACAATCACTAAGTATGTAAGATAATTTACGAAAAACATATGGCAAATAGTTCAATGAATCCTCGCATCGATAGCTCCGTAAAGACCGAAAGTAAAACTGGTACGTTAACCCGCGTCATCACATTTATCGCATTGGGCGTCAGCGCGGTAGCGATCGTCGCTGCGATTTTTGTAGTGAAGGGTCCGTCAGGATCGAGCGGTAAAACAACATCGCCGTCAGCTGACCCGCTGAAGGTGATGCAGGTATTTTCTTGGCGTTTGGTCTATGAAAATGGAGCTTCGTTCATCCCGCTCGATTTTTACGGAGGGAACACAAAGCTTGCGTGGCAGTATTTCGATGGAACGAACGTCCAGTGGCAGATGGGAAGCGGAGCTTCACTCCTGCCTACCCCGGCAGCGCTGAAGATCGTCACCCCATCAGCAACACCCGGTTTCGGTAACCTGCTGCTCCATCTTGAATATTTTGACGTAACCGATCCTACCGTGAACCTCAATGCGCCCGGAGTGAACAAGTATCTTACTGTCTGTATCGGCGCTACGAACGCTACGACCGTGTATGTAGGTACTGACGGATCAACGTACCTCACGAAGACGGGCAACAAGCTCTATGACCGGATAACGACCAAGTCGTGCCCGGACATCATAGCGCAATCGCTCGATATGCTATCGATATCTGAGGTATCGACGACGATCATGCAGTTCCCGGATAATGCAGCCGTTAGATTCTCAAACCTTAAAAGTATTCAGGGACTCGTCAGAGCTGTAAACGGCTTTCAACAAGGATGGGGATCGTCACCGCAGGATCCTTGGTTTTTCCCGCAACCCTATTCTCCCCATGATCCGCTCATGCTTGAGGCTGCAAATGATTACCGAAAAATCGGGACATTCACGGTACCTGCAGCGATGTATGGCATTACGGGTAAGGACATTAACGGCGCCGACCTCACGGTCACCGCGTGCGTTCCAGACCTAAAATTCACCGGAAGCTATAATCTCGGAACCGGGCCGTTTGCGCCGCGCGTCTTCCTCCGGAATGACGGACAGCCATTCTATGATCCGTTGCTGATAAAACCCGCTATATCGGCGAGCTGCGCAACAGCAAAAGCGAACAGCCTCAAGTTCTCCTCGATCACATCGATTGATTCGACAGTATTCGCTAGCGGGCAGTTTCCGTCGAATGCGACGATGCGGTTCGCGAATGCGGGCTTCCTGAACGCTGCGATCATACCTCCGGGCGGATACAGTGCAGGCGTTCCTGCCGTGGTCACGCCGTATGACGATCCTCTTATGGTATTTGCGCAGAACGGCATGAGAACGCCAGGACTATTCACAATTCCTGTTGGAACCGTCATCATCGTCGGTAAGGACGCGGCAGGAGCCGCGAAGACCGTAAGCGCGTGCATACCGGAGCTGAGGTATACGACGAGTGCAACCGCTATGCTGCCGCCGTATCCGCACGTATACATCAGCAAGGACGGAAAACCCTATTCTGATGTGTTCCTAACTACGGCGGTACCGTGTAGCGTTAGTGGAAAACAGAAGATTTCAGATTAGTGAATTGTATCCAACAAGAAAAGACCGGCAACCGCCGGTCTTTTTTGTCTCATAGCTTCGGTTATACGGAATGACCTATCGTCATTGGTTATAAAGGCTACTGTGTTGCGTTTTCGTCGTTCTGTTCTGCAAATTGTATACTCATTTTCCGCCATAGGCGGATCCGCCGAACTTATTGGAAGAAAACAGCTCCTTCACTTTGGATCGGTTGAGAAAAATAACAGCATAAAGACTCAGTAATGCTAATGGGGACATGAATACCAATCCAACCATATCTTGTCCTGTTGTATCGCCAGAGAAAGGATATGAAACCAAGGATACGCTAAAGAGTGTGAGGGATATCAGAGAAACAACAATAATGGCTTTACGGAAAATCTTTTTTAGGAAAAACAACCCAATGCTAGAAATAAATGCTAATGCAAAGAAAATAATATAGGTCACTACTTCCAGATTTATAATGTTACTAGTTTCAAATAAAAGAAAGTTTCCATATCCAAGGCATAGTAAAACAGCGATAATTCTATTGGTCTTGATTAATCGACTTGGATCGTCTTTCTCCATCGTGTGCCTCTCAGCTATAGTCCTTATCTCTCTTAATCGACCACGGTAACCACAGCTACATCACATTTCCGCTCGACCAAATGACTGCAGCGATCATAGTGAGCCCTTCGGGTGTGCGGCAGGTTCGGCCACGTCCTTCGCGGGCCCCTAGGTTTTTGTGTCGTCGGGTTCGGTTGCGTCGTTCTCGTCTTTGACGTTTACGCGCCCGCTCTCGTCGGTCTTGCTGATGAGGGCTTCTGCCTGCGGCCACATTGACTGGAGTGACTCGACGTAGTTCTTGATGTTCGAGTCGGGGTCGAGCTCGCCGTCCGCAACCTTTTCCTCGAGGACTTCGTCGATGAAGTTCACGTAGGCGTCGTGATCGTACGCGCCCTCGTTTTCCATACGGTTCACGATCTCCCTGAACACCTCGTTAAGGTCGAATTCGATGTTTTCCATACATCAGTCAGTATACGCGACAGCAATAATTTCTGCAAAAGCTACGTACCGAGCGGTTCGATCGACACTTTCGTCATGACCTCGCCAGCGCGGATCTCCTGCGCAACGTCCATGCCCTTCGTCACCTTGCCGAAGATGGTGTAGCTTTTTGGGAGATCGTGGCGGTCTTCCAGCATGATGAAGAACTGGCTGCCGTTCGTGTTTGGGCCCGCGTTCGCCATAGCGACGATGCCGGCGTCGTACTCGCGCACAACCTTCTCATCGTTGAACGAGTATCCCGGCCCGCCGGTTCCGTTCCCATCGGGATCACCGCCCTGAATGACGAACTCCGGCTCGTATCGATGGAATGTCAATCCATTGAAGAACGCTTTCTGCGTAAGGGTAATGAAGCTGCTGACAGCGATCGGCGCTTCCGTACCGAAGAGCTCGAACACAATGGTGCCTTTCCCGGTCTCGATCCGAACCTGCTTACCAGTCCTGTCCACAGCCGGAAGGATTGATACTGCGCCTGGTGGATTGCTGATCGGGGTCGTATTTGTCGTGTTCATGGTCGTGTTCTTGTTAGAGCATGCAGCTCCGACGAGCAGCACTGCTGGTAGTATGCAAAAGAGGAACTTTTTCATGGTGTGTGATTCGATACTAATTATTCTCTCGGAGACGCTTCGTCAATTTTTTCCCAGAGTTCTAAGCCCTCGATGTAGTCGTCGTGCCCGCCCTTTGTGCCTGCCATGCAGGAAAGGCACTCGGTAAAATAGTCACCCTTCTTCAAGTGGTGGCGGTATCCGCAGGGGACGCAGATGTACGAACCCTCTTCTTCGACGACTTCGCCCTTGTTGAACGTTTGTTTCATACGTCTCTAGTGTATCGTGGTGTTCGCTACTTCGCAACGCGTCAGTGCTTTCTTGGGTACCGCCGCGCCTGTGCTTTTCTGACCGCATGTTCGGAAAGGCCGAAGTGGTGCCCGATCTCGTGCCATACCGTCTTTCGTACCTCTTCACTGATCGCTTCGGGCGTTCGTGCAACTACCTCGATCGAGCGTTGGAAGATCGTTATCTTGTCCGGGAGGATCGGCGTCTGTCCGTAGCGGCCGGTCTTCGGGACGCCTTCGTACAGGCCGAGGAGGAGGGATCCTGCGTGTAACCCGGTTTTTCGAAGCTGTTCAGGCGTCGGCTCATCCTGAACGACGATCGCGATGTTCTCAAGAAGCGCCCTGAACTTCTCCGGGATGTCTATGAGGCTTTCTCCGACGAGATGTTCGAATGTTTCTCGATCCATGTGTATGAGTCGACTGCTAGTACAAACGGAACGTCAGGTTGCCGCTTTTATTCTGTCGAGATAGGCACAGAACGGACACTCCGGAGCCGACGGCGGCAGTGGTCCTTCTAAGAGCGCAATCGCCTGCTTGATGCGCGGGAGCACGCGGCCAGGATCCGTTTTAAGGGTTTTTATTGTGATCTCCATTGGGAAGCCTTCGTGCAGCTTATTGCCATGACCCGGGAAGAAGTAGATAAGGTGACCGACGCCGGTCGTTGGACGTGCGTTCTGCTCCAGGAGGAAAGCGTACGAATCGAGCTGGAACTGGTACGCGGGAATGAGCTCCCTTGTGGCAGGATCGGATGAGGCGGTCTTATGGTCGACCGGGGTGTATTTTCCGTTGTTCACAAGGCACTCGTCGAGTTTGCCATAGTAGCCGTAGTGGCTGTCCACGTTGTACCAGTACTTTTCCTGGAACGGATACTGGAGTTTTCCCTCGACCTTGCCGGCGATCATGGGCGGTAGTTCTCCTGCGGGTCGGTAGAGATCGAAGTAGCGCTTGATCACGGCGTCGAAGCGGTTCGCGAGACGGGAGACAATTCCCTCCGGCTGCCTGATCCCTTCGTGTTTCTCAAGCCAGAAGCAGCGCGGGCAGCGGTTCATGTTTTCCATCGCGGTCGCGGAGAGCCAGAGGCGCTTATCGCCGATGTTCGCCATGGTGGTCTTGGGTTTTGACGACCGACGGGATGCTATGGCTTCGCGGAAAGTTGAAGGTTTTTCGATGTGCCTAGTCCGTTTCGCAGGCGTTGAAAAGAGAGACGGCTGGTCAGCAGGTTTTTTTCGTGGTGTCATGGAGATAGTTTACCGCAATAGTTAGACGCTGTCATGGTCCTTGACGGAATATACATGGTAGGATAAGACCAAGGCGAATCCACGCCGTGTGGCATTCACTCGGAACACGGGGGAGTTCCGCGACGGCTCGTTGAGAAGTCGGACGAAACATTCTAGAGGAGGGAACCCATGTTGATACTGAGGTGCACCGGTTTGGCATTGCCGCAACCGAGTCTGATACCGGTGTCACGCGAACCGAGGGTACTCACGATCCTCGCGCTGAAGGACAATGGTGGGTGGTTCTCCGAGCATCTCGTCGACCGCGACGTAACGTTCATGGTGAGGGACGGCGAAGGGAAGACCTTCAATCTAGACGTCCATGTAACCCTACTTCATGCGGGATCCGTGGAGAAACCGTTCCATTTCGACTGCTTCGGCTTTCAGATGAGGTATGTCGGACAGTTCGCTCGAAGTCCAACGAGTGACATGGAGCCCAAAGGCACGCTTACCGAGAAGTTGTAGGACTGTGTCTATTGCGTCTCTGGAGGATTCAATGTGTTGGAGAGATGATGTCGAAGAGGATAGGACATGTCTTGCATGCGGGCAGCAGTACTACGGGCCGCTTGGCCATCCGGGGTGTCCTGGTCCTCGTATCACAAACGAGGCGTTCGTGCAGCTCGCCCGCGGTAGCGTTCTCTCGATCACCGGCAGGGTGCAGCCGCTCGAAGGACTGGTCGCTACAATGCCGAAAAGCGACTACGTTCTGATGTACGCCGTGACGTGCGACGCAGCGGCGGGTGAGGCGATGGTCCATTCGCTCAAGCGTTTTGCGGCAATGGACCGGCGCGATGGACACATCATCAACTGCGCCGTCGATGGTACATCGTTCACCGTCGCGATCCCGCTTCCCGTCGGGTGCCTGGGGGAGGAGCATGCTGTATGTGAGCTTGCGAGCATCGGCGCCGCGACGTTCGCGTGCGCGCTGCAGGTACTGCGGTCCGTTCCGGTATAGATTGATCTGTGCAACGGCAAAGGCCCGTGCTCTTCCTCTGAGGGGAGCACGGGCAGCTTGTTGTTAGTCAGTGACCGAGCAGGAGCGTGATCGCAACGATGGCAGCGACGGCAAACCGGTAGTACGCGAAGATGTTGAGTTTGTGGTTTGCAAGGAAACGCAGGAGGAATCGAATTGCGACGAGACCAACGAGTGCCGCAGTGACGATACCGACGAGCATTGCTGTTTTTTCGTCGCTCGGAACCCCGGTTTTTTTTAAATCAAGCAGTTTCAGGAGCGCAGCTCCGGCGACAACCGGTATTGAAAGCAGAAACGTGAATCGTGCGGCCTGCTCCCGTTTTAATCCTGCGAACATGCCGCTGACAATGGTGATGCCGGAACGGGACACGCCGGGAACGAGCGCTACAACCTGCGCAACGCCGATGCCGAGGGCAGTAGTCCAGCGCATGTCGCTGATCGTTCTGTTGGCGTTGCCCCTGATTTTTTCAATCCAGATGAAGAGTACGCCGAAAATCGCGAACGTTGCTACGATGACCCATGGGTTACGGATCGATTCGAAGAACGAGTCGAATAATCCGCCGAACAGCGCTGCCGGAACCGCAGCAATGACGATGAGCCATGGAAGCTTGAGTTCAGGAGTGAGCGGCCGGACATGGAACGATCGGATAAAATCGTGGATGAGTTGACCGATATCGCCCCAGAAATATGTAATAAGCGCGAGCAGCGTCCCGACGTGGAGCGCGACATCGAACGTCAGGGAATTCGCAACGTCGTAGTTCAGAAAGTGATGGGCAAGCACGAGGTGGCCCGAGCTCGAGATGGGCAGGAATTCGCCGAGTCCCTGGACCGCGCCGAGGATCAAAGCGTCAAAAAGATGCGTCATACGACTGATGCATCATAGCACGGGCATGCTAAAAACTCGAAGGTGTTCAGGAAATCTCCTCCTTCTTTTCCCGGAGGAAGCTCGTGAGCTCTTCGAGGATCTCGAGGAACGACTTGAACGGCGCCTCGATGAGGAAGTCGAAGATGAACAGCATGATGTTGACTTTCGGTGCACGGAGCGCGATCCAGCGGCCGACGCGGAGCACGGGGATCGTAAAGAAGTCAATGAGGAAACCGAGCGGTCCTTCTCGTTGGTCAAGGACGACGAACTCCCGCGCCGAGATGCGGATGCGTACCGCGAAGAAGCTGACGATCGTCAGGAAGAAGACGAAGAGCAGTCCGCTCACAATATTGAACCCGAGCCGTGAAAGCGCGTAGCCGATCCCGCCGAAGCTGATAACGAACGTTGCGGCGTAGAGGAGCGCGACGAGAGAGCGCATGACGAGCCCTCGTTTCCCTGGAACGCGCACTCGCTTGAGCAGTTGGCGTCCGCCGTCCTTGTAGGCGATCTCGTGGATCCCCTGGATGAGCTTGTCGGTGTTCTTCCTGCTCGGAACGCGGATCGTTGATGCAATGAAAAACATGAGGATGGGGTGGAATAGCACGTTGATGGCAAGCGTTGCGCGGTCGACGAAGCCCTTAACGAAGATCTCGAACGGAACCTCGATTACGAACGCGAGGAGCATCTTCGTTAAGAAAATGAAGATGAACGATCGAATGATGCTGCGGCGCAGCTTGACCTTTGCCTCGGTGTAGCGGCGTCCCGCAGCGCGCCGTATCGCCTCATCGAGGATCTCCGGAGAAGCGAACGTACGGATCGAGGCGCTCGGGTGCTCTTCCGCTACGTCGCGCATGATCCAGAAGAACGACGTGTAGTGTTTCACATACCGCAGCAGGAACTCCCCGAGTTTGTGGTACTGCTGGTTCTCAATCTCGTCGCGTATAGTATCGAAGTCCGCTCCGAGAGCGCGTACAGCCAGCTCGTCCATTGAATCCCAGTTCGGAACGTGCAGCTGGAAGAGCGCGTAGGTGACCATGATCTCGTCGGATTTCAGCAGCGCGCGCTGAATGGCGAGGTAGAGCTGCAGGTTACGGACCTTGACATCGGTCTTTTCCGATCCGACGATGACGATGTCGCTCAACATCACTTCGTACATCGCGTCCGCGAGAGCCCTGTCTTTCTTGTTCGAAGAGAGCGTCTGTTCGATCTCGACAGCGCAGAGGCCGAGGAACCATCGCTGCTGTTCATCGCGCTCAGCCCACGGTAGTCGCTCACCGGCTGCATGCGCGAGGAGGAGGTAGCGGTCGATGATCTGACGGACTGCCGTGACCTTACCCTCAGCGACCTGGTCGTTCGGAAGGTACCGCGCCTGGATGAGCTCGACGACGAGCTGCCGCGCGACGCTTTCTCCGTTCCCGCCAGCGAGCATCCGGCGCTTCAGGATCCGGTGGATGGCGTTCTTGCGGAGGAGGTGGTCGTCTTTGTAGTCGATGATGTTCCGGAATTTCTCGTAGACGAACGCGAGCCGACTGACGGTATCGGATACGTGGATGCGGTTGCCCCCTTCATCTACGCCCTCGTTCGTCGATTTCTGGAACGAGGAGAGGATCCGCTGCAGCGGTTTCGAAAATGTGATGGAACTCGGATTAGTCATAGTATCTTGATGGAGATCCCGCCGATCCGCGGTCACGCTGCTTGTGTGGTTGGCGTCCGGCGGGATGGCGATCGACGGATTTAATCTTGTAGCATTAACTGGCGATAGTCGATCGCCACTTTATCGAGCACCCCATGCTCGGCTTCTGATCGAGGTCCGGCGTTTCGCCGCGGTGGATCCGGTCGATAGCATTTTTTAGGTCATGCGTTCTCGCTTTCTCTGGTTCTTTCCAGTTGTCATTGATGCGGCCGTGGTACGCGAGGTGGCGGTTCCGGTTGTAGACGAAGATATCCGGCGTGCAAACCGCCCCGAATTCGTGCGCCATGTCCTGCGATTCATCGCGGAGGTACGGGAACGGGTATGAGTACCGATCTTCCTTCATTTTATCCGTTGCATCTTCAGGATATTCTTTTACATCGTTGCTGTTGATCGCGACGAACTGCAGGGACGCCTTTCTGTCTTGGTAGTGTTTCCAGAGGTCGATGAGCTGCGGGCGTACTGCCTGGGCGTACGGGCAGTGGTTGCAGGTAAAGATAACGACAAGCACAAGCTTATCTCCCCAGTCGCCGAGCGTGTAGACCTTGCCGAAAGCATCCGGCAGCTCGAAGAGCGGGATCGGTTCGTGGAATTGGGGTGGTTTCGAATAGGTGAGAGACATAAGCGCCTTTTTCTATCACAAAGTATACCATGTGTCAATGGTCTTTGGAAGGCGCGAACGGCGTGTTTATTGCTGTCACTCCGGACCCCGAGCCGGAGTCCCGTCGATCGTCTCAGAAGACCCTGAAACAAGTTCAGGGTGACAATCGTACCGATGCGCCGTTCGCGCTTACAGGATGTCCGTACGCCGAACCTCGCGCCACTCTCCGGTCTTAAGCTCATTGAGCGCGAGTTTTCCAAGACGTACCCGTGTGAGACGGACGACGTCGTTTCTTACTTTGCCGATCATGCGCCGGATCTGGCGGTTCCAGCCCTGGTGGATGACGATGCGGTATGTCGTGCGGCCTGCCGGTTCGATGTGGTCCACGACCGCAGTACCCTCGGTCATCCTGATGCCTCTCCTGAGCCGGTTGATCGATGCGTCATCGAGCGGTTTCACGGTCGTGACGAGGTATTCTTTTTCATGACGGAAGCGCGGGTGCGTGAGCCGGTTGACGAATTCGCCGTCGTTCGTCAGTACGATCAGTCCGTCGGATTCCATGTCGAGCCGGCCGGCGATTGCCAGCTTCCCGCTGTTCGGAACGAGCTGGTATACGGTCCTCGCACGTCCTTGCGCGATTTTAGAACAAACGATGCCCGTCGGTTTGTTCAGGGCGATGTAGGTGAAAGCGGTGACGTTTGCGACGGGTCGGCCGTTGACAGTAACCGCGTCATGATCGGGATCGACGCTCGTTCCCATCTTCGTAACGACCGAGCCGTTGACCGTGACATACCCGGCAGTAATGAGCTCTTCAGCTCTTCGGCGAGATGCGACGCCTGCTCCAGCAAGGAATTTTTGGAGGCGTTCTTTCATGGATGCAGTGTAGCATAATAGCTAGTAAGACTTGACAATGTGTTACACGCGTGCTATGCTTCTCTGCTTTTCCTGAAGTCCGTAAACCTGCACCCGGAACGCAGAGCGTTACCGGTAAGAAAGAGGAGAGAGCAGCGTGGGCATCGTCGATCGTTACAAGGAAGTTGCAGTACAGCCCAGATTCCAGGGATGGCCGCTCGTCGGCGAGTATGAGCTGGGGCCGAAGATCCCGTTCTTCGGCCAGGTACTGATGTACAAGCTCCAGACCGGCAACGGGGTCGAGGAGTACGTCTCCTTGCTCCGTCACTTCGGCTGGTCCGTCGTCTTCGGGGTGACCGAGGACCGCGAGGTCATTACGATCGTGCAGTGGAAGCCAGGTGCGAACCAGCCCGGATGGGAGCTGCCGCCCGGCGGGATCGGCAAGGTGCCGCCCAGCACGAGCGAGAGTGAGATCCGGGACATGACCCAGGCGGCGTTCCTGAAGGAGACCGGGTACAGCGGGGGGATGTGGGAGCGGCTCGGCCACGTGCTGATCGAGACCGGCAAGTTCCGCGGTTCGGGACCCGATGATCACGGTCTTCCTGCCCACCTGTACATGGCTACTGGCCTGCGGCAGGTGCAGGACGCTCGGAGTCCGAATCCGAACGAGATCATCGAGACCTTGATGGTCCCGCTCGCGGAGTTCCCGGAGGTCGTCGGGTCCGGGCTGTTCGTGGAAACGAGCGCAGTGGCGTGCGCGCTGCTCGCGCTCAGGAAGCTCGGCCTCTAGCCGATTCGCTTCCGATGTTCGTCAGAGGGAGGTCGCGTCCGCGGTCTCCCTCTTATCGTTGTATCGCTGTTTTTTTGTAACGAAGAAGACCAGCCGGTTGTACCGTCTGGTCCCCCTCCTTGTATCTCTATGTGCGTCCCTCCGTGGTGGACTACTTCTTCTTCGGAAGAGCGATGACGTGGACCGTTCCGTCAGGTGCCAGCATGAAGTCCCAGTTCATCGCGCGAGCGAACGCGATGTGCGCGCTCGCCTGCAGAACGAGCTCACGCCGCTTGAGCAGATCAGGGTGCTCGGTGAAGAATTCGTGCCCCTCATGCAGAACGTCGTGCTGCGTCACTTCGGCATCGTCGAGGGCGTGTACCGGATGCCCCTCCGATGCGCCGCCCTTGCCGCCGTGCTCCTTCAGCGTGACCGGCGTATCGGTGACGGTGTACGTGCCATCGAAGTTCCGCTCGATGAGGTTCAGCTTCCGAAGCGCTGTCCACTGGTTGGCGAAGCCCCGTTCCCTCGCCCAGGTCGCGAGGTTTTCCGGCGGCTTCGCGCCTGCCGTTGCCTTCCGGCAGGCAGCGAGCGTATCATGCTCTTTCGGCGTCAGCTCGACCGGCTTCTTGTGTCGTGCCACGTCAGTACCCTCCTCTTCCGGTTGTCCAACGTAGTCGGTTCCTTGTGGTGTCCCGTCCGCAGATCCCGATGGCGCATCTGGCGGTGGTGCTGGTTGCAGCGGAGCTTCATCGGGTTCTGCTGCCGGTTGTTCTTGCTGAATTGGCGCCGCCGCGGGTTGTTCGGAAGCCGATGTTCCGCGCGGCGCTTCTTCTTCGTGGCGCGGTTGTCCACTGGAACGTGTCTTGATCCGTCCGAGCGCTCCGAGCAGCCACTTCTCATCTATCTCGGGTGGCAGTCCGAAGCTGTGCAGTTCGGTCCAGAGACGAGCGACGTAGACCGTTGCCTCTGCCTCGTTCTTGAACCTGAACCGTTCGACGAGCTGTCCCATCCTTCGCGGCAATAGGTTGCCATCATCGTCTATGCCGTAGCAGAAGACGAAGACCTTCTGCTGTTTCGTTGCGAGCGAGACGAGTATCTCGTTCAGCCGTCTCATCCGTTCGCGGTCGGTCGGGAGCCTGCACCGCGGCGTAAGGTCCCTCAAGAGCGGAGGGGGGTGATCGCGGGTCGACAGCGGCGGAGCGTTCCGGCCGAGGTCGAGCTCACCTCCTTCGTCGTCCTCGTCCCCAGAGCACCTGCCGGTATGCCTTCTCGCGGTGACCTTGAGGAGCGTTGTGAGCCACGAACGGCCATAGGTCGCCGTCCATCCGTGGAGTTGCCGGAGCTGGGCGAAGATCCCGTTCAGGTGCGCGCTTGCCTCGTCCACGGTTGTGCAACCGAGGTGGTTGCGGACCTGGATGATGTCCCGCGGTTCGGTCAGGTGCTCGCTGTTGATCCCGAAGGCGAACAAAAGGTCGTTCCGCGGGTTTTCGCTCAGGCGCCCGATCACCCGGTAGAATCCCTCGAGACGTTCCCGGTCATCGCGTACTGCGCACTGCTGGAGCGACTGCAGCATCGCTCCTGTCCAGATGAACGTCGTTTCAGACGGAGGCGGATTAACACGCCGCTCAGGTACTGCCGGAGCCCTTGCCATCCCGTTCCTCCTTGGATCCCTGGGATTACTGGTTTCGGCAGCGCTAGAAGCACGCTTCCCTGTCGTGTATTGCGTATACGTACGCACCTTACTAGTACGGTGTCGTATCAATTACAGAATTGTGTAAGGTGCCTGCAGTATCCGGAGTAGTCCGTAAGCTTTTTAACAGAAAGACCAGCGATGTGTCAACTAGTAAGAACAGCCGTTCGCGGTACGTAATAACAGAAAGAGCACCGGATTATATCCCAGGCGCCCTTCCATATGCTGATTGTGCTGTGCGTTTTCAGTTAGTCTACTTTACCGAAACGAGGAGGATCGTGCCCTTGCTCTTAAGGGTCGCGGAAGCCCTTCCGCTCGAGGGGTAGTTCTTTCCGGCATACTGCCACTTTTTTGTTGATTCGTTGTAAAAGGCGATCTTGAGCTTATCGGCTTTCACATTCTTTGCTGCGAGTTTATTGCTGTCGTAGTAGAAGGTGACGGTGTAGGATTTCTTTATCGACGTTGCGCTCACCTTGTATGCTTTCGAGAATGCCGCGCTGTATCCTGCCAGCTTTACCTTTGGTGTCGATACCTTTCTAAGGGTAAGGTTGAGGTTTCCGTAGGGATTCGAAAGCTGGACCTCTGACTGCGGACGGAGGGTAACATTACGTGGCCAGTCGATCTTCGTGAACTGGTTGTCGTTGACGTCGAGCTGGTACATCCGTTTGTCGCCATAGACGAGGACGTAGGTTTCCGGCGGAAGGTATACGTCTCTGTAACCGAGCTCGCCCGTTGAGATGTTCGTGAGGATCGTCGTAACGAGGACCGGCTTGCCCGCAGCATCAATTCTCTGGGTGCCGATATTGAACTTCGCTCCCTTGATGACGGCGCCCGTTGCATCCCGGATGATGATCCTGAATCCGCTCATCCGGTACGTTACCGTCGTAAGCTCCTGGCTCGTCATCACAACGTTGTATCGATAGAAGTAACCGTTTGACCCGTTGATCCTGATGACGTAGGTTCCCGGCTTCAGGTAGGCGACAGCGCCGCCCGTACTGCCGGTAGAAAGGTCGCTCACCACCTGAGCGCCGAGGATCGCCTTCCCGCGTACGTCGTGGTCCTGGACGTAAATCGAGATCTTCTGGCTCAGCACAAGGTTCCCGTACCCGTCCTCGACGATCGTTCGGAGCGTACTGAGCTTATAGTCGAGAAGCGTTACTGCACCAGCGCTGACCTGCTGATTCCAGAGGTAGAAGTAGTCTTTGCCGCCGCTCATCTTTACGCGTACGACGTAGTTCCCTGCGGCCAAAAACGTGTTCTTCGCGCCAAAGTCGCCGGTATCGTAGTTCGAGATAACAAGTTTATCAACGTCAAGCCTCGTTTCATCGACGATCGGCTGATTGTTGACATCATACCCTTGCAGGTAAACGTCGAAGTAGGCTTTTTTTATGACATTATTCTCCGCGTTCCGCATGAGCACGTAGAGACCGCTCATCTTGATTTCCGCGATATACATGAGGGTATCCGTTTGCGTCATCTGGTTCGACCAGATCGTAAAGTAGCCGTACGTTGCGCTCGATTCATAGATCTTCACTGCGAACGGGAACTTCTTCGCGTCGCCGCAGATGAGGGCGCTCTGTCCGCCGGCATCCGTTTTTCCGGACGCGACAACCGAGCCGAAGTAGGGGCCGCCGTCGGGATTGGTGAGCTGCTGGTAGACGACGTAGTTAATGCCGGCCTGGAGCGTTCCGCCTGCGTCACGCGTTATGACCTTGATCGGTATCGGGGTTCCATTGCAGGGACCGATGGCATGAGCGCTGTGACGCGCGAAGAGCACGGCCGCGACCACGATGACGATGACTGATGCGATTTTTTTCATAGAAATTGAAATGATTGTACGATGTTGTCACTGTACCATCATAGATGGTGTCGGTCAACGAACGCCTATGTCCGACAGCGGGCGATCATCTTTATCCACGTCGTTTGCTTGTCCTGCGTTTTCGTTTCGGTCGCGTGGACAATATCGAAACCAGCTTTCTCGAGCACCTTTCGTAACTGTGGTGATGTCCAGAACGAAAAGTAACGAGAGTACGGGTATCCGTAGTCATTCTCAGTGATGAATCCGTCCTGCTGTCGCGGCGTTTTCTTTTTCACTGCGACGTGAAAAAGACCTTTTGGAACGAGGATGCGCTCTGCCTCGCTTAAGACCTTCGGGGCATCACCCTTCTCAATGTGGAGGAGAGACGCTTTCGCGAAAACGCCGTCGAACGACGCATCCTCAAAGGAGAGCTTCCTCATATCGCCTCGCGTAAAAGGGGAGTCGGGATTGAGCCGTCTCGCGACTGAAAGGATACGTTCGGAAATATCCAGGCCATGAACGTTATACCCTCGGTTACGCAGCTTTTTTACTTCGACTCCCGGACCGCAACCGAGCTCGAGAATGTTTGCGCCAGTTGGGAGGAGCAGCGAAAAAAGCTCGATGTAGTCGTCGTCCCACGTGTCGTTCGGGTGATTATTCGCATAGTCCTCTGCAATGGCGTCGTACGTCGACCGGACGTGATCGGTATAGTCCATAGTATAAGTATAGCAAGAACAGCCGAAACAAGCCTTTGCCGATCAGCAGGGGCGAAAACTATCCCTAGGTTTTTTTCGCGGTTTTGCCGCGCCCGTTTGCTGTATCGAACGTTACGATGAACTGGGAGCCGACGCCCTCGATGCTCTCGACCTCGATTCCGCCGCTCATCTTCTCGACGATCTGCTTCGTGATCCAGAGCCCGAGACCTGTTCCGCTGATCTCGCTCGTCTTATCGTTCTGCACGCGGTAGAATTTCGTAAAGAGGCGCTCGAGCTCCTTCGGGCTCATGCCGATGCCAGTGTCAGCGACCTTGATGCGGAGCGTTCCCTCATGTACTTCGGGCTGGACCGAAACGTTCCCCTTCGGCGTGTACTTGATGCCGTTGCCGACGAGGTTGACCATGACCTGCTTGAACCGGTCGCGGTTTACGGAAATGACCGGAAGCGGACCTGAGCTAGTACACGTCAGGGCAAGATTCTTCTCTTGCGCCATTGGCATGAGCTCGGTGATGACCTCTTGGATGACCGCGAAGGGTTCGACGTCAGAAAGCTTAAGGTCGAGCCGGCCCTGCTCGATGCGCGAGACGTTCAAAAGGTCCTCGACGAGCACGTTCAGGCGGTCCGCGCTCTTCGCGACGGTCGTTAACGCCTCTTTTGCCTTGTCGGGGATTGTACCGAAGCTGCCATCGAGCGTCATATCGATGTACCCGCGGATCCCCGTGATTGGCGTTCTAAGCTCGTGTGATGCAATGGAGATGAATTCATCCTTCATCTGGTCGACCTCCTTGAGCTTCTGGAAGAGGATCGTGTACTGGAACAGCTTCGTGTTGCTCGCGAGCAGGAGGATCACGACGAGGATCGTCGCTATCAGCATCACCGTTGCTCTCGTAACGCTTCCTCGGACGAGGTCATCGACGACCTGCGATGAGAACTTCATGCTGATGAGCGCGACGTGTTTACCTTCGGAATTCTTGATCGGACTCACGACGACCCAGAACCGGCGTGTTGAATCACCCGGCAGGATCTCCTGGTTAACGGTCGCCTTATCGGATGAGATCGTCTGGTATGCGATCGCTTCGTTGCGGTGCCACGCAATGACCGCATTGAGATCATCGACATCCTTGCCGACGAGCGACGGGACGGCGCTTGCTACGACCGTGAACAATTCGCCCTGCGGTTTAAGAACGTCAATGCCCCACACTTCTTCGCTCGAGGACTTCACGTTATCGACGTACTCCTGCAGCTTTGTTTGGTCTTGTACTGCTGTTCCGACGACCGACTGGAACACCTGTTCAGCGAGGAACGCCTTCCGCTGCAGCTCGATGTCCATGTTCTGTCGCGCCGACTGGACCGTAGAGAGCGTGTTGAATACCATCGTCGTCGGTATGAGGATGAGGAGCAGGACCGCGAAAACGACCTGACCCCGTTCGCTCAGGAAGAACGCCTGGATTGCTTTGAACAGTTGTTTCATGGTGTTGTAGTCGATGTATTCATACGGACAAGGAAAAACACGAGGCGTGAGCATGAACGCTCGCTCCTGCGATCAGTAAGCCTCTTATATTTTGGATCCTCTCCCGAGAATCGTTTTTTTTCATGGTTGGTTGTTTATTTGACTTATCTATTATACCACGTATTTCAGGTTCGGTCAATGAAAAATTAATTTTCAATACAGCCAAAATGCAAAGCTACGAACACATTAATACGCGTACAAGTTGGTTTTAAAAATTTTTTATAACTATACACCCTGGAGTAGCCATCGACACACGAACAATTTGTTTCATTCGGGCTCGGTGTTTCAGATTCGAACCCTTGAATAATAGATACATCTTGCGCAGAGTGGCGACCTTTGGATTTCTTTTAAGAACTTGATTGGAGTCAAACTATGGAAACAGTGAGATCTGCTTTGCACAAATATAATAATAAAAACTACACTTATATGTAATGGTAATTATTTCGGCTCGCCCTGCATGCGCAGGGCGAGCCGTCCAACAGAACTTCTGCTTCATCAGGCCCCGGTCTCTGCCTCCGCGGCGACCTTCTGTGCGACCTTCACGGACGCGAACTTCTTCAGCACGTCGAGCAGGATGCCGGGCACCTTCTCCAACTCCTCGGTCACCACGAACTCCAGGGGGCCATGGAGGTTGTCGCCACCGTACCCCATGTTCGGCGTGGGGACCTTCGGGTAGGTGTTGTTGAACATGGCACCATCGGTGCCGCCCCTGGCCATGTGATCCGTCGCCGTCACGCCAGCTGCCTCGTGCGCAGCGTGGAGGATCTCCAGCACCTCGGGGGTCATGGACTGCACGTTGTTGATGCAGGCCAGGCGGTTCTTGGTCACCTCGAGCGTGCAGCCCCCCCCGCGCCGCCTCCTCCTCGGCGATGCGGAGCAGAGTCGCCGTCATCTCGTCGGACACCTCGGCCTCGAAAGCCCGGGGCGCCAGCATCAGGACGGTCTGGCTCGGGTTGCCCTCGATGTTGGTGACGTAGAAGAACGACCTCGTCTTGTCCTTGATCCCATCCCACGGTGACGGGTACATTGCCGTCATCCGTTGGATGAACCGGAGCGCAGCGTAGTGCGACGCCTTCAGCAGCTTCGGGTACTCGCCGGGGTGCGCGTCCTGGCCCCTGAAGGTCAGCATGACCTGGCGGCAGTGGAAGCACCCGACGGAGAGGTTCCCGAGCCGAGTGCCGTCCACGGTCAGGAACATGCCGAACGACTCGGCGAGCTCCTTCGGCAGGTGCTCGATGCCGAGCTGGCCGATCTCCTCGTCCACGCAGAACCAGATCATGACCGGTCCGTGCGTGTATGCGCCGGTGAGCAGCGCCTCGATCAGGGTGACCAGTGAGGCAACGCCGGCCTTGTCGTCGCCGCCCAGCAGCGTCGTCCCGTCCGAGGTGATGATGTGTTTCCCTTCGAGGCCCGCGAGGTGGTCCGCCGGAATCACCACGTCGTTGAAGGGCAGCTTGATGTCTCCGCCCGCGTAGTCGTGGATCGTCGGCTTCGCATCGCCCGGCATGCCATAGTAGGTGTCGACGTGCCCTGCGAGGCACATGCGCTTCGCGTCCTCGAAGCCGGGAGTGGCCGGGATGTCGACGAGGATCGAGTGGTCGCCGAGGTGCGTAATGCAGGCATCGGGCACGCCGATCGTAGTCAGCTCCACCGCCAGCATGCCCATGAAGGTCAGCTGGCCAGGACTGCTGGGCGTCGTGACCTCCTCACCCGGGCCGAAGTTGTGTGAGCGGGTACCCACACGGACGTACTGCAACAAGCGTTCGAGTACTGGAGACTGTGAACCCAAGGGTACACCTCCGTGTTGGGAATGAGCTGCTATGCTAAGCGTTCGCTTAGCGCGGACACGGCAACATCCTACAGTTACTGAAATATTTGTCAAGAAAGATATTTTCCAACGCCGCTTGCTGGATACAAAAAAACGGACCGTGATCGTTTGTCACAGCAACTGATATCTGAGTATTGTTATATATCTGGGATGGCTAATGGCCACAGCACCAATCGCTGCGCTCTGGTGCTGGGTCTCCGCGGAGTTTACCCCGCCGAATGGCGGGGCTTCGAGATTCGAACCCATGCTAAAGGTTTACCCAGCACCCATCGTGGTGTTGGGCTCCACCCCGTAGAACGCTCTCCCCGATCTAGTCGGGGATCGTTCGTGTCCACGGAGCGCGGCAGGCCCTACTTTGTCGCTTCGATCATGAGGCTTTCGAGAGGAATTCCCTCGTACTGCTGTTTGCTGATGTCCTTGTTATCCGACAGAACGCATACCGTAAAACCTGCTTCGCGTACCAGTCCGATGTACGCATCCTTCAGTATCGCTCCCGCAACGCACCCGGCAATGAGTTCCTTGTCGTTTTTCTGTTCAGGCGAAAGCTTGACGAGGAGGACGATGTCGGATACGTACATGCGTCCGCCGGACTTGAGCACCCGGTGCGCCTCGCTAAAAACCTTGCGCTTGTCCGGCGCGAGGTTGATCACGCAGTTGGAGATAATCACGTCGACGGAATTGCTCTCAAGCGACAGCCGCTCGATGTCTCCGAGGATGAACCGGACGTTGTCATGGCCGTTTGCCTTCGCGTGTGTGCGTGCGCGGTCGACCATCTCCTGAGTGAAGTCGATGCCGATGACTTTTCCGTGCGTACCGACCTTCTCTGCGGCGAGGAAACAATCAATCCCGCCGCCGCTGCCGAGGTCAAGGACGGTGTCACCTTTCCGTATAACGCTGAACGCGGTCGGGTTGCCGCACCCGAGCCCGAGGTCCGCGCTGCCGACCTTCTGCAGCTGTTCGTCGGTGTAGCCAATCTGTTTCGAGACGTTCCTATCGGAGCATGAACACGCGCACGGTTTTTTCGTTGCAGCGATCGACGAGTACTTTTTCTTGACGATGGATTTTACGTTCTTCATATATTCTTGACACAAAATAAGATTTTAGGGTGGCTATCGGCCACAGCACTACTCGTTTCACTCGAGTGCTGGGTAAAGATTCTGCCCCCGAGCTAAAGGTTTACCCAGAACCCGAATGCAATGAGTGGTTCTGGGCTTCCACCCCGTAGAACGCTCACGATGTTCGCGTCCACGGGGCGCGGCAGGCCAAGTATGTCCACGCAGGTGGCTACCACCTTGGGGTGGCTAATGGGAATCGAACCCATGCTAAAGGCTCCACAGGCCTCTGTGCTACCGCTACACCATAGCCACCACGTAAGCACTTTGCGCTCGGAATGTAGCAAAAAAGTCGCTGTTTCGCAACCCTCGGCCGTTGCAACGGAGTTGACGGTAGTCGAGTACCCCAAGCAACGAACTATCATCAGCATGATATACTTCATCTATGCTCGATACGATCGTCATTGCAACGCAGAATCCCGCGAAGAAAGCACGATACGGCCGCATCCTGAAGACGCTGGCGAAGAATGTTGTGAATCTCAAGGATCTCGGCGTCGCTGAAAAACCCACGGAATCTGGGGAAACGGCAGAGCAAAACGCGGAGATCAAGGCGCGGTTCTACGCCGACCGCGTGAAGTTTCCTGTGCTTGCCGAGGACGAGGCGCTATTTCTGGATTACCTGTCGGTCAACGAGCAGCCCGGCGTCCATGTCCGGCGTGTGAACGGCAGGGAAGAGGTGAACGACGACGAACTTCTCGCGCATTGGGAGGGGATCGTGTCGAAACTTCCCGAAGGAAAGAGGACGGGCAAGTGGCATATCGCATACTGCCTCGCAGTTCAGGGAAAACCGGTCGCGACCGTTGCGCTCGATCATCCAATCCTTTTCTTTTCACCGCCGTCGAAAGTCCGCATCCCCGGCTGGCCCATGAGCAGTTTGGAAGGTCCTGTCCGTTTTGGAAAGCCACACACCGAACTGACGGAAGAGGAGCATCGGATGAATGATGCGACAGCAGATGAGGCGATTCGGGGGAAGTTGGGGGAGTTGATGCGGTCTAAGTATAGTAATTGAAATACAATGAACAGAAAGGTGTTTCAAAAAAATTTGGAGGCATTACTACCATCGGTGTTGTCATATGCTGTCGATGAGATTCCAAAATTGAAAAAAGTATTAGAAACACGTCATCAACAAGATTCTACATCGAGTGAATTCAAAACATTTATTAATAAATGTCATGAGGGCTTTAAGAAAGCTCAAACACAAATCATCCCCATTTTACTTGTACTTGAAGACGAGATAATTATCGTCAAACAACAAATATTCGCCTGCGAGAGGGGCAAGCATAAAAAGGAATTAGAAAGAGACGAAATCCATAATCGGCTTTCTGATGAACTATTTGAGCTTGAAATTCAAAGACGTGCAATAAAAAATGTTGCGGATGTAATTGTTTGGAATATCTTTCATTTGGAAAAAACGCATATTAAAGCATTCATGACACCCTCTATGCATAGCGGCTATTTGAAGGATAGGGACATAAAATCTGTAAAGAAAATTGCTGAAGAATATAATCGGGACGAAAATAGTTTTGCGTTGATTACCGATATCACTTCTACGATAGGCATCGGTGATATTTTACTGATTAAAGGGGGCGAATTTCATGTAATTGAAGTCGGAGGAGGAGAAAAAAATGACAAGGTTGAAAATACACTGCATGAGGTTTTTGGATCTGGATTAGATAAAGCCGATATCAATAAATGGCGGGATCTAATGAGAGATTCAGACTTCCATGAAAAAAAACATCTCTACCGAAAAACAAAACAATTACTAAGATCAATGGCGGCGGTTCATTATCTGCAATTCGACGAAGGATATGATCCTACACTGAAAGCATACAAAAAAGCGACCACAATTGAAGCTCCTTCACAATCTTTTTCAGAAATTATTAATCTTGCTCTCGATCAAGAAGACAAGTGGTCAAAATATCCATTTCTATTGCCATTGGATTGTGTCATTGTTGGAATCGTAAAAAGAAATACCCCCGCATCCTATTTAACTAGCGAGTGGGAATTCAAACATCATCTATACCATTTTATTTATGAACCTTGGGAGAATTGTGGTTACGGCAAGTTGCAAG
This sequence comes from Candidatus Kerfeldbacteria bacterium, assembly GCA_043799405.1. Lineage (GTDB taxonomy): Bacteria > Patescibacteriota > Patescibacteriia > SBBC01 > SBBC01 > CAINXF01. Next base: position 196,300 of record JAZDNT010000002.1, read on the forward strand.
AGTCAAATAAAGAATCCGACGAAAGTTTTTTTGAATTTCCAAAATACTATAATATTCCAATATTCCGATTGCTCCAAGCGGTTTTTTATCCCGTAGTTTTACCGCTTTACATTACTCTGAAACCACAACATGCGATTAGTTTATATTGCAGAATAATGTCCATCTTCATGTTCTTTGATGGTGATCGGTTTATAGATATGTGTCATGAAAGAGGCCTTGATGCAGAGTGGAACGAGTATCCAAATCAATTGAAAGGAGGAAATACTCGTGATCTCGCAAAATTCGACAAGGGTTATATTCAAATATCTTACGAGGGAACAACGATTTTTCTTGGAAACGGTATTTTATTTCGCATGCTTTACGAATTTCAATCGGGCTATAGCACTATTGAACAAATTAAAGAAATGTTAATCACTACCACAGAACAACATATGAGAAAAGAAAAATAAGTAAAGCCCTTCCTCTCTTGAAAGTCTATTCTTTCCCTACACTCTCATCATCCCGTTTGCCATTGCCGGCCGCATCGGTTTCGGCGGGGTAAATACAGCGCGGCATTAATGCCGCGCTGTGTGTATGTGGGTCGTGATGTAGGGTGTTGCGATGACACGCTGCGATCAACTGCCAACCTTTTCGCGCGCCGCCTCATCGATATACACCCACGGCGGCTTTCCGTACCTTTCCGGTAATTCCGTTTTCCTGAAGTTGTAACGAATATATTCGACTGTCCGATTGAATCGCAAGTCACTGTCGATAATGCGGAAATTGAATCGTGGCTGCCAAAACCTTCCTTGCCTCAATAGAATCGAATATCTCCCCTTCACGATGTTCATCAATTTCGACAATGAATAGCGCCCGTTCCTCCGTACAAGAAGATGGACGTGATTCGGCAAAACGCAGAAACCAAAAAGCGCGAAGTCGTACTGGATGCAGGATCGTCGCAGTACCCGACTGAAACGCACGGCGGTTTTAGATGCAGTAAAATGCAACAAACCAAACGCGGTGTTCGTGGTGACGAAGTAGATATGCTGCCCGTCGATTGCGCGTTGCGTCATGGCAAATGTTCCGTGACGCGCCACCGACGATGTGAGCGTAAATGCAAATATCGTCGTTGTCAACGTTGCAGCCATTTCATTACAGCGCGGCATTAATGCCGCGCTGTAAATTGCTGTTGCGATTGCGTCCTTATATTCTCATCATTCCATTCGCCATTGCTGGCATCGGTCTCATGGTCGGTTTCGGCGGTTCCTCTGCCATCGGTGCGACGGAGTGCTACTTCGTGATCATCTTCTGGAACAGGGGAACGGCAATGCCGAGCGTTACGACACCGAAGGCACCGAGGATAATAAGTTCGAGGCTGACTGCAGAGATACCGGCGCCGAGCACCATGAAGGTGCGGGATCTCCGCTACGCTCCGAGAGTCGGTTGGGAGAAAGCGCACGGTTTTGGGCTTACCCGCCCGCCTGACTCGTCTGGTGCCCTCGAGAGGAATTGAACCTCTATAACCGGCTTAGAAGTCCGGTGTTCTATCCGTTGAACTACGAGGGCGTGTCAGGCGAGTCGGGCGGGAAAGTCTCTTGCTCTACCTGCCCCGTACCTAGCGAGCACACGCGAGCATTGGTTCGGGGTCCATTGTCCCGCGAAGTGGGATCCCGCCTTCCTTGAGAATGTATCATTGAATGAGGCGGAAAGCTACGGGGGCACGCGCAGTGCAGTGTAGGGATTTGGTAAGAGAAGGTCAACGCCTTGTCGCTGGATCTTCCGGCGGATCCGGTATGTAGCTTGTGTCGTCGCGCAGGAAGATCGTTAGGGGACCATCCGACTGAATGAGTTTCCAGGAGGCGTCGTTCCGGTACTGTTCTTGTCGAATTGATATGTCAGCGGAAGAAAGAGGGAATGATGGTGCCCGAGGATCGAGCACAATCCACTGTGCATCGCGTATCCGTGGGTACCGGTAGATCGTGTTCCGTTCGGAAAGATGAGGAACGAACGCGTCTAGCGCGGAAACGCTCGCGTCAGACGGGATCGTCGAAAGGGCTTTGTTCCACATGGCTGTCGGACGTTCGGAAACGGACGGATTCCAGAGGATCCGGATCGAGCCTGTGCGCGTATGGACGAACAGCGTTCCGGCGAGCATAAGTGCGGCGACTGCCGTTGTCCATACCGGTTGCCACCATCGCCGTCGAGACAGCACCGAGAGCGTATAGAGCGAAGCGACGGCCATGACCGCGACAGGCATGATCTGATAGTGGAATTGGAACAGCCAGAGCGTCGGGAGATCCGACCAGAAGCGTTCTGCGAACGTGATGAGGAGGAGCGGCAGCGTCGTTATCGATAAGAGCGGCATAAAAGCGAACGAGCCGAGCATGAGGAGCATGGTCTGTATCTTTTCAGACGAATCAGCGAACGCACTGATGAATCGTAGTGGGTGATGCAGGAACGTGAACGGAAGGCGCAACGGGCTTGCGGCAAGATGGCGGTACTGGTCCCAGTACGGGAATCCCTGCCCCGATGAGAATGCGGGGATTACAAAGAGCGTAATGAGGAGGTACGCTGTGACGCTTGCGGTAAGCGTAATGAGCGCTGGACGCCACCATTTTCGAATGAGGAATGCAAAACCAATACCTGCAGCGTACACTGCGAGCGATTCCTTTGTTAGGATGAGAAGCGCGAGCGTTACGGTAAACCATAGCCATCGTTTCTTTTCGGCGAATAGGAACGAGGCAACAAAGAGCGGCAGAGCGAACGCGAGCTCATGAAAATCAAAACCGAGCGCGGTCGTGAGCCCCGGATTGATCCCGACCGCGAGTGTTATGACTGCTGACGGCCATTCGGGGATCCGGAGCTGCCGCGCCAACAGGAAGAGCAGAGGAATTACGGCAGCAAAGAGCAGCGCCTGTATAACGAGCAAGACATACGGCGACGGAACGACGCGGTAGACCGGCGCGATAAGAAGGAGGATCGGATGGAAGTGGTCGCCGAAGAGGTTCGTAAGTCCCCGGACCGTGCTCGCGGGAGCCTCGAGGTGCGAGAGGTGCCAGACCGCCTGGTCGAAGATGCCAAGGTCGAACGCGTGCGTTTCGTAGTGCGAATGATGCCAGCAGGAAAATACGACGTTCACCGATGCGATAAGAATCGTCGCAATGACGATGACCCACGTTGAAACCTTGAATTTTGGAAGCGTCATGACTTATTGCTGCAATGTCGTCAGTGGAACGTTTTGTATAGGAATGGCGTCGCGCCATTGAGGATCGCCACATCCTTCTCCGAGCGAAGCGAGGAGTCCCGCAGACCTCGGGACCCCCTCACTAACGTTCAGGGATGGAATGAAGCACAATGAGGCGCGACGGGAATGCTTGATCATTTTGATCTCCTTCTCCGTCCATGGAAGGCTTTATATACGTCACGTAATTGTTGATTGGTGACATGAGTATATATTTGAGTTGTCGTTATCGATGCGTGACCGAGCATTGCCTGCACCGAACGAATGTCCGCGCCGTTAATAAGGAGATCGGTCGCATAGCTATGTCGGAGCGTATGTGGCGTGATGCGCTTGTTCACGCCGGCGAGCTTCGCGTACATTGCAACGAGCCGCTGGATGCTGCGGGGCGTGAGTCCCGTTAGAAGCCCTCGTTGAGAAATGCTATGAGACGAATATTGAGTACGCACTTTATTTTTAGTAGCTTCTAACGGGATGAGTTCGTTAATTTCGGACGATCTCGCAGCAGCGTGGTCGTGACGGATGAACAACGCCTTGTGGTCGTCGCGCCGGGCATTCAAGTACTCGCCGATGAAGTGCCGCGCGTGGTTCGAAAGGAAGACGACGCGGTACTTCCCGCCCTTGCCGCGGACCGTGAACTCGTCCTTATTAAGGTTTAGCTCATCGCGCGAGAGCCGCGATAGCTCGGAAACGCGCAAGCCGGTCGAAAACAGCAGCTCGAGGATCGCCTTGTCGCGGAGCTTGATGATCTCAGGTTCCTTCGTCTTGAGTGGCGCTTCGAGCAGTCGCTCAAGGTCATCCCCCTCGATGAAGTTCACCTGCCGTTCGGATGTTTTTGCAAGCTCTATCTTTTCCGGGGCAAGCGTAGTAACGTCGTTCTTCGCGAGGTACTTTAAGAAAGACCTGAGCGCGATCAGGTGATAGTTCTGCGTTGACTTTGTAAGGCGCTCGCCGCGGTTGTTCAACTGCTGGTTGAGATACAGACGGAAGTCACGGACATCGTCGAGCGTTATATCCGAAGGCTTTGTTAATTTCGAGTATGCGAGAAAACGCGTAAGGTAAAATTCGTAGTTGCGTTTCGTAAGTTCCGACGCGCCGCGTTCGACCACGAGCGAGGTGAGGTACCGTTTCACCCACCGCTCAAGCTCGGACGACGTGCCGCCCTCCTTTTTCTGTATCTGGTTGTCTACCATGATGATATTTTACGACACTTGGCATTTTTATTCAATTTGCATACGTGAACCCGCCCACCCTCGTGAAGAATGAGAGTGGGCGGTAGTGCGCTGTGCGCCATGTGCCATACGGCTAGAACCGAGCCGGGATCGTCTTGTCGAACCTGACGAGGAAGGTAATGGCGCGTCGTCCTCCACGCCTCCGTGTCTTCAGGACGGTCGTACTGACGACGATGCCCTGCATGCGGAAGCCGTGCTTCACGGCGGTCTCGCAGGTCTGGTCGTCATCGGCGAGCGGAGCAGGCCGGGGTCGGCTCAGGATGGTCTGGCGTTCCCACCATGGGACCCCACTGAGGTCGGGCTCCGGCGGCGAAAGGCCGGCCTCCGGGAACGAGCAGATCAGCCGGACCGGCGTGTCGGGCCGCTGCAGCATCTGGTCCCGATGGAACTCATAGAACCTCGCAGACGCGTGACCAGGGTGTACGGAGAGCTGGGTGTCGGTCACCTCTCCCTGGGTCATTGAACGTACTTGTTTCTCGCGCTCCCTGCGCGCGCGGTTTGCCCTGCGGCGCATCGTTCCTGTCTTCATGAGGATCCCCCTTGGGCTGACTGCGAATTCGTGGACGAGTTCGTCGCTATCCGAAAGCGTGGTTGATGAGTTCTGCTATACCGTGACGAAATGAGCGAATGATCTCTACTACGTTAACGCTGCACGCAGAACCTATCGGATGCAATGGGAGATGTCAAATCGATCGTTTTTGAATCGTAGGCACCTTCGCATTTGTTGTCATTCCGAACTCGTTTCGGAATCTACATTACTGGAAAATTGAGACCCTGAAACGAGTTCAGGGTGACAACTGTGGCGAATGATATTGACAATTCTACAAGCGAATGGTAGACTCTCTCCATTCAATATTCACTTGATAACACAACTACGGCCACTTGGCCACCTTCGCATGGCATGCTACGGTGACTCGGTGACCGCGGACGTATAGAAAGGAACGCGCATGCCGTTAGAGAAAAACGCAAAAAACCGTATCATCAAAAAGTTCAAGACACACGAAGGCGATACCGGATCGCCCGAGGTTCAGATTGCTATTTTGTCTGCCGAGATCGAGCAGCTGACCAATCACCTCAAGGATCACAAGAAGGACTTTTCTTCGCGTCGCGGACTGCTCCGCAAGGTCGGGCTCCGTCGGCGCCTCTTTCGTTACCTGCAGAAAGAGAACCCGAACGCATCTGTGAGCATGGCTGAGAAGCTAAAGTTGAAGCTCTAAGCATATGGACGCTAAAGCATCAAAGCACAAGGAGCAGCGCGTCGGCGTGTTCGTCGACGGATCGAACATGTACCATTCGTCGAAGGCGCTGTACCAGACGAACGTCAACTTCGGGAAGATACTCGAGCAGGCGGTCGCGGGGCGAAGGCTCGTCCGTGCGATCGCGTATGTGATAAAATCCTCTGCCTCGAACGAAGAGCAGACGTTCTTCGATGCGCTTGAAAAGCAGGGCTTCGAAGTGAAGTCGAAGGATCTTCAGGTGTTCTCGAGCGGGGCGAAGAAGGGCGACTGGGACGTCGGGATCACGGTCGATGCGATAAAGATCGCGGACCGGCTCGATACGGTCGTTCTCGTTTCCGGCGACGGGGACTTTACGCCGCTCGTTGAGTTCCTCCAGATGACGAAGGGATGCAGGGTCGAGATCATGGCGTTCGGCGAGTCTGCGGCGCTCCGCCTCAAGGAGAGGGCCGACGAATTTATAGACATTTCTTCGGACCGTAAGACGTTTCTGCTCCCTATCCGACCGTTCCGCCGCTTCAGCAGAGGGAATCGCCCTCAGGGGCAGCCGCAGGGAGATCGTCAGTAGCATCACTTATTAATTTTCTGACCGGTAGACCGATAGACTATACCAGCTGTGCCCAGTACCACTTACCACGTTTGGGTACCGGGTAAACTGATAGTCTAGAGCCTGCCGGCCAGGAGAACAGAAAGGATCAGTTGTGAACGAACAATTCTCTACAGAGCTCGGTGGCCGAACATTGACCATCGAGACGGGCCAGTTCGCCGCCCAAGCGAACGGCAGCGTAACCGTGCGCTACGGCGACACGGTCGTATTGGGCACCGCCGTAATGAGCAAGGAGATCCGCGAGGGTATGGATTACTTTCCGCTCCTCGTCGATTACGAAGAGAGGCTCTATGCGGCAGGGAAGATCAAGGGTTCCCGGTTCATCAAGCGCGAAGGTCGCCCATCCGATGAAGCGATCCTGACGGCGCGGCTCGTCGACCGGTCGATCCGACCGCTGTTCGACAATACTGCGCGGAACGATGTTCAGGTCGTCATTACGGTTCTGTCGGTCGATCAGGAGAACGATCCTGACATCGTCGCGCTCATTGCCGCTTCTGCTGCGCTCGCGGTCTCCGATGTTCCCTGGAAGGGTCCGATCGGTGCCGTTCGCATCGGACGCATCAACGGCGAGTGGGCGCTGAATCCGACGTACGCAGCGCGCGAGAAGAGCGAGATCGACCTCGTGCTTGCCGGAACGAAAGAAGAACACATCATGATCGAGGCAATGGCGAACGAGGTCACGGAAGAAATAGCGCTCGGCGCGCTCGAGTTCGGTCAGAAGTGGGTGAAACAGGTGATCGAGCTCATCGAGAAGGTCGTCGCGAAGGTTGGCCGTGAGAAAGCATCGTTCGATATCGTTGAGCTCACTGACGAGGAAAAGGCCGCATCCGTGAAGGTCGAGAAGAAGGTACGGGCATTCGCAAAGGACAAGCTCCGCGATGTCGTTATGACGAAAGATAAGATGGAACGCGAGGAGAAACTTACGTCGCTTACAAAGGAACTCGAAGAGACGCTTAAAGCGGATAACGACGTAACAAAAGAACAGCGTGCGCAGGGACTGACTATCCTGAACTCGCTCCTCGAGGAAGAAACGCGCCGTCTCGTTCTCGAGGAAAACAAGCGCGTTGACGGGCGAGCCCTCGACGAGATCCGTCCCCTTTCTGCAGCTGCTGGAATACTTCCGCGTACGCACGGAAGCGGCCTGTTCCAGCGCGGCGAGACGCAGGTGCTATCGATCGTTACGCTAGGCTCCCCCGGCGACGAACAGCTGCTCGACACTATGGAGCTTTCGGGCAAGAAGCGCTACATGCACCACTACAACTTTCCCGGCTTCTCGACCGGCGAGGTCAAACCGATTAGGACTCCCGGACGCCGGGAAATAGGGCATGGCGCGCTTGCGGAAAAGGCCCTTCTGCCCGTTCTGCCGCAAAAAGAGCAGTTTCCGTACACAATCCGCGTAGTTTCCGAGGTTTTAAGCTCGAACGGCTCGACGTCGCAGGCCTCTATCTGCGGCTCGACGCTTGCGCTCATGGATGCCGGGGTGCCGATCGCTTCCCCAGTTGCTGGCATATCAATGGGGCTCATTACCGACCTTAAAACCAAGAAGTACAAGATCCTGACCGATATTCAGGGGCTTGAGGATCACTACGGAGACATGGACTACAAAGTCGCAGGGACAAAGAAGGGCATCACGATCATTCAGCTCGACATAAAACTCGGAAGCATTCCGTACAAGGTTTCGGTCGAGGCACTCGAGGGCGCGAAAAAGGCGAGAGCGAAGATACTCGACGTGATCACGCAGGCGATCGCCGAACCGCGTAAGGAACTCTCACCCTACGCGCCGCGCATCGTGTCGATCCAGATCGATCCGGAAAAGATCCGCGAGGTCATTGGTAAGGGCGGCGAGACGATCAACAAGATCATCGATGAGTGCGGTGGGCAAGACGTCACGAAGATCGACATCGAGGATTCAGGGTTAGTCATGGTCACCTCGCACTTGAAGGAAATGTCTGATCGTGCGCTCACGTGGATCCAGAATCTGACGCGCGAGATCCAGCCCGGCGAGATCATCGAGGGGACCGTATCGAAGATCGTAACGGACCGCATGAGCGGTAAGGAGATCGGCGCGGTCGTCGACCTGTATCCCGGCAAGGACGGCATGGTGCACATTTCCGAACTCTCCCCTCGGCGCGTGAACGTTGTCGGCGATGTCGTGAAGATCGGCGATAAGGTTAAAGTGAAGGTGCTCGAGGTCGACAAAGAGCGAGGACGCATTTCGTTGTCGATAAAGCAGCTCGATCCTTCTTACGATCCTGCGAACGACGTGCGCCGCCCAGACCGCGGTCCGCGTAATGGCGGGTTCGGCGGAGGCCGTGGTTTCCGTGATGACCGAAGGGGACCACCGCGCCGCGGAGGTTTCCGTGATGACCGAAGGGGACCACCGCGAGGATACGATCGCGGTCCCCGTCGAGACGAGGGTCCGACGATCGATCCGTTGAAGCCAATGGACGATCTTGGATTGAAATAGATGCATATTGGAAGCGCCCCGGTCGTACGACCGGGGCGCTTATGTATTGTGGTACACTAATCTCATGATCATCACCTTCGGCGGCATGCCGGGATCAGGGAAGAGTACGATTGCAGAACGACTGGCACGGGCGCTGGGGTACCGTCGTTATTATATGGGACAGATCATGCGCGATATCGCTAAGAAGAGAGGGATGACCATGGACGAGTTCGGAAAGCTCTGTGAAAAGGATCCAAAGGTTGACCGCGAGGTCGATGCGTATCAGGCGCGCCTCGGGAAGCGGTACACAAACCTCGTGGTCGAAGGGCGCACGTCATACTACTTCATTCCCCATTCGGTTAAGATCTTCCTGTCGGTTTCTATGCGAGAAGGGGCGCGCCGTATCATGAACGTTCTGAAAAAAAGGAACGACCGGAACGAGATCCGCCGCGTCGGGACACTTCCGACCCTCGAACGGTCGATCAAGAGGAGGATGGTGAGTGAACGGAGGAGATACCGGAAGTGGTTCCGTATAAACCCATTTAACAAAAAAAACTACGACCTCTACCTCGACACAACGACGCTCACCGTCGATCAGGTGTACCAGCGCGTTGCCGATTTCCTTGTGGAAAAAGGCCTCGTAACGCTCAGAAAAAAGGGTAGGACAGCATAAATAACTTAGTAATTTTGTTCTTTGCCTCGTTTATATTGACATGGGCTATTTTTAGTGCTATACTTGCGCTATCTCTCGTTAACAAAGCATGTTTCTAGGGATGGTCGTTATGCCTGCGTTACGATGTCGCCGTAGCTCGAGCTTCTCGACTATCCGAATATGGGGTCCGAGCCCCTGTAAAAAACAAAACAAAATGGTGAATCCTATATGCCTACGTGGTATATGGGTGTCACCGGAAGGACGGTCGAGATACACGCTCATTGAACAACTCGGAAGTCAAAGAGCAATGGCTTTTCAGGCCTTGATCGCCACGCCTGCCACTTCGCGCATCGGTTTGTAAACTGAATGGATGCGCAGAGTGGCGGGAGTGACGTTAGCCCGAAGAGCTTTGGGCGCGTTATGCCTTACATTTTCAATCCCGTGATTACGGGAAGGGGCGCTTAACGCGCCCTTTCCATATCCGAAAAATATGATAGGCTTCAAAAAGTATGAAGCAACGCACCGCCGCGCTACTGACCGTCGGTTTCGGATTTATCCTCTTTTGCATTGATAGGGCACTGAAACAGCTCGCACTTGCCGGAACTACCCTCGGGCCCGCTCACGGAGGGGTGCGATTCGAGTTTTTCCAGAATCCGGCTATCGCGTTCAGCATCGCGTTCCCAAAAACACTTTCCATCGTGCTCATACCGGTCGTGCTCGGACTTTTCATGTTCGTAGCGTTGTACTGGTACCGGAAAAATGACGTCGTTCGCTCTTCTGTTTTATTCGTCCTCATCATGGCGGCATTCAGCAACTATCTCGACAGGCTGCAGCACGGGTACGTCATCGATTACGTGAGCGTCGGTGACTGGTTCCCCGTTTTTAATGTGAGCGATCTGGTCATCGTTTTCGCACTGATCGTAATCGTGGCGAGTGGATGGGCGGAGAAGCGGAAAAAAACGCTTGAACACAAGTAGTGTTCGTCTTTTTACTATGCGCGTTTGACAGGGCGCGTATAATGATGTAGTGTTTTGTTGACGAACGGTGGCGCGAACCCACCGTTATTTTATGACCTTTCAGGTCACAACGGCAACGCTCGTCGGCATTGATGCGGTCCCGGTCACCGTCGAAGCGGATATCTCGAACGGGATCCCCCGCATGTTCATTGTCGGACTTCCTGACACCGCCGTAACCGAAGCGCAGGAACGGGTTCGTTCGGCGATCAAGAACACGCCAGGGATCGATTTTCCGTTGCAGCGGATTACCGTGAACCTTGCTCCGGCTGACGTACGGAAGGAAGGATCAGCGTTCGATCTAGCGATAGCGCTTGCGATCCTTGGAGCGAAGCGATCACTCATTGCTCCGAAGAGATCGGTATGTGTTCTCGGCGAATTAAGCCTCGACGGTCAGCTCCGTCCGACAACGGGGATCCTCCCGATCGTTGCGAGCCTCTTCGAGCAGGGTGTCAGTGCGTTCATCGTGCCAGAAGCGAACGCGATCGAGGCAGGGCTCGTCGAGAGCGCCGCTATTTATCCTGTGACATCGCTTCGAGAAGTCGTCAGACATTTCCGAGGATCACATTCGATCTCACAGTACGTGCGGGCAAGAACACCACGCCGTACGATCGTTCCCTCTGTCGATTTTCGAGACATCGCAGGTCAGCACCTTGCTAAACGATGCCTGGAAATCGCGGCCGCAGGGGGCCATAACCTGCTGTTTTCCGGGCCTCCGGGCTCCGGAAAAACGCTGCTTGCAAGGGCTTTTTTAGGGATTTTACCGGCTCTTGAAGGGCAGGAAGCGCTCGAGGTTACGAGGATCTACAGCGTTGCAGGCCTCCTGGATCCTTCGAGTCCGCTCGTAACCGTGAGACCTTTCAGGAGCCCGCACCATACCGCGTCATCCGCCGCTATTGTCGGTGGCGGTTCGAATCCGCACCCGGGAGAGATCACGCTTTCCCATCGTGGAGTGTTGTTTCTCGATGAGTTTCCTGAGTTTCCCCGTGCCGTTCTTGAGTCTCTCCGACAGCCGCTCGAGGACGGATTCGTGAACGTGAGCAGGGCGGCAATGAGCGTACGGTTCCCATCGCGATTCACGCTCATCGCGAGCCAGAATCCGTGTCCCTGCGGATACGCCGGAGATCCGGTGAACCAGTGCCGTTGTTCGGCGTACCAGATCGAACGGTACCGGCGCCGCATTTCCGGGCCACTGATCGACAGGATCGATCTTCGTTGCGACGTGCCTCGTCAGTCGTCAGAAGTGTTCGGGATGTCCTTCGAGAGCGAAGCATCAGAAACAATAAGAGGCAGGGTCAGCAGTGCGCGGCTCCAACAGCGGGAGCGTTTCGGGAATTCAGGCACGATGATGAATTCGGAGATGAGCATCAATGAGATAAAACATTTTTGTATTCTTAATGAGAGGTCGCGGACGCTGTTGCACACTGCGGTAGACAACCTTCGACTATCCGGTCGCGCGTATCACCGTGTCCTTAAAGTATCGCGCACCATCGCGGACCTTTTTGGTGATGAGGCTATTAGCGAAACGCACGTTGCCGAAGCGCTGCAGTACCGACAACGTGAAAAGTGAGCCATCGGTAATGTTTGAAAAAGAAGGCCGGCTACGGAGGGCGTCCGCAGCCGGGATGGGGGTCGTTCGCGTAGAGAGCGTCAGGTGGTGTGGATGGAGTGATGGATTGTCACGCCACGTGCGTTGAGGAACGCCACGGCAAACTGTGTGAATGACGCGTCTCTTGCCGTCGTCGTTCGATACTGGTCGAACGCGTCGAGGAGCTCCTGTCCGCTCGGGGTGAGCGCGCAGAACAAGCTGAAGTGGTGGGGGAGGTCGTGACAAACCTGTGATAGGTGTGTCGCGAGCTCGCGCATTTCCTCAAGAAGCGTATCGAGGAACCTCATGCGCCCGCTCCTTCCGTGAACGAGTGGGGGGAACGTGTAAACGAACGGACGTGAGGCCGTTCGCAGTTGCCTAGATCGTAGGCGGTCTGACGTTTGTGACAACCCCGCGTCGGCCGTCATTTCGACCTTAGCGTATCGTACAGAAAATTGCAAACGTGATTGCCGTGACATATAGGTGAACAGCGCCTCGTATCCTTACGGGGCGCTGTGTCTAACGAGCCGTTCTGTCTCCTCCTTGAGCGAACGAAGTACCTGTTCGACGTACTGCGTGAGCCGTTCTCTCTGTTCGGCGCGGGTTCCGTCGCCGGCAATCTTCCGAACCTCCTCGGCCGTAAGCAGCGGGCCGTAGACGAATCCGATGCGCTTTCCCCACCTGAACGAAGTGAGCCAGCTCGTGTGCCGTACGATCCGCCGCCACCATACAGGATCATCGAGCGGATTTGTCGCGTAGCGCTGGACGTCGTGCATACCGTGGAAGGCGCATATGAGAACGGGTGTTGCGACCGCAAGGGCGTACGTGAGCGCTTTCGGCTGGAGCGGGCGCAGAAATTCGCCCGGCCTTTCGCGCCCTCCTTCCGGAAAGACACAGAGCACGCGTCCGTTTTGGAGCGCCTTGACCGCCGCCTTATACGCTTGCATGTCCTGCTTCGTCCGGTCGACCGGGATTGCCCGGAGTGCGTCGTAGAAGATCCCGAGGAACGGATGTTTCCCGAAGTTCCTCCCGTCGGCGAGATGGAACGGCGGATCGCGCCAGTACCAGAGCACGCGTGGAAAGAAGAGGACAATCCCCAGCAGGAATGAGTCGATCATCGACTGGTGGTTTGTCACTAGTAAGTAGCGGACCCTTCCCGACAGGCACGCGCGTACCACCGATGATCAGCCGGTTTACGACACGGAAGGCGAACGTTCCGATGAGGAATGCCGCCCAGATCCCGATGAACCGCAGCGTCAGACGGGTTGCTTTACGGAGCGTGCGTCGGAAGGCGTCCGATGCACGCGCGTCGTGCTGTGCATTCATGGCGTCCCCCGTAGGTGGCGGTGTTTGAACGAGCGCGAGATGCTGCGCTATCAGCGGGAACCTACAGGAACGGCGTCCGTTCTGTCAATATTTCGCCATCGTTTGCTATACTACTGGAGTGGATAAACCTGTAATATACCAACACAGGCTAATAATGTAATAATCATGCACCTATGAAAGTGAACCCCCAGATATTCCGCGGCTACGACCTTCGCGGTATCGTCAATGAAGACTTGAATCCTGGAATCGTCGAATGTATCGGTAAGGCACATGGGACCTACATGAAACGGAAGGGTATTACGGAGGCTGTCGTGGCGCGAGACTGCAGGGCGACCAGTGAGGAATACGCTGCTGCACTGATGCGAGGCTATGTCTGGTCAGGAATCGACGTCATCGACATTGGCATGAACCTTGTCGGAACGTTTTACTGGTCGCAGTACTATCTCAACCGTCCGGGCGGAGCAATGGTTACCGCCTCGCATAATCCAAAACAGTTCAACGGCTTTAAGTTTTCCATTGGCTATTCTGAAACGCTCGTATCCGACGGCATGAAAGAATTGCTCCGGATGGTAGAGTCCGATGATTTTGAGCAAGGAGCGCATCCGGGAAAGGTCACTCAGCGCGATATACGGCAAGCGTACTACGATGACGTTATCAAGAGATTGCCGCTAAAAAGAAAGTTCAAGGTCGTCATTGATCCAAGCTGTTCGACGGCTGGCGCCATCGCGCCGGATCTGTTCCGTCAGGCGGGGTGCGAGGTTATTGAAAAAAATACTACGATCGATCCAGCCTTCCCGCTCGGCACGCCTGATCCGACCGAGCACATTGTTGCAGAACGGTTACGCAATGAGGTAATTGAGTCTAAGGCCGATCTTGGATTCACGTACGATCCTGACGGTGACCGCATTGGTATCATCGATGAAAAGGGCACAATCATTTGGAACGACGTCCTTGTTGCCCTTTTTGCGATCGATGTCCTTCAGCAGCACCCGGGAGAAAAGATAATGTTCAATACGCTGTGCTCGCAGGTCGTGCCGTTGACGATTACTAAGTACGGCGGCGTTCCGTTCATGTGGCGTACCGGCCATTCGTTCTTAAAAAAGAAGAATCAGGAGATAAAAGCCGCTTTCATCGGCGAACTCTCCGGCCACTTCTTCTTTTCAGCCGATTTTTACAATCACGATGACGGCTTGTATTCCAGTATGCGGCTGCTGCACTACCTTGATCATACGAACCAAAGCCTCTCTCAGGCGTTGGCGGGCCTCCCGCAGTACAAATCCAGCCCAGAGATCAAGCTCTTTTGCGCTGACGATCGCAAGGCGGCGCTCATGGAGAAGATTAGTCCGATCCTGAAAAAGGACTTTCCAGAAGCAGAGATCATTGACGATGAACGGGCCGGCGATGGAGTTCGGCTCGATCTATCCGATAGCATGTTCGTTGTTCGATATTCTCAGAACGGTCCCTATCTAACGATAAAATTCGAAGCAACCGGCGAACAACAGTATACTCGGTTGAAGCAATACATCGGCACATTACTGCATAAGTTTCAGGAAGTGGATTGGACATCGAGTATTAATGTTAACCTTGAGGCGTTAGTATAGGCGTTACTCATCTGCTCGTAAGGCATACGTTCATTATTGAGGACTAAGATGATGGCACAACGCCCGTCGATCTACGGCTCGTACGGTATTCGCGGTATTTGGGGTAAGGATATCGATAGTATCCTCGCGGTAAAGCTCGCGAAAGCATATGTCACCATGAAGAAACCCGGTCGCGTCGGTGTCGGACGGGATGGCCGGGTATCCAGCAATGATTTTGCGGAAGCGATCATTGTCGGGATGCGTGATGTCGGGGACGACGTGGTTGATTTCGGATTGGTACCAGTCGATGCCTTTTACTTTGCGGTCGACCGCTACAAGTGCGACGGGGGCGCAATGGTGACTGCGTCGCACAATCCCCCGGAGTGGAATGGTGTAAAGTTTGTGGATGCTCGTGCACAACTGCTAGTCGGAGAAAAAAACAGTGCGCTTGGTCATATAGCCGAACAGGGTACATTCGTTCCCGTTTCAAGCCACTTTGGTTCCTATAGTGAGATCGATGTCATCCCAGACTTCACCTCGTTCATTGTACAGGCGGTGGATTTCACCCGAGTCCGATCGCTGAGGGTCGTCATCGATCCTGGCAACGGTGTATCTGCTCCCGCAGCAGTTGCGCTCATGCACGCACTTCAGTACAAGTGGTCCGGTATCAACATGGACGTCCACGGACTGTTTCCCGGAAGGGGTCCCGATCCGAAGGAAAAGGGAGCGCTCGTGGGTCTAAGTCGGGCGGTCCGTGATCGCGGCGTCGATCTCGGCATTTCGTTCGACGCGGACGGCGACAGGATGTTCCTCGTTGATGAGCGCGGGAGCGAACTCATCGGCGAGGAAACGGGGATCATACTCGCACGGATGTTCCTTACGGAGCACCCAGGCGCACACATCGTCTACAATGTCGTGTGCTCGCGTATTGTTCCGGAAATGATCACTGCGGCAGGCGGGATCCCGATACGCGCCGGTGTCGGGAGCGTGAACATGGTTCCGGCGATTGTCCGGAGCAAGGCCGTGATGGGCATCGAGACATCCGGGCACTATATCCAACGAAAATACAACTGCATTGATTCGGGATTGCTCCCTGCTGCATTCGCGCTTAGGGCGATTGCTACTGACGGTCGGCCGTTATCGAAGATCAGGGAGGGCTTGGATCCGTATGCCCATGATCGCGTTGAGTTGCACATCGAAGACCACTCAAAAGCACTCGATACGATCCGGCAGAGATTCAGCGACGGGATACGCGATGAGCTCGATGGTATAACCGTGGAGTATCCCGATTGGTGGTTCAATGTCCGCCCGTCACGTTCAGAACCCTACCTTCGTCTGACAGTAGAAGCTAAACATCGCGATGATATGGAACGGCACAGGGACGAACTGGTACGAATAATTAAAGGAGAATCGACTTTAACGTAAGGTCGGGGTAGAGTATCGCACGTATGCCACATAATGGCTGTTTTTTGCTACACTACAAGGGTGTGCGTAACCTCGTCCGACTAACAATAGTAGAGGGCCCTGTCAGTCGGCAATGATGGCTGCGCACAGAGAAAAAGGCACACTGATGAATACTACACACGCGCAGTTGGTAGATGAGGGGCTAGCGGCAGCCGCACAGGCTGGCGACGAAAGCGCTCTGTCGCAACTCTACGACAGGCACCTCACCCCCCTTTATCGATACATTTTCCGCCACGTGAACCACCTTCAGGACGCGGAAGATCTTACCTCAGACGTGATGCTCCGTATGGTCAACAGCCTTCCAACCTACCAGAGAACAGCCTCGTTCAGAACGTGGTTGTACGGCATTGCCCGGCACGCAATCGCTGATTTTTGGCGATCGAGGTACAAGGTTCGCGAAGAGCTCGTTGCCGATTTTTCCGGGATCGGTGCGAAGCAAGACGAGAGATTCGAGTCAGAGCCTGCCGATGAATCGTCAGACGTACGTCACATGCGAGCGCAGAAGGTGTTTGAAAAACTTCCGAACCACTATCGTGACGTGCTCCGGTATCGATTCATTGAACAGCGGACAGTAGCCGAGACCGCGGAGGTAATGGGAATGTCCCACGGCAACGTTAAAGTGCTTCAGTACCGCGCTCTAAAAAAAGCGGCGGTCATTGCAAAGGAGGTCGTATGAGTAACAACCCGACAGAAACCACTGACGAGTACCTTGAGTTCCTTGCTGGAAGACGCAAGCAGCCTCCGGTGTTTTCTGATTCCGACCGCGACGTTCTCGATGCAGCGAACGCCCTCCGCTCGCTTCGCCATTCTCCAGAACCCTCGCCACATTTTTCTTCATCCTTAAAGAAGGTTGTTATGCGAACGCCTGATGAGTCATACGCGCCAAAACGTTCGGATACGCGCGCGAAAAAAAGTCGGGGCTTCCTTCCGAACGTGTTTAAGTTCGGAATACCGGCCGTGGTCATCGCGGGAGTACTAGTTGCGATTGCCATTGTCCCGGATGATTTTTTTACAAAGTTTTTTCACCGGACGCCGCTTAGTTCATATATAGCACAGGAAGCAAAAGCGGCGACCATCACGCTCGAGGCGACGAAGGGCGATACGCTCGGTGTCGAAGCCGGAACGACCTTTACCCTCAAGGCAGAAGAAGGAACGGTCACAGCCGAAGACGTCAAGAGCAACTTCAAGCTCACGCCGGACGTCGCATACAGCGTCAAAGAAAAAGGGAAGAACTCCTTTGAGATCGTTCCTGAGAAAGCCCTTTCGGAAAAAACAGTCTACACGGCGAGTTATGAGGGATACGCAAAGACCGATAATGGCGCACCTTCGCCGCGCACCTACTCGTGGGCATACCAGGTCAGGAACGCGTTCCAAATTATAGGAACATTGCCGCGCAATAAGGCAACGAGCGTGGCGCAGGAGACGGGCATCGAGGTCACGTTCAGTTCGAGCGGCGTCTCCGCGAAGGATTTTGAAAAGAAACTCGACATCTCGCCGAAGACCGACGGACGCGTCGAGGTCCATAACCGGACGCTGGTATTCGTTCCAGCAAAGAAGTTGAAGGAAAAGTCCGTGTATACGGTTACTGTGAAAAAAGGACTTACGCCGCAGGGAGCATCGGAAGGACTTGCAGAAGACTTCGTGTTCCAATTCGAGGTTATGGGCAAATCAAAAGATCAGGATACTGGATATTCACGTATCGTCCCGAGGAATGTGTTCGAGAGCATCCGTCCGAATGAACCGATCGTTTTTGCCGAGTACTCGTTCCCGTCGGCGTATAACGAAAAGGACGACACGCGCACGCCGAAGAGCTACGAGTTCACCGTGTACCAGTACAAGGACCTCAACGCTTTTCTTGCCGCCCTTGAGGAGTATCAGCAGGATGTCGTTCCGTGGTCAATGTACGCCAATGAGGGAACGCTGTACGAAACTAAAGGGCTCACAAAGGTAGGGACGTTCAAGACGAAAGCGGAGAACGGTGTCATCACTCTCGGTACTAGCTTTTCCGAGGGCTTCTACCTCGCCGACTCAACATCGAACGACACCCACTCTCAGATACCATTCCTCGCAAGCCCGATCGGAGCATACGCTGTAGCGACGCAGACCGATACGCTCGTCTGGGTCAACGACCTCGTTAGCAGCGCTCCTGTGAGCGGAGCATCTATAGCGCTCCGGAATTCATCGGTAACTGCACAGACCGATGAAAAAGGTATTGCTACGTTCACAACCCCTGATGATATCCGTCAGAACCAGACCGGCGTCATCTTTGCAACGGTCCGCGCGAACGATAAGGATACCGTGATCCTTGCTAAGGGGAACAGCTACAACTGGTACGGCGGGAATGCATCGATGTACGGCGATTCGCTCAAATTGACCTATGCTCCGGAGAAATATTGGAGCTATCTGTCGACCGATCGCAGTCTGTACCTGCCGAACGATACCATCCGTTTCTGGGGCGTTCTTAAGCGACGTGATAATCCAAAGACGTCCGAGAAGGTGACGATCAGGCTCATACAGACGAACTACGAAGGCCGTTATTCTGCGGATGTCCTAAAGACGCTCGAGCTTTCGACTAACCAGACCGGTACCTACATCGGCAGCATCGACCTCAATGACGTTTCAACGGTCGGATACCCAGAGATCGTTGTATCGGTCGGAGATGAGTGGGTAACGAGCAAGTCCGTTTCAGTCGAAACGTATAAAAAACCTCCCTACCAGATCACGGTGAAGCCTGATCGGTACGCAGTATTCGCTGGCGAAACGGCGAACATTACGGTAACGACGACGTTCTTCGACGGTACGCCGGTATCGAACGTCGGATTACGGTTCGAGCAGAACTATGGCGTGAGCAAGCCGGATTTTTCGACTGATTCGAACGGCAAGGCGGTTTACACGAAGACGTTTGAACGCATGGGGGACCACACGAGCACATCGGACATTTCGGTCGTACCGTTCGAACAGTACGAAGGCGATATCCGGGGATCGAACCAGGTCATGGTGTACCCTGCCCGGTTCCAGATCGAATCAGAGGGCACTGTACAGGGGGCGAAGGCGGAGGTTTCCGGTACGGTCCGGAACCTCCACCCCGAGCTCGCCGATCCGACTGCGGATGACCCCTTCAGTAAGGTTGTCGGTGAGGTTCGCCCCAATCAGACGATCGAGGGAAAGCTCTACGCGACGATAACCGAGGAAATCCCTGATGGGACGTACTATGATTTTCTCTCTAAGAAGGTAGTCGAGCGGTTCCGCTACGAGACGCGTGAGGAGCTTCGTGAGACGTTCAACGTTACTACCGATCGCAACGGGACCTTCAGTAAAACGTTGACCGTCGATCCAAAGCTCTTCTATCACGTCGATCTATCAGGCGTTGATGAAAAGGGTGATACAGCCCGCGATACCGCGTACATCTGGTCACGAGGCGAGTACTACTACTCGAGCGTATATGGCGGAGAAGGAGGGAGTAGCGTTCCTAACCTGTCACTCGTCGACCTGAATGCCGTAAGCAACCAGTCGAACCCGTCGTACGTACCAGGCGATACGGTTAAGCTCCAGGTGAATCGCGGAAACAGCGCTGTATCGAAGGATCTTGCGCAAAAAATCCTGTTCATATCGAGCCAGCGAGGACTCCGGAACTTCACTGTTAAGGATTCCCCAACCTACAGCTTCAAATTTAGCGACAGCGATATCCCGATGCTGTATACGCGCGCAGTGGTGTTCACTGGTGTCGGATTTGCCGAACTCTATGGGCCGACAATCGAATTCGACAAAACGACGCGGGCGCTTAAGATCGAGATTGTTCCTGACCATGAAACCTACGGCCCTGGTGATACGGCAAAGCTCGATGTACGGGTGACTGATAAGGACGGCAATGGGCAGCGTGCGCGCGTGAATTTGAGCGCCGTTGACGAAGCTATTATTGCGTTGCAGGGACAGCGATATGACGATCCGCTTGCAATGCTCTACCGGTGGGTCAGCGAAGGAGTCATCAGCACGTATGCGAGCCATAAGGAGGCGCTGACTTCTGATGTCGGCGCAGAACGGGGCGGCGGTGGCGGCGACCGTATTGATTTCCGGGACAACGCGCTCTATACCGAGATCGAAACCGACGCAAGCGGGAACGGGACAGTAAGCTACAAGCTTCCCGATAACCTCACGTCGTGGCGCATAACGGCGCAGGCCGTTACTGACGACCTGAAGGCCGGATTAGATGACCGCGTCGTGTCAGTCCAGAAACCGCTCTTCGTTGTTACCTCGTTTTCGGACCGGGTCTTAAGCCGTGATAAGCAGAAGCTCGCTGCAACGGCCTACGGAAGCGATCTTTCGGCGGGCGATGCCGTTGACTTCAGTTTTTCCATTGTTGACATGCCGGGCACGGAAGCGACGGTTCGCGGAAAAGCGTTCGAGTCGGTAAGCATCGATATTCCGAAACTCGATGTCGGTGACTACAAGGTTCGGGTTTCTATTACTGCAAAGGATCAGAATGACGCCGTTGTCGAGCCGCTCCACGTCCTCGGCTCGAACCTCATGCAGCGGACGGTGAAGACCGCGTACCTCGAGAAAGCCGAGACGCCGGTGTTCGCTGCGAGCGGGAGGACGCAGCTTCGGATCGGCGATGCAGACCGGAACCTTGCCTACGACCTGCTGTGGGGTCTTCTCTGGAGTCCGTACAGTCGTCTTGATGACACGGTCGCAGCGCGTATCGCATCGAACGCGCTCGAGAGCGAATTTAAGGACCAGCCATGGACGTCTCCTGGCGACCCATCGGTGTTCATGACCGAGAAGGGTCTTGCGCTGTACGCAATCGGGAGCGAAGACCTTGAGTACGGCGCACTCGCTGCTGCCGATCCTGCATTCATCGACAACGCTGGGAAGCTGGTTAGGTGGTTCCGCAGAACGATCGACGATCCAAAGTCGAATACAGAACAGGTTGCCTATGCGCTCTATGGACTTGCGCAGCTGAAAGAGCCTGTGCTCAATGAGATCAAGACGCTTCTGAAAGTCGAGGGGCTACCGGACCGGGATCAGCTGACGCTCGCACTCGCGCTCGAAACGCTCGGCGCAAAAGAAGAGGCGCGGCCGATCGCACGGCTCATCCTCGATCGGTACAGCCAGACGCAGGACGAGTACGTGCGTCTGAAGCTCGGCGCAAACGACGACGAGAAAATCGTGAACACGGCGCGGTTCGCCATACTTGCGGCAAGCCTTGCTCTTAACGAACGGTACGGGCTGATCAAGTACGTTGTCGCAAATCCTCCAAAGGATACTTCGACGCACCTTGAAGAGGCGCTTGCCATAGTACGGCTGCTCAAGAACGCCTCGGCCGGTACCGTGAGCGTGACGTATACGTTGAATGGCGCAAGCGAGACGAAACAGCTGGGAAAGAAGGATGCGCTAACATTGAGCCTGTCTGTTGATGAAGCAAAGACTTTTTCTGTAACCGCCCACACAGGGAACGTGTCCGTTGTATCGACGTACAGCGAGCCGTTCGATTCCTCGAAGGCCGCTCGGGACGCGAATCTATCGATCAGCCGTAAGTACTCTGTGAGCGGAAAAGCGACGACGAAGTTCAAGAAAGGCGATCTCGTGAAGATCGAGTTCACGTGGTCGAAGAAATCCGGTGCGCTCGGCAAGCAGTTCGGCCTCGTCGATCTGCTCCCGGCTGGACTTCGGGTCGTCAGCAATCCGTGGCTCTTCGATCGCAGCGATCACGTTTACTATCCATACAGCGTCGAGTACAACCGCGCGAAGTTCTACGCGGGTGACAATATATTCTACTACTATGCGCGGGCGGTTGTGGCCGGTACGGTCATTGCTGAGCCGGTTACCATCCAGGCGTTCGACGCGCCGTCGAACGTCCAGTACAGCAGCGAGGCGCCGCTCGTTATCGAATAGGATCGTACATGCAGCGTCGCGCAGTGGCTTGGAGTATCGGTGTTTTAGCTGTAGCTACCGGGATCGTCGGCGGTACCCTGTGGATCCGTGGTTTCCAAACGGATCGCAATGCCTCAGCTGCGATCATTCCGGTACAGGATACGAGCTCATGGGCGGTCAATGACGCATTCGTAAGAGCTATTCCGTACACAGTACAACCGAAAGGTCGCGTCGTTGCGGGTATCGTGCCGCACCACACCCTCGTCGCTCCGCTGATCGCAGCGTTTTTCCGTGGACTTGAGGCATCTTACAAACCAGAAACCGTTGTCATTGTCGGGCCTGACCACGAAAATAAGGGAACCGCGTACGTAACGACTGCGAAAAATTCATGGGGCACGCCTGATGGCGTTGTTTCGGCAAACCAAGAAATGATCCAGGCGCTTGTTGACCGAGGGGTCGCAGTGTACGACGATGCGCTGATCATACATGAGCCGAGCGTATCAGCTGCGATTCCATACCTAGCGCATCAGTTTCCAAACGCTTCTATCGTACCGCTCGCTATCCGAGGCGATCTCCGCTCCGACAAACTCGACCAGCTCGCTGACGCCATCTCTGACCTTATCGGTCCTAACGACCTTCTCATTGCGAGCGTGGATTTTTCTCACTATAAGGATATCGAAGGCGCGCGTACTGATGATGAGCGCTCCCTGTCCGTTCTGACAGCTGGCGATGCCGATACTGCTCTCGATATCCCGGTCGATTCTCCGCCGTCGATCTCGCTGCTTCTCCGGTTTGCGAAGAAGCGCGGACTAACCTATCAGCAGCTCGTACACACAAACTCAGCCGAGTTCCTTAATGACCCGACAATTACCTCGACAACCTCGTACCTTACCGCTTACTTCTATTGATGAACGCAGCGGCTAGAGGTAGGAGAGTGGATTGATCCTTCGGTGACGCTCAGGATGAATCCGCGGTTATGAAAACGCTAATCCGAATATAAAAAAACAGGACCCTTCGTTGCGCTCAGGGTAAATCCCTTTTTTAGTTAGATTATAAATATGATAATGGATTGACCTTTCGTCCGTTCACGATCGTCTCGAAGTGCACGTGAGTACCGGACGATCTCCCGGTCGAACCGCACATAGCGATCGATTGTCCTCGTGCAACGCGCTGGCCGGGCTTGACGAATATCTTCGATGCGTGGCCATAGAGCGTCTGGAGACCGCCTGCGTGGCTGACGATGATGTGATAGCCGTACCCGTACCGCTGGTAGATGACCGCAGATACTGTTCCATCGCGAGCTGCATACAGCGGATTGCTGTATTTGCACTCAGCATCGATCCCGGTATGGCCGTAACGGAAGTACTGGTTTATCTTTCTTCCGACCGTTGGCCAGTTGAGCTTGCCTCCGCCGATCGACGGTGCGGAACCGGGTATTCTCCCGCGGTAGCCTGGCGCACTTCCTGAAGGTTGCGGTACCGGCGTTGGTTCAGGCAAGGTACCGCCGGGAACCATTAGCGTCTGATCGACCGCTATCGCGGAAGCATCAGCAAGGTGGTTGAAGTCGAGGATATCCTGCGCATCGACCTCGTACTTCTTTGCTAACGAAGCGACCGTTTCGCCCTTCGCCACTTTGTGGAGCACGCCGGTTATCGGCGGGATCAGAAGTTCCTGTCCCGGTTTCAAAAAATCTGCGTTCGATATACTGTTCGCTGAGAGGATGGTTTTTTGCGTTACGCCGTACCTGTTCGCGATGCCGCCGAGCGTATCGCCGTTCTGAACGATGTAGGTGGTAACGTCCGAACGCTGTGGGATGCCGTCGCTCGTGAGCGTCGGTATCTGGAGCGCGTTCCCAGTGTCCGCAACCGATCCTTCTGCTCCGGGGTCTGCACCGAGCTCTGCCTCGAACGCGACCTCCTGTGAGATCGCCCGCTCCTTCTTGATATACGAGACCTTCGTCGCGGGTGTGCGCTCGATGATGTCCTCCGTATTTTCGTCCGTAACGAACGTGCTCAAGATGCTGTCACCGCCGATATCGCTTAACCCTGTGCCTCGGGCGCTTACGTTGTTAATCGCGACACCGAGCGTAAGGACGACGACCGAAGCGTGGATGATGTACCGGCTCGTTAGGAGCGCGAGCACGGAGGGCCGCCCTCCCTGCTTCTTCTGAAGCGAGACCGTCCGGTGCTTCGCATTGAACGAAAGACGGTAGAACGGAAGCGATATTTTTAAAATAAAACGTCCAATGACGCGAGCTGGCGCGACAACAAGCCCCGAAATCACAAAGAGCACGCTTTTGCCGAGCATGCCCAGGAATTTTACAAACCCGATTGCGATACGGAGCGCGATCTGTGTGAAGCGTGTGGCGATAGAAGTTCCTCATGTGCGAGCCCGTCCGTAGAGGGCGTACATCGAATTTCCAGTAATACAGAAGAGGACGGGAACGCAAAAAGTGCAACAGATAAGCTACCATGCCTGAAAAACCGTGTCAAATGTGGTACTATGCAACCATGTCGAAGTACGATCACAAGGCGATCGAGGCGAAATGGCGGAAGCGATGGGAGCACGAGAAGCTTGGCATCGCCAAAGACGCTTCTTCGTCACCGAAGTCGTACGTACTGGTCGAATTTCCGTATCCCTCCGGCGATGGGCTGCATGTGGGGCACGTACGCTCGTACACAGCGCTCGACGCGGTCGTGCGGAAGCTGCGCATGCAAGGGAAGAACGTCCTGTTCCCGATCGGGTGGGACGCGTTCGGGCTGCCGACAGAGAACTACGCGTTAAAAACTGGCGTGCACCCGCGCGAGGCGACGGACAAGAACATCGCGAACTTCCGGCGGCAGATGAAGTCGCTCGGCCTTTCGTTCGATTGGTCGCGCGAAGTGGACACGACTGACCCTGCGTACTACAAATGGACGCAGTGGATTTTCTTGAAATTACTGAAAGCAGGGCTCGCGTACCAGGCGACAATCCCGATCTCGTGGTGCCCGAAGGATATGATCGGCCTTGCGAACGAGGAGGTCGTTGGTGGAAAGTGCGAGCGGTGCGGAACAACCGTCGAGCGCAGGATGCAGAAGCAGTGGATGCTGAAGATCACGGCGTACGCGGATCGGTTGCTGAAGGATTTGGACACAGTAGACTACTCGGAGCGAATCAAGACGCAGCAGCAGAACTGGATTGGCAGGAGTGAGGGAGCGGAAGTGAGGTTTGAGATTCACAAAACGGAAAAACCAGTAGCGCTTATTATCCATGGCAGTCCGCAAGAACCAAACTACTCATTGCAAATGGCTAGACACTTTTATCCGTGGTTACAGCGCGAACTTCATACGCTTGGTTACGAAGTGATTGCATCTGATCTTCCAAGAGCAAATGCACCAGATTATGAAATATGGAAACAAGCGGTCAAAAAGGCGTTAGGGAAGAGCAAGCTCGACCATTCTTCGCTCGTGATCGGAGTCAGCGCTGGCGGGAGTTTTGTAGCGAGGTATTTGGCCGAGCAGAAAGAATCTGTTGCAAATATTATCTTGATTGCGCCGGCATGCATTGCACGTATAGATGATACCGAACGCGATAATGCACTTCAGAAGCTTTACACATTCACGTTCGTTCCTGGTATTGCCAAAAACATCACCGTGGTGTATTCAACGGACGATGATGAACGATATATTACCAGTGCGAAAAAATTTATCAAGGGACTTCATGCACAATCAATCGTACTACCTGGGCGCGGACACTTCACTCAGCACGATGGCGTCAGGGATATTCCGGAGTTGCTTGATTTAATAAACAAACAGCGATCGATTCAAGTGTTTACTACCCGCGCAGACACGCTGTTCGGCGCGACGTATTTGGTGTTATCGCCAGAACATCCGCTCGTTGATGAAATTACGACCGCAAAGCAGAAAAAGGCAGTGGAGAAATACAAGAAAGATGTAGCGAAGAAGTCGGAGCTTGAACGCACTGTGTTGGAAAAGGAAAAAACCGGCGTGTTCACCGGCGCCTTTGCAGTGAATCCGGTGAACAACGAAAAAATTCCGGTCTGGATCGCGGACTACGTGCTCATAAGTTACGGCACGGGCGCGATCATGGCAGTCCCTGCGCACGATGAGCGCGATTTCGAATTTGCTACGAAATTCAAGCTGCCGATCCGTGAGGTCATTGTTCCGGAGTTTGAGGACGAAGGTTCGAAGCGGCAAGCCGGAAAACCAACAGTAATTCGAAAAACCGTGTACGCGCTTTTGCGTAATCCGAAGAACGACACCTACCTCTGTCTCAACTGGAACGATTATTACTGGAATACGCTGATCATCGGCGGCGTTGACGGCGATGATCCTGTTGAAGCGGCGAAAAAGGAAATTGCCGAAGAAACGGGTTTCACCAACGTCCGGTATGTCAGATCCCTTGGCCGCCAGATAGGACACTACTATGCCGCGCACAAGGAAGAAAACCGCGTTGCCGACGCCGTCGGGCTATTGTTCGACCTTCTTGATGAGGAACGGACGGAAGTGAAGCAGGAAGAACTCAAGAAACACACGCCGAAATGGTTGACGCGGGATGAGGTCGGAGCATTCCTAAACATCTCGTCGCAGCGGTACGTGTGGGAACGATATTGCGCGGGAACGGGCGCGTACATCGGAGAAGGCAGGATGATCGATTCGGGCCAGTTCGATGGCATGAAGAGCAAGGAGGGCGGGAAGAAGATCGTCGCGATGTTGGAAAAAGAAGGAAAAGCAAAACCCGCTGTGAACTACAAGCTCCGCGACTGGGTGTTCTCGCGGCAGCACTACTGGGGCGAGCCGATCCCGGTCGTGCACTGCGAGCACTGCAAGGCGGAAGCAGAATCGACGAAGTGGAAGCTGAATTTCTACGAAGGTCCGTGGCGAGCATTGCAATCCGGTGAAAAAACCGTTGAGACGCGCGCGTTGAATCCTGACGAGAAGGATCGATACTTCGTCGACATCAAGGTCGGTGACATCATTAAGGGATCTCTCAAAGGCATGGATGAGACGATGTACCTTCGTGTGACAGAACGGTATCTATTGAAAGATCTCAAAGAGCTGTACGGAAGAAAGGACCTGCTCGGGCAATTGAGAAGGAATTTCTCACCGACGCTGGATGAATTGCGACGGTTCTATTCATTGACGCCGGACTACCTCGAACGCATTGAGAAGAACGGACTCGTCGCATGGAAGGTCGAACACGTGATGCCGGGCGTCGTGCCGATTTCCGAAAAGGACTTGCCCGTTGAACTTCCGCAGGTCAAAAAATACCAGCCGTCGGGCACTGGAAAATCTCCCCTCGATGGGATCAAGGAATGGGTGAACGTGAAGTGCCCGCACTGCGGCGGACCGGCGAGGCGCGAGACCGACACCATGCCGAACTGGGCTGGCTCGTCGTGGTATTTCTTACGCTACTGCGATCCGAAGAACGACAAGGAGCTCGCAAGCATGAAGAAGCTCAAGTACTGGATGCCGGTCGATCTCTACAACGGCGGCATGGAACACACGACGCTGCACCTTTTGTACTCACGTTTCTGGCACAAGTTCCTCTTTGATGAGAAATTGGTACCAACGCCTGAACCGTACCAACGGCGCGTTTCTCACGGCATGGTGCTCGCAAGCGACGGAAGGAAGATGTCGAAAAGCTTCGGAAACGTAATCAACCCCGACGAGCTCATAGAGCAGTACGGCGCAGACAGCGTGCGGCTCTATGAAATGTTCATGGGGCCGTTCGAAGACGCGATTCCGTGGGATCCGAAGGGGATCGTGGGGATGAGAAGATTCCTACAGCGTGTGTGGGATGCGCGAGAAAAAGTTGTTGAGAATAAGACCATACTTTTAAGCGAACTCGAGGGGGCTGGTACAGCACATGAGGTTTCGAAAGGTATTAATGAGATGCGTTTCAATACCTGTATTAGTGATTTAATGAAATGGGTGAATCGTTGGAATAACGAAAAAACGATTAATCGTCGTGAATATGGGATTTTTCTGAAAGTGTTGTCGCCCTTTGCGCCATATATCGCTGAAGAACTATGGAATCAATTAGGCAATGGACATTTATTGCTGCATGAGAGTTGGCCACGCACAGAGCGTTGGATGAAAAAGGATGTAACCATTGCTATTCAGGTGAACGGTAAGCTCCGCGGCACGCTCACAGTATCGAGCGGTTCGGAGCAGGAAATTGTTGCTTCAAAAGCAATGGAATTGGACAATGTGAAGAAGTTTATGGCCGGCGATCCGAAAAAGGTCATCTTCGTGAAGGATCGGTTGATTAATTTTGTTGTGTGATTCGCCGGCCGAATTGTTTACATACCACCCCGTCCGGTCATTCGACCGGACACCCCTCCTCGGTGAGGAGGGGATATCGAGGAGGCTGGCGGAAGTCGTGACGAGTAATATTTCAAAGGCAATCGAAGTACTGAAGGCAGGAGGCCTGGTTGCGTATCCGACCGAATCGTTCTGGGCGCTCGGTGCTGATGCAACGGACGCTCGTGCAGTAAAAAAAGTTTTTAGATTGAAGGGCCGCGGCAAAAAACCAATTGCGCTCATTGCCGGGTCGATTGCACAAGTCGGACGTTATTTCCATGTCACCGCAGAGGAACAGATTCTGATGAAGCGATATTGGCCTGGGGCATTGACGGTTCTGCTGCAGCCGAAACGACGGATTGCTGCGCGGGCGCTTGCTCCCACCTCCCCCAGCCCCTCCTCGGGCAGGAGGGGGGATTTTGTGCGCCCGCGCATAGGCGTGCGGGTACCGAAACATACGATTGCGCGGAAGCTTGCAATCGCTGTTGGCGTCCCGCTGACGGCAACGAGTGCGAACATCTCAGGAAAAAAGCCGACGAAGTCGCTGGCCGTGATTCAGAGACGGTTCCCTGGTATCATGGTTGTATTCGGCAGTTGCGGTAAAGCGCGTATTCCATCGACTATCGTCAAGGTGCGTCGCAAACGCACGTATATCATACGGAAAGGATCAGTAACCATATAGTAGCATGAGCCGATT
Source organism: Candidatus Kerfeldbacteria bacterium (assembly GCA_043799405.1). Classification (GTDB taxonomy): domain Bacteria; phylum Patescibacteriota; class Patescibacteriia; order SBBC01; family SBBC01; genus CAINXF01. Next base: position 225,533 of record JAZDNT010000002.1, read on the forward strand.
CCGCCTTACCTGGCACTTCCCCCACTACTTTAAGAAGCACCTCTCGGTCCAGCTCGAGGAGTTGTACCTGACGTCTGCGATCACCGACTTCGCAGTATCGGCGCTGACACTGTTCGAGCCGATCTACCTCTGGTCGCTCGGGTACCGCATCCGAGAACTGATGCTGTACTACTGCATGTTGTACGTCTTGTACTTCTTCCTCGTACCGCTCGGCGGGAAGTTCGTCGCGCGGTTCGGCCACGAGCGTTCGATCCTCATCTCGACCGTATGGATGGTCGGGTATTACGCCGCGCTCATGGCGATCGCCGATGTGTCCGCGTTCTTTTACATAGCGCCCGTCTTCTACGCATTACAAAAGACGTTCTACTGGCCGGCGTACCACTTTGACTTCATTCGATTCTCGGTAAAAGAGGAGCGGGCGACCGAGTACTCCGGCATTGCCGCGCTCTCGACGATCATGTATACGATCGGACCGATCGCAGGCGGCGTTATAACGAAGTTTTTCGGCTTCAATGCCCTCTTTTTTACGGGAATCGTCGCAATACTCCTCTCGAGCATCCCGCTCTTTGCGATAACTGCTCCGCCAAAACGCGAGGAATTCTCGTACTGGAAGAGCTTCATACTCCCGTTCCGTAAGCGATACCACCGTACGACCCTTGCGTACCTTTCTCTCGGCAATGAACTCATCCTGATGACCGTGTGGCCTGTGTTCATGCTGCTCGTCCTCGGTGACATTCTCGACGTCGGTGTGCTTGTCGGAGTTTCGGCGCTCTTTACTGCGATCATTACGCTTATTATCGGTAAGTGGACCGACCGAACACCGAAGAGGAATGTCCTCGCGGTCGGCGGGCTCGGTACGATGGCGATCTGGATGCTCCGGATCGTGAGCAGGATCCCTCCGCTCGTTCTTGCGCTCGAGTGGCTCGGACGTCCGTTCTACAACTCCGCCGTGGTGAGCATGACCTCAATGACGTACGACCGCGCGCATGAGGACGACTACTCGTGGCACGGCGTGCTCTACGAGCAGGGATACGCCATTGCGAAGTCGCTGATAGCGCTCGCCGTCTTCTTTCTAGCAAGCATAACTGATCCGTTCGCCGCGGCGTTCGTCCTCGCTGCGCTGGTAAGTCCGCTGTACTGTGTCTTCTAACACCGCTCAGAGCAACAGAGAACAGCTCCGCGCGCTGCTGCGTACGGCAGGCGTCGTTCCCCGCAGGAGCTCCGGACAGAATTTTCTGACTGACGGAACGGTTGTTGCCGACCTCATCGATGCTGCTCATGTTACGCGTGACGATACGGTGCTCGAGATAGGGCCAGGCTTGGGAGCAGTGACCGGCGAGCTCCTCGAGAGGGGCGCCTCAGTTATTGCGATAGAGCTTGATAGAAAACTTGCGTCGTTTCTCGCGGAACGTTTCAGAACTACGGAACGCCTGAACATTGTTGCCGGAGATATCCGTACGGCTCATCTCGCCGCACTCGTTACTGACGGACGCTTTAAGGTCGTTGCCAGTCTTCCGTTCAACGTAACGTCGTTCGTTCTCCGACGCCTGCTAGAGGAACCCCCGCGTCCGTCCGTCGTCTCGCTCGTTGTCCAGAAAGAGGTCGCTGAGCGCATCACTGCTCCGCCGGGCAAGATGAGCTTACTAAGCCTTGCAGCTCAGTACTTCGGAGTTCCGTCGATCGTCCGAGACGTGCAGCGTACATGCTTCTGGCCCACACCTGACGTCGATGCGGCTATCGTTCGTATCAAGATAAAGGACCCTCGACCTGTCGAGCTAACTCAGAATGTTTTTCGGCTCGCCCGTATTGCGTTTTCTTCGAGGAGGAAGCTGTTCAGCAACACGCTGTCGTCTGGTCTCCATGTTTCGCCGGACCGCGTAAAAGAAAAATGCGTAAAAATCGGCCTGAATCCCCTGTGCAGACCCCAGGAAATTTCTGTAGAACAGTGGGAAAAAATGGCAGTTGAAATATTTTGACAATAGAACCCTGCTGTGCTATAATTTATCCAACTATTAACATAAAAAATGGGCACTGAATCACAAGAAGAAGGTAGCCCAAAGGGCTATGGAAAAACGCCTGAAAAACCGTCAGACGAAGCGGCGCAGCGACAGCGCCTTTTCAGCGTGGTTCTTGCCGTCGGCGTTGCAGGACTTGTCATCGGCGGTCTGTACCTTTATAACAGCATCAATGCGCAGTTCCCGAAGGCGAAGGACGTAAACACGAACGCGCAGATAGCGGATGCAGAGGCTATAAACGAGCTCAAGAACTCTGATACGGATAAAGATGGTCTCTCGGATTACGATGAGCTGTTTCAGTACAGCACGAGCCCGTTCCTAAAAGACAGCGACGGCGACGGCGTTACGGATGACAAAGATGCCGACCCGAATTGCCCGTCGGAGATCACGGGAAAAACGTGCGGTCCCGTCGCAACCTCCAATGCGAACAGAAACACCAATACATCCACAAGTTCTCAGGCAGCGGCCCTCCGTGAAGCGCTGAAGAAGTCAGGTGCGCCCGCGAACGTCGTCGACAACACTGATGACCAGACGCTGCTCAGGCAGTATCAGACATCGGTCTACGGTACGAACGGGAACACGAACGGGAACACCAATGATTCGCTGGAAAATGCCGACCTCTCGGATCTCAATGCGACACAGGTGCGATCGCTCCTCGAGGCGAACGGCGTCGATGCAGCAACACTGGACACTATCGATAATGATACGCTCATGACGATCTACTACGACGCCGTCAGCGGATCTGACTCATCCTCGACTAACTAATACGAGTGAAAAACTGTTTCGAACAACACGTCACGAAATCTCCCCCGTTACGAAAGGTTAGCGTCTTTAGCGCTAGAATGACGCGCATCGTTGTATCCACGGTGCTCGTTGGATTTTCTCTCCTCGCCCTGACCTCGTCCGTACATCCGCAACCGGCGAGCGCCCAATTCCTCGATCCGACCTACCTCGGAGAACAAATGAATCAATATTCGGATGCTGTAAGCGATACAATGCAAAATGCCGTTGGCGGCGCTCTTTCGCAACCTGTAAACGTTGTCGCTAACCCCATCTCGACGAAACAACGGTTCATGGATAAAGTTCTGGCCAGGATAAAAGCAATACTGAAGGCCGCCGGAGACGTTGCGTATAAAACGAGCGTCAGGATCTTTTACCAGCAGCTCGCGAACGTCACGACCGAGTTCATCCGGACAGCGGGAACCGGCATGAAGCCGATATTCATCACTGATCCGCACTACTGGGAGAAGGTCTTGGTCGGGGCGCAGAACGACTTCCTCGACTCGATGGCGCAGGACGTTTTCGGGGTCGACCTCGCTGCTCCTGACGTTGAAAAGGAGAAGCAGATAGGCCTCCTCGTTAGGGGAGTATTAAACCCGGGGACCGTTTGCGAGGACGCGGTCGTGAAAGAGTACAACGAGAAGCAGGACTACATCGCGAAGATCAGCAAAGCGCTCGATAAGGCGAACCAGGACAAACGAGACGCGAAAAAGCAGCAACAGTCGGGCACCGCAGGCACGTACTCCATCTTCTGCCCGGTCGTCGGCGACATGACGAAAGATGCGAGGTTCACAACGAGGGATGGCGAGGGGCAGTGGTCAGACCCGAACCTCTGTATAAACACCCTTGAGAGCATTCTATCCGAGGAACGCGCGCTCGCGACAAAGACCTTTACGAACAGGATGCAGGCATGCCGTAACAGCAGGGCATCGGTCCGGACCGACCCCATCTTAAAGGAGACGGTCGGTAATGAAGCAGTTGCTGCTGCTGTCCAGGAGTACTACGATCCGCGCAAGAACGATTTCGGCAACATCCTTGAGCTCTTGAACAAATCAGCTGACCGATCGCAGAGCGCTGTTTCAGCCGAGCAGACCGCAATGAATACGCGCATCGCACCTCGGCGTACGACCGCGGGTCTTATCACGGCTCCGGCGGTCCTCGTCGAGGAGTACACGAAGCAGGCACTTTCAAAATCGACCGAAGATATCAGCGTTTACACCGGCACGAAATTCGCCGACGTGATCTCGAGAGCGATCGGTAACGCCTTGATACAGCGAATCATGTACGAGTGGTTTAGGAAGCAGTGCGGCCTCAATCCGGACGCCTGCAAGGCGCCTTCAGGCACATCCCAGCAGGCACGGATCGTGTTCGGAAGTTCGACGAACGCGGAGGTCCGAAAGGTTTCGCTCGGTAAACCTACGATAATCGCCGGAGAACCTGGTCGTAATGCGACGCCAACCATAGACCTGATCGAATCGCAGGGGATCATCGACCAGAGGTTCCGCGAAGCTATCGAGGAGCAGCTAACGGTCCAAGAGGCGATCGACAAGGGGCTCATTGACGGATCGAAGACCTTCGGGTTCGATCAGAGCAACAATATGGCGCTCGACGGTTACTCGTACCAGACGATCCTCTACCTTCGCAAAGCGCGCGTCGTTCCGGTAGGATGGCAGCTCGCGGCAGAGTACAAGTACAAAGCGAGCGCCGCTGCATCGAGCCTCGGTGAACTCGCGTATAGCTTTGACGTATGCGGGCAGGACGAGTTCCACGACGACGATCCGCGGGTAACGAAGTACTGTACCGGCGGCTCCAAAGCCGATTCGGTCTGTACCGATAATAACGACTGCACCGGCGGCGGAACCTGCCTTGAGCGGTTCACGCCAAGCCCGTACTGCGGCCTCGTCGATCCGGACTGGGTGCTTAAGGCTCCGCTCTCGTACTGCCGGAAGCAGGGCGCAGGAGAGGAGCTGGTCTCGAAGATATACCTCTGTGACGATGATACAAACGGGAACGGCAGGGTCGACTGCAGCAACAACACAACAACGGGCGGAGACATCGGCCACTTCGATATCCAGCGCACCGAGGACACCTGCGTCGATGAGCCGACGTGCGTTGCTGAGAACGAGGACGGCTCGTGCCTCTCCTACGGATACTGCTTCGAGGATCGGCGGACGTTCCGCTTTGACGGCGACCAGTGTCCGTCGTACTACAACTCGTGCCAGGCGTACTCGAATGCCGCAGGGGAGAGCGTCGCGTACCTTACGAAGACGATCGACAGGAACGGCTGTTCATCCGATAACGCCGGCTGCTATGCATACTGCGGCGACCGGAGCGGTAGCAGCAAGAAGTGGATGTGCGTATCCGATCCTGGCATCGAAGGCGACTATCAGAGCGTCGCGTGTACTGCTGGCGATACCTGTACGTGCCACAACGCCGACGGCGAGACGTGTGCCATTTCCAACGGCACAGACCAGTGCACGCTGCCGTCAGGACTCTTGTGCGTTCTCGGAAAGAACTACCTCTTCTTCAACAGGAACGCCGAGCAGTGCGATTCGACCGATGCCGGATGCCGAAAGTATATCGATACGATCGCGCCGACGAACCTCCTCGGGAATTCGAGCTTCGAGGCGATAAGTGGAGGCACAATTCCTGGCTGGGGTGGGCCACTACAGAGCGTTACGAGCGACCTGACGCTTTCAGGCGATAATAAGTTAGCAGCAAAAATTCCTTCGGGAAGCAATCTCTTCTATTCGAATAACAAGATTGGTAACGAAGCCGGTATCGACACTGGCCGCCCGATCAGTTTCCAGACGTTCACGTTCTCATACTACGGTAAGGCAGAAGCGAACTCGTGCGGCGGGACGTTCGGCGTCCGGACGCCTGACGGAGCGTATACCGATCAGTCGCCGACGAACGCTGTATACATTAATACGGCATGGCAGCGTTTCACCCATACCTTTACCGTTCCTGACCTCGGGTATGACAATGATATTACAAAAGCGCCGCGAATCCTTCAGCCGTACATCAATGGCTGCGCTGAAAATGTTGACATCGACGCTGCCCAGCTCGAGATCGGAGATACCGCGACGGACTTTAAGGAGTACGGTTCAACGAACCTTACGTACCTTAATGATCGTCGTCGTACGTGCGAAAGGGTTGATGTCGGTTGCGAGCGGTACTCGCCAGTAGTCGGCGGTGATTCGATCACCGGCGTCGTCAATCCGAAAGATCGGTGTTTGAAGGAAGATGTCGGATGCAAGCAGTATCGGAAAGAAGCGATCACTCATGTACCGTACCGTGATAAAGTTGATCCTATCAATCTTGTACCGACGTCGGGTAAAAGCTGCCTAGCAAGCGACGTTGGATGCGAAGAGTATACGAATCTCGATAAACTCGCTGCGGGCGGGGAAGCGCGCGAGTACTACACGAGGATCAAGCAGTGCGTAAAACCAGTAACGAACTCAGCAGAGCAAGCGACCTACTACTCGTGGGTCGGCGACGATCGTTCCGGGTTCCAGCTGCGATCGTATCGGCTCAAAGTGTCTAATGTTTCACTCCCTGGTGAGGTTGGGAACGCACCATGCACAAACCTGACTATAACCGCTGCCGCAGATCAGAATAATCCGGCGTGTCAGGATTCGAACATTGTCGGTAACCAGTACTACCCGAAGATTTGCACCGCAGCAGACATCGACACGAATCCGGACTGCGTACAGTACTTTGACGAGAACGGCAACGTCTTCTACCGCCTCGACAGCTACATCGTACCGGTGAGCGATCAGTGCGCCCCGTACCGGAACACGCTCGATGAGTCAGAGGGAAAAAAGTTCGTATACCTTATCCTCCCAGACGAAAGCACGACGTGCTCTGCAGGCGCTGCGATGTGCCGCGCGTTCACCGGGAACGCCGGAACCAATGTACGCGTCGCTGCGAACTTCAACTTCGAGACTCAGAACGCGATCGGGGAATGGCAGACAACAGGGACTCCTCCAGAACTCAGCAGCGAGAGCGTCAATCCGCAGGGGCATTCATTAAAGGTTACGGATTCCGTCGCAACAGCCAATGCCGCATTGAACGGGAAACTCAAGACCGGCGGTACGTACACGATGTCGTTCTGGGCAAAACCGGAGGTTGGGAGCACGCAATTGTCTCAGGCTTACCTCTATATCAACGACGCAATTACCGTACCGATCGTGACGAACCTCTCGCTAGCAGACGGCTGGCATAACTACACTGCGGGACCGGCGACAATCGGAGCCGGGGTAACGACGATCAACACGGCGGAGCTGCGATTCGCAGTGGCCAGCGCAGTATTCTTCGACAACATCCAGCTGCAGGAGATCACTGACAGCGTCTACCTCATCGATAAATCATACCACGAGTGCGTTCCCGCGAACCTCGGCTGTCAGGCGTATACCGACCGCGCGAACAAACCCAACTATATAAAGAGCTTCACGAAACTCTGCGATCCTAACGTCGTCGGGTGCAGCGCTTTGATCGATATGCAGAACACGTCCGATCCGTATACGTCGCTTCCGATACACGGCGTGAGCGTTCCGCAGGATGTCACTTCGAACTTCATCATTGAGAAGAACGCGATGTGCAAAGCGGATGCGGTCGGCTGCACCGCGCTCGGTATGCCGATCCTCGACGTCAACAAGAAGGTGAAGTCCTTCGAGACGGTCTATATCAAGGACAATGGCGACAAGCACGTCCAGATCCTCTGCGGAAAGGATGACCTCTACTGCTCCGAGTTCACGACGGACAAGGGTACGAAGTCGTACTTTAAGGACCCGGGATCGCAGACGTGCCAGTACAAGCGGCTCGGCGGAGAAAAGGGGTACCACTGGTACATAAGAGGCACAACGATCCTCTGTCCGATCGTATCTCCGCCGACCGAGGGAATTCCGAGCGGCAGATCGTGCGTCAGAACATGCGATGCTGGGTCTCGTGCAGGACTCGCGTGTGTTAACAGTTACGACTGTCCCGACGGCTTATGCGCCGGCGCCGATGAGCTCATCGGGAAGTCGTGCACGAAGAACATCGACTGCACGGTCGGAGGCAATGCCGTCGGTATGAAGTGCGATACGTGGGTCGGTATCTGCCCCGAGGAACAGAGCGGGTGCAATGAGTACCGCGATCCGACCGAGCCTAATCCGTGCCGTTCGATGTGCGGCTATCAGGTCGATAACGGACGCGTCGTGTATTTCGATTCGGAGTGCCGACCGACGACCTGCGTCGGAGGGGCACGAGATGGCGCGTACTGCCGCATTGACAGCGACTGTCCGGGAAAGTGCGAAGGCGGTAAGAACAAGGATTTTGCCTGTACGTACGACACCCAGTGTCCGACGAGCACGTGCGTACGGGCAACGTGTTCTGGCGAAGGGGTTTCGGGTTGCCGTTCCTACTACTACATCCGCGACACTGTCGAGAAGAACTCAGCTGAGTGCAACGGAAGGATCGACTACACGCTCGGCTGCCGTCCGTTCAACGATACGTCGAATTCCGTCCTTAACTATCGGTCATACTAACCCTATGGCACGCCTCACGTTCCCCCAAAGAATAGTCATCGTCTGCATTGCTGTCGCTGCGTGCGTCGTGCTCCTTCCGAAGCACGCATCCGCGGTACAAGCCGCACCCGGTGTAATGACGTTTACTGCCCAGCAGGGAGGACCTAACCCAGCCCCTCAGAACGTAGTTGTATCGATTGCCGGAGGAGCAACCTGGCATGCGACCGTTTCGTCGCCGTGGGTCACGTTGTCGAAGATGACGGGAGGACCTGTTGCGATGACGATCGCTAGCGTTACGGTAAGCAACACGTTAGCCCCGAACGCGCTACCGTACAGCGCGACCGTGGACTTTATCGACGATACGGGGGCTTCCCCGACCGCAACCGTTATCGTAAGATTCACCGTCACCGCCTCTCCAGTGCTCTCTGTGAGCAAAACCAGCTTTACATTCACAACGACGCAGGGCAACAATCCGGCGGATCAGATGTTTTCCGTTCAGAGCGGCGGACCAGGCGGATGGACAGGCACGACGTCCGTCGCGCCGGGGCTTTCATGGCTCTCAATCGCTCCGGCGAGCGGAACAGCAGCAGAATACAATGATCCGTCAAAACCCGTCCGCGTCAAGATCAACACGGCGGGGCTTCTGATCGGCCAGTATCAAGGCACGGTAACGGTAACGTCCGCCGGCGCAGTACCTGGTTCGATCGATATACCCGTTACGCTCAAGATCACGTCAGCCCCCATCCTCGATACGTCCCCGCGCTCGATTACGCTTAACGTCGAGCAGGGAAATTCTGCTTCGCCGACGCTCCAGATCGTGAATAACGGAGGCTCTGAAACCGAGCTCAGCTGGCAGATCGTCCAGCCGGCCGAGACGTGGCTGCGGCTCTCGCTCTCCGGATGCACAGGACCATACCCGGCATCTGTTGCAGGGAATACCGCGGGCGGAAGGAAGACTGCCGTGAGCGTATGCATCGACACTATTGTTCCGGCGGTGCTCCCTCTCGGCAACCACACATCGACGCTCAAAGTAGTCGTTCCTGCCGGAACAATGATGATGGCGCCGGGAGTTGATTCTGTTCTTGTATCCATTACCGTCATCAATCACACATCAAAACCGACGGTTGTGCCCGGTACGCTCGTATACACGAGTGAGAAGACCTGTGGTCCTCCTAATACGTATAAAATTACAATTACATGGGATTCGAGCGAGAACGGCGATACCCAGCTTAAGTGGGGAGAGACGCTCGATGCGAACGGCGTACCGCAGTACGAACGGGGTATTATTCTGAAACCAGAAGGGCTCAATACGGTTACGCATACTGGCGGCGTCATATCGCATTCAGTCACCCTCGATAACCTGAACTTAGTCTACGGCGGGCACAGGTACTACTTTGCGATCCGGTCGACCGACCGCTGGGGACTGACCGGCGACTGGACAGACCACGATCCGATGAACCCGGCGATGTTCTTAAGCATCACAACGAACACGTGCGACCAGAGCGCTCCGAACCCGGTAGTGCTGCAGGTTCCGGCAACCTCGCCGCTCCACGGTTCGATCACTATCGTCATGTCGGCGCAGGACGAATCGCTCGTTACATCGTTCGAGCTCTTCCGCGCTCCGAACATGCTCGTCGTGACCATACCCGTTCCTGCAACATTGTGCCAGTCAACAGGGCAGAAGTACTCCTGCCAGATGACGTACTCCCTGAACACGAAGCTGTTCCCGAACGCCGCAATTAATCTTTTCGTCCGCGCGTTCGACGCGCTCGGCTACAGCGCCGATTCCGGAATTAAGCTAATCAATGTTGATAATACCGTTCCGAAGGTCTCGAATGTTGCCGCGACGGCGTCAGAGGTTCCTGCTAATAGCGGTAACTGGCAGGCGGCCATTACATGGGTAACGGATGTCGGGTCAGACTCCGCTGTTCAGTATGGAACCGAGGACGACGAAGGAAACTTCAAAGGCTATACCAACGATAAAACCGGCGATGACCTCGGTGGGAACGATCTATTCAATCATACAGTGACCCTGACAAACCTTTCTGCCGGTCGCGTATACCACTACATGGTTACGTCATGCCCGCAGAACGTTTCCGATCCTGACCGGTGCGGACACTAAGCATCATATGTTGACTAAAGCGCCATTGACGGCTCGAAAGAAGCTCACGCAGGTGAGACGCATCGGAAGTTTTATCGTTGCGCTTATCGTCGTTGCAGTTCTGTTTACTGGTTCGCATCCATCGAATGCCCAGGTCGCGCCGACGATCACGCTCGTAACGTCGAACTACGGCACTACAACCGCGACGTTCCAATGGACGACTGACGTTGCCGCTATGACGTCGATCCAGTGGCGCTTGAGCTCTACTGCAGTATGGGGACCGCTCGAAGAAGCCGAGGGTTCCTACCAGACAGACCATCAATACACGATTTCCAATTTAACGCCAAATACAAGTTACGTCATGAGGATCTATGCGGTTACACAAGACGATCCTCCGTTTACGGCGTACGGTCAGGAATTTGGTTTTACAACAACGACGGTTAACATCACGAACATCAAGATCGATCTCAACACGAAAAAGCTTTCGTGGACCACGAATGCTGCTGGTGCGAACGCTATCCATATAGGCAGGCGGTCAGGGTGGCTCAACTGCGGATTCAACGATGCCAACCAGGCAGCTGGCGATCATGGTGTGGACATACCAAACGCATGTGCATATGGGACCGATGAAGACGCCCCGGGTCATCCTGCAGTTCCACCAACGTTGGGGCTGGGGAATTCCTATCGGTATTTCTTCGAGATTGTTGTGTACCCCGATACCGGCGGGAGCTACGGAACAGGTCAGCACTACTTCTATACCGGGCCGATCACGATTACTGCCGGTCCGTCAACGCCGCAGGTTTTTGACCACGGCGCACAGTTCATCTGGACGACGAACATCGAGGGCTCGCACACGATACAGTACGGGACCCAGCCGGGCAACTATACGACTACGTACGACTCCATCGTTACTCCCTCGATGAATCACAGCGTCACGATCCCCGGCGGTCTCGCATCCGGAACGATCTACTACTACCGGGTGATCTCGAAGACGAGAGCGGACATTACGAGCGTCCCCGTTTCGTACGACGCTATTAGCGGCGAATTCAGTTTCACAACGTCCGGTATTGCCCCGGGAACGCCGCTTCTCTTTAATTCAGGACCCGATGCCCTTGCGACGTCGAACGAGGCTACGATCTCCTTTACGACGAACATCCCGACGACCGCGCTCGTTGAGTTCAACGTGAACCCGGGGCTCTCGCCAGATGCGAAGTCATCCGGATACACGCAGATGTGCAATGATCCGCAGGTGTGTGTTGCGCCTGGCGTTCCGAAGTGGGTGAGTACGGTCGCTGGTACATCGTACAGCATAACGATAACCGGTCTTACCACGCCAAACCGCGACTACTACTACCGCGTAACGGTTCGGGACGCGAGCGGGAGGCTGCTCGGTACCGGCGTACTGAAGTTCAAGACGACCCTAAGCCCCTTTGACCACAAGTTCTCAACCGGAAACTGTTCGGATGGAACCGAGATCGGTAAGTGCAACGCCGAGGGGATGTACTGCCGGCCAGGAGGCATTGGACCGGTGTACGACTGCCGGCCGAGCAACAAGGACTGTCCCTATGAGTGTCCGCAGGGTTCGACCTGCGTCGATACGGGCGACTGCATCAATGACCCATCGCCCGGCGATTCGTTAACGTCCTGCAACCCGAAGTCGTGCTACATGAAGTGCAACAGCGTAAGCGGAGACATGGCGGGCAAGCGCTGCAGCTTCGATACAGACTGCAACGGCGGAAAGTGCATTGTCAGCTCTTTCGTAACGCCGGCTGGCCCCGGTTGCTATAAGTCATGGTCTTCCTGCGACGCGAACGTCGTCCTGAAGGTACGGCCCGACCGCGTCTGCAACAAGTGGTACACCTGCAAGACGGCGTTCCAGACGGTCGGTTCCGGCGGGAAGGCGCAGTCCCAGTGCATGGACCTCACTATCTGCGATTCGCTGTCCCCGAACGGACAGTGCAACGACGTGCTGGAAGGCAGGCAGTGCTCGAACGATCCGCTCCGCTTCTGCAAGGACGATACTGACTGCATTGGCGCGACAGCGACCTGTCTCCCGGAAGGCACGCACAAGACAATGACCTACAAGACGCCGGAGGAGGTATCGAACATCAAGGGATTCACCGGCTACGCGTTCGCCGGCCTTGACTGGCACTCGGCGTATATGTGGGACAAGAACGTTATCGTCCCGACACCGGCGAAGATCGAAGGCCGTTTCCCCCTCTCTGTTGCAGACCAGATCGGTACGAAGGCAACGGTCACGAACGGAGACTTCGAGGATTATGGCATTTCGCTCAAGTGCGCGAAGAAGCAGACCGTGCCTTGTACGCTCAATGCGTTGCCGATATCAGACGAGCCGGGTTCATGTATTGCAAACGATGTTGATTATGGTCCCTGCGTCGTCATCCGCGACCTGCAGGCGCTCATTGCAAAGTACTGGAAAACGGTCGACCTTAAGGGCTCTTCGAGCAAGCCCCTTTTTACGATCGATACAGAAGGATCGAAAGCAACGCTGAACCAGGTGCTGAAGATCACGCCGACCGACCTTGCTGGAACCGGCGCAATGACGACAAATCTCATGGGTATCCAGACGAGCGCGAACGTCGAGTACCTCATTAGCGTCCGGATGAGGTCGAAGAACGACGGCCAGCTCGTGCAGGCAAGCTTCGTGAACTCAACAGGCGACGAGAAATACTTCCCGATGGAGACGCTCGGCACGGCGTGGCAGACGTACCTGATGGGTCCGGTCGAAGGCCTCGGCGGGAACGATACGTCCATCGCGTTCAAGACGGTGAACCAGAGCAACGAGGCGATACCGTTCTGGATCGACGACCTGAAGATACTGCCGGCGCTCCTCGTAAGCGACGTCGAGAAAATCCCGGAAAGCTGCAGGCTCTTCCCGAACAGCTCGTCGCCGAAGTGCGACTACGTCGATTCTGCGAGCATTTCGTACCGCGGCATGAAGGGCTACTGCCTTGAGCGGGATCCCTTGAACACCGCCGTCTGCCTGACGTGGTGGCCTGTTGACATCATCGCAGGGGACAACATCTTCGGGCAGGACGCGAGCGCCGGATACAATGACCGTCAGCCGCTCTACGCCTGCATGGAGTCTGTGGGGCAGTGGAATAAACCTGATCCTCTCACCGGTGATACGACATTCGTCGCCGGTGAACGAACCCGCGCTATGCAATGTGAACCTGAGAGCGCGTATGTGCCGAAGTCTCCGTTGTGTGATCAGCCGTTTCAGAATTACCGCATGATGGCGACTGAGGCAGATCTATGGGTTGACAAAGGCGATCAACATGCTGAAAACTGCGCTGAGACCGTGGAAAATGTACCCGCATGCCGCGATGGCAATCAGCGAGGGTTTTGCGCTTGCTACGGCGGCGGAAGTGGCGGGTGGTTCGACACCTCGGCTCTTCTCGATAGCACGAGCGACCGGAACCCTGATCAGGACATCCATGAGTACGAGGTCGAGTATTTCAGGGTGACCAAATTGCGTTTTACCAGTCTGTTTAGTGGTGTGCCCGAATTAATCCTCAATAAAGCGAATGGGTGGCGCGCATTTTGGGGTATGGATCCGAACGGAACAAGAACATCGGAGCTGGGTAACCAGGGTGGTACAGGCCTGTGTCATGGCTTAGAAATTATACTTGAGTGGGACGCGAACGACAAGCACCTTAAGAGAGTTAAATTCTATCTCCAGTCGTGTATGGCGTATGGAAATGACGACAATGATGACCACGGGATTTTTGCGATCGGACTGTTCTTCATGAAAGAGCAGTGTACGAAGCTCGTACAGGTCGCGACCGATACTGGGACGGCTGCATGGACAGACAGGACGTCTAAGTCAGGGACGTACGTCATACCGGGCCTGAACTACCGCTACATCAGCGATATGCCGCCGGTCGGCACGGTTGCTCCTCCGAGTGCGCTGCTCCCGCCTGACCAGTGGACGAACGGCGTCGACCCAGCCGCGCTCTTGAGCGTCGAGTCTCCGGATACGACGAAGACGTATCCGTACCAGATTAGAGCAGGCATGACGTATGCGTGCGCCGGCAACTGCAGCGGGAGGATGTGCACGAACGCGCAAGGCGCGAAGATGGGCGCTGGGTGCTTTACGTCCGACGATTGCACTGATTCGAGCCTTACTCCGCCGGTATTCGGTAAGTGCGTCGGGAGCGGAACCTGCGCTGTGTACGATCCAGACCTCAACAGGTACACGTACCAGACGACAGATCCAGACAATCTTCTCCCGGACCGGAAAGCGCCGCAGCCCTGCACGTATGACTACTCGGGCGGAAAGCGTTGCAACGCGAACAGCGGCAAACGCGCCGGAACAACATGCCGCGCAGATTCTGACTGTCAGTACTCTATTGGCCGCTGCATCAACCCCGGGGCGAGCGGCTACTGTGATGCGAACAGCGGCCAGAAGGCCGGCTTCCTCTGCGGGAGCGACGATATCTGCAAACAGACGTACGACGGAAAGTGCGTGAACGCAGGAAAGGCGTGTACTGCAGCGAGCGGAGCAAAAGCGAACGCGCCCTGCTCTTCGAACAACGACTGTTCTTCCTCTGCCGGAGTCTGTACGACAAAACATTGCGACGCAGCGAGCGGTCCCGCGCTCTATGATTCTATATCGGGTGTTGGCGCTGCGTGTACTCAGCCTTCCGACTGCACGAAGAGCTACATCGGCCAGTGCGTAGGAGGAACGTGCGACGCAGCGAGCGGTCCGAACGCAGGCAAGGCATGCGACGTTGACCCGTCAGTATGCCAGGTAACGGCCGTTGGCGCGTGTCAAGATACCGGCGTGAACCATTGTGATATGTATTCTACTGTTCCCGGCAAAACCCCCTGTGCGCAGAACACTGACTGCGCAAAGGTAGTGCAGGGGCAGTGCATTGACGCGCCAATGGGGTGTCCCGTTGGCGAACTCTGCTGCGACTACCGCGATGAAGTGTGCGTTGGCGGATTCGCGTCGTCGAAGGGAGCGCAGTCGGTTGACACGAGCGGTAATCCGCCATCGCTTACCTGCGTAACTACCGAGGCGTTGTTCAACGGAAAGCCGTGCAGGACGAAAGCTGATTGCGGTTTGCAAGTGAACAGGGCTTGCACGGGCAACAGGGAGTACTTCGGCGAGTATCAGATCATGCGGCTTTTCGCACAAGCGTACTCATACTGGGTCTGGGACGCTCGCTACTCAAAATATACAAGAGCGGATTACGTCTGTACCAACGCGGGGTCCTTTTCTGGACTCGCATGCGATCCCACGAACACTCCCCCAAATTTTGCCTGTAATTCTAGAGGGAGCTGCAGTAAGCAGGAGTTCTGGAACCCGCCGACGAGGGTCTGTAAAGCATGCAACGGCGGCACGTATGTGAACTACGCGTGTACCGTGCAGACTCCGGCAAAGTCGTTTGACGATTCCTGCCCCGGTGCAACGAACGCGAGGTGCGTTGCAACGCAGAACCATCCGTCCCAGAACGCACGGGCGCTCACGGCTGACGCGAACGCCGACTACTGCGCTGTAAAGCCGAAGTTCATAAGCATCGAGAGCGCTAACAAGTCGGCGCTCATCGATGAGGGCAGCATCTTCATCCTAAAGTTCAACGTCTCCGTTAACGACGAACAGCTGCCATTGACGCAGGTCGATATCGACTGGGGCGACGGGAATATGACGTCGGACGGGCCGCTCCGTATAGCGCCGCGTGAGGACCCGAAGTTCCCGCATGCCTACACGCACACGTACCACTGCAGCGGTAAAGGCGGCGTCTGCGATCCCTACTACATTAAGGTCAGGGTCAAGGATGGCTGGGGCTGGTGCAGCAATGGGACCGACAAGTACCTTACGACCCCCGCATGCAGCGACGGGCAGTGCAGGTGCGGCGACGAATCGCAGGCGTGCTGCGGCGTGGCTAACGGGAGGTGCGATCGGGGAACGCCCGGAAAGTGCTCTAGTGGGTTACGTGCTGACCTTGCATGCACGAGCGACTCTGATTGCCTTGCGTGGGAGAACGGTCCGATCATTCAGGTGATCCACTAGCATGCGCGACACCGCAATCAACTTCATTCGTCGCAACAAGCGTCCCTTGATGGGGACGTTCGTCGGTGTGGCGATCGCTGTTGTCGTACTGACCGCGCCGCACATCGCTTTCGCAACCTGGCAGGACAACATGATGGGATTCCTCTCATGGATCGTGTACGGGCTCATCCAGCTCCTCGCGAGCCTTCTCGTCGTCGTCATTAACATCATGGTCAGCGTTGCGCAGTACAGTAAGTTCATCGGCGTTCCCGCGGTCGAGAAGGGCTGGGCGATCGTCCGTGACGTCTGTAACATGTTCTTCATCGTCGTGCTCCTGATCATCGCGTTCGGTACCATCTTGCGCATCGAGAACTACCGCTACAACCGCCTGCTCGCGCGGCTCATCGTCATGGCGGTTCTCGTGAACTTCTCGAAGTTCATCGCAGCGTTCTTCATCGACTTTGCGCAGGTCATCATGCTGACGTTCGTGAACGCCTGGCGTGACATCGCCGCTGGTAACATCACGTCCGCGCTGGGCTTGGAGCAGATCGTCTCTCTGTCGAACGCGCAGCATAACCTTCAAGACATTTCAGTGAGCTCCGGTACGATATTCACCGCGCTGCTGCTCGGATTATTCCTCGTTACCATAGCGGTCATTGTCATGGTCGTCATTGCGATCGTGCTCATCCTCCGCATCCTTGCGCTCTGGTTCCTGATCGTCCTTTCGCCGCTCGCCTTCCTCCTTAAGACCTACCCCTCGACAGAGAAGTACGCGTCTCGCTGGTGGCAGGAGTTCGGAAAGTACGTCGTATCAGGTCCTGTTGTCGCTTTTTTGCTGTGGTTAACGCTCGCGATCATCACCTCCCCGACGAATTTAAGTTCGGACGTCTTTAAAGCGAACCCGTCGAGCGGAAAAGAGACGACAGAGATTATCACCGGGGACGTCGGGGACGAATCAACTCCGGAATCACGCATCGCCGTTTCGATCAGCGCGATCGGAAAGTCGGAAAATCTCCTTAATTATCTCATCGGAATCATGCTGCTCGTCGGAACGCTCGTCATAACGAAGGAGCTCGGCGTCGCAGGAGGCCAGCTCGCCGGACAGATGGCTACACGGATACAAGGTTTTGCAACGAAAGCCGCTACGCTCGCCGGCGCCGGTATCGCGACGGGGGGCTTAGCAGCTCCCGCGGCAATGATGGGCGGAAAACGTACGGTCCAACTCGCGAAAACGGCCGTCACGACGCCGCTCAAAGGTATGCGCGGCGGATTGCGTAACTTCATCGAATCCCGTACCGGTCTTGCGATCCACCCCCAGGAGTGGATGGAAAAGATAAGGGAGGTTGGAAAGGAACACCGTCAGGAGGCTCTTGACCGCAGGAACGGCATTGCTTCGCGGCGTCTCCAGGGTGGTATCAAGGAGGTCGCAGTAAAGAAATGGCAATTTGTGAAAGGAAAAGGCCTGAGACGTGTTGCGACCGGCGAAATGGAAACGAGGCAGATACAGGCCCATCCGCGCATTGGCGCCCTTGGCATGCCGGCAACAGCCTGGCGGCATAAATGGCAGCTCATGGCGCCCGGAGCTGGTGCAAGGTTTAACGACTTGTCCTTGCTTGCATACAATGAACGTAAAGAACTCGAGGCATCAGAAAAACGGCTCGCGTTGCGGAAGCAAGGAAGGGATATACGAAAGTACGGCGCGCAGTCGATCGCAGAACGGATGATCCAGGCGCGGATCGATAGACGCACAGCGGAAATCGCAGCACGACGCGCAGCGAATCCGCAAGGAATGGAAAACCGCGAGGTCGAAGTCGATAAGCGAGGCAGAATGACGCCTAAAGCCGGCGGCAAGACGTTCGATGAGGTTATTGCAGCCGAAGAGAAGGCGCGTGGAATGAAATACACTCCTGAAGAGCTCTCGGAGAGGAATAAGAAGTGGAATCAGGAAAGAGCCGAATTGAATATAAAGCGCGCACAGCAGAGACTGGAAAGGACCAAGCGGGAGAGCGAGATCCGCGATATCCTTAGCAACGCGGCAACGCGGACCTCAAGTCCGTACTACTATCAGATTAAGAAGAAGGGTGATAAGGAAAAGGGCGAAAAGGAGAAAGAGGAAAAGGTCACGTACCAAGATGAATTGGATGAAAAGTTGAAAAAAGCGAAACCCAAAGACAGAGAATTAACGCCGGACGAAATAGCTAAAATTGAAGAAGAGCATAGAAGCGAGTGGGCCGAGGAACAGGCAGAAAAAAGTCTTTTGCAGGAAGGAGCGTACCACCGGCCGATGGAAACGATGCTCGCGAATGAACAGAAAGGCATTGAAGATACAACTTCCCCCGAACGGCTCGAGGAGGTCGGGCAGCAGGAAATCGAACAGAAGCTGAAAGAGATCGCAGATGATCTTGAAAAGGCGCGGAAAGGCCTGTTGACGTCGAGCCAGATTAAGCAAAAAGAGGAAGAACGAGGTAAGCTCGCTGGGGAAATACTCGGTCTCAAGGGCGCCATCAACGATCATGAGACCGGGACGGTCAAGCTCGATGAGGCGACATTAAAAGAGATGGAGCGAAGACTGAAAGAGAAGGGAGGACAGGACGGTGTACTTGAGGCGCAGCTGAAGAAAGGTGAGGGTGACGATAAGGATAAAGAAGCAGCGAAAGAGCAGATAAAAACGCTCGGACAGACGCAGGATACGCTGAACGCGATCAGAAATGGACCCGCGAGCGAAGTAGAGCTCCGGACGCTCGAAGAGGCGGTTAAGGCACAGCGTACAAAGGTACAGGACGCGGATAAGGCAGTCGCGATGGTGCGGCCGCCCGTACCGTTCGAAGCGCAGCGCGAGCTCCGCGATTCCATAAAAGAAAAGGAGAAGCATCTCCTGACCGACAGCTGGCATGAGCACGCGGCCGTGTTCGAGGATGCGCTCCGGAAAGGCGACGCTGCACTCGCTGCAGCCGCACTCTCTCGTGCCGCCGATTATGGCAACGAGAACGAACTCATGAACTTCTTCGGGTACGACTATACGCCGCAAGATTTCAAGAAATTTATTGAGGATATGTTCGTTAAAAAACTGCATCTTTCCGATAGCCAGGCGCTCTCGATTGCGACCGACGTAGGATACACTGCAGAGAAGACTAAACATTGGAACATCGCTCGCACGACCGCGGTCGACTCCGGTACCGGTCGTCTCCAATGGCAGAAATACGACGATCAACAGAAGGAAGTACTCGCAGAGGTTAGGAAAGTCGACTTCGAAAACTTCGTCCGTCAGGGCAACCGGCTCGCCTGGGGCAACGAGTACATCGGAGGAAGCGAGATGCGAGGAGCGTCGCGTGAGGAAAAAGAGCGGTACTTCCGATCTGGCGGCGGTCGTGAGTTCCAGATGGCAGATTTCTCCCAGGCGTACCTCGGCGAGAACTTTGGCAAGATGATCCGCGGTATGGGCCAAGGCCGGTTCAACGTTAACCTCGCTGTAAAACTGACGTCGGCAATGAACAAGGATATAATCGATAAGATGCAGGGAATACTTACGGGCATCACGCAATATTCCGAGGGCAATCCGTATAGCTTCGCTGACTGGAGAACGAAGATTGGCCAGTTCGCAGCGACGGACGTCGATAAGACCGAGTTCGAACTGCTCGAACGATTGTTAAGGCACGGATAACTAACTATACAGATGGATAAAGGAACACAAACCATACAGGGCATCGACGGACAACCAGTCGATATGACCGATGCTGATCTTGCAACGCCGGAGATGCTCCGCCTTTTCCAGCGGTACATCATCCACCTCATGACAGGCGGCGATGCGCAGCAGGCATACCAGCTTGTTCGAGGTCTTGATCGTCTCCTGAAAAAGCAGCCGGAGATCATGCAGCGTATCTCGGAATATTCGCGGGGATACGGGGATATCATGAACATCGCGAAGGGTCTTGCCTTGAGTATGCTGACGAACGACGAGATTATGGAGTACCTCCGTAAGGGGATCATCGTCTCGCTCCGCAATCCCGACGTATCGCTTCTCGATGCGATCTCGACAGCGGTCGATAGACAGTACTATGTCGAGGATATGGACGATTTTAAGCAAAAACTTACCCATGCGCTCTTTGAGAATCATGAACGGCTGACCCTTCAGTCGCTACAGACCGGGCACGGTACCGTGCCGCCGACCGTACATGATTGGTTACAGGTTGCGCAACAGTATGCCGGTGACATTGGCCGACCCTTAGCCTACGCAGTACAGGATGACGATAACTTCAAGCAGCTCCAGCAGGGCGAGCAGGAGATCGTACTGAAGCTTATGGGCGTGTACGACTTGTTATCGGTTCCCTCGAGCGCTCCGGAAGGCTTTGACATCAATCTGACCGTGGTCGGAACGGACGGCAAGCGGTACGTTATCGAAGGAGGGGACGTCAGGCCCGCTGTCGATCCTGTGACTGAAAAACTATATGAACAGTTTACAGGCACTAAAACTGGAGCTCAAGCTCCTTCGACAGCGTCCGCACAAACCGTTGCTGCTCCGTCAATAGCGCCTGTCAAGGCTCTGGTTCCCGATGCCGTCAAGGGGTACCGTGAGCTCGTTAAGAAAGTCGGCGATGATCATCGTGATGAAGATGAGTCGAGGTACTCTGCGCAGGAAGAGCTGATCAAGGAGTCGCGTAACGACATCAGCCACGTAATCTCGAAACTAGCAAACGGCCTTGCCGTCGGCGACCGCGACGCCATCATTGTCAGCCTGTTCGTCCTCACCCGATTTGGAGTGCTCGATGCCGCGATGAAGGATGTGCGTATCCGCCTGGAGTTTGACGGTGAGTTCATAGCAGCCCTTGCGAAGCAGTCCAACATCTCGGAAGATACAGCGATTTCGCTTGCGGATCACAACACGAATGCACCAACGACGGTCGCTGCTTTCCTCTACTGGGCGCTCGATAAGGCGATGGCCGGGGATGAGACTGAGTCAGCGCGGATCGGTAATCAGATCGGCAACCAGATCGCCGCCCTCGGAAAACCTGAATATGTCAGGATGACCTATTTCGATATCAAAACGAACTCGTTCCGTTGGACGCCGATCGCACTAAAGAAGGACGGTTCGCTTTTGTGGGTGGAGTGATGTACCGCCCCCTGCCTGTCGGCAGTCCCCCTCCTAGCATTGGAGGGGGATCCCGCGGAGCGGAAGGGGAGGCACAATGACCCTCCGCGTCCCCCGACCGGCTAACAGCACAGTGGCCATCCAACGCTGCGGGTACGCTCAGTTTAATGATTCCCGTTCCGGCACATTCAGTTATACGCGTCGCCTCGGAACCGGTTTTTATCCGAGATTCCATCTGTACGTTGAAGAGCGAGAAAACGAATTGGTACTTAAACTCCACCTCGATCAGAAGAGGCCATCGTATGGCGTCGGCCACGCGCACAGCGGAGAATACGACGGTCAGATAGTTGCAACAGAGCTCTCAAGGATTACGGCGCTGTTGATTCCGCGTTCATAGAGCATTATGTAAAAAATGAACAGCAAGCGTATTGTGCATTACTGTTTTTTTGTATTGAAAAAAGTGAAATAGTGGAAATAAACGAGAGGTTTCCATAGACGCTGTTTTGTGGTATAATTATTCCGTTATCGTAAGGAAAAAAGTCATTAAAAAAGCCATAAAAACGAATGATTGACTTTGCTGAAGTCGGACGGCTCAATTTTAGGGAAAAGGCTGCGCTCGTTCGGCTTGATGCTATTCTCGGCGAGGTCGCAAGTTACGCAGAAACAAGGACGGCGGCAGAGCTCGCATCGATCCTGCAGAAAAAAGTTGATGAGGATGCGGTCCTTGCCGAACCTCTCGCATCGTACATCGCAAAATTCAGGGTCCTTGAGCTTCCGCTCCTGACGGACACTGATGCCATTTCGGTCTTCTTGCATATCAGAGCCATCCTGGCCGATGAAAGGATCAGTCTCTACGAACGCATCCGCGCTCGATTCCTTATCGTTCCTTCTTCCCGACGGGAAGCGTTTGCATTGCAGATCCTTGACGTGGTACGGAAATCGGACGAGTCGTTCGGTTCCGGTACTCTATCTGTTGGCGCTGAAACCCTCCCGCAAACGGTCGGATCCTGGGTCCGTGCGTTTGAAGCAAGCAGCAGTATAAAAACCGGGGATGTGACGGTGTTCTTTGCGCAACCATTTTTTAAGAAGCTGAGCGACGAGGATGACCACGCCGTTCGCCACCTCATCCATATCGTTTCGTTGCTGAGAGCACCCGACTCGATTGAGGCAAAACCTCCCGTTGTCATACAGCGTGTCACCCCTACCCTAAAGCCTGTACCAGCCCCTTCGAATCTTCCTGTTGAACCGTTGCCTTCGGCTCCAGCGTCCGCCGCTCCACCCCCGGTCATTCTAGCACAACGGCCACGCGTGAGCGCTCCGTCTGTTCCTTTTTCTCCGGCTCCAGCAGCCGTTAGCGCGGAACGGGGTCCGAGCGTTGCCGCAGTACTCGCGCGGCTACAACAGGCGCAACTCTATACACCTTCATCGACGCCTGCGGTCGCGCACCTCACACCGGAGGATCACGAGGAGATTCGTCAGCATACCGATAAGCTCGCATCCTACGATGTCGGTCCGAACGTCCACGATACGTTGAGCAATACCACCGATGCGATCATTAAGGATTTTAACCTAACGTTCGCCGACGAGAACCTTAAGCGTCGGTTCATAACCATAATCACCTCGCGCCTCAAGGATATCCGGAAGCCAACGGACACGCTTGAGATCCTTACGAGAGGCGTAAAGGTCGGTGGCATGGAGTACGATCCGGAGCTTGCGGAAAAGATCGTCATGAAAGCGACTGAAGAGGCGCAGAAGTTCTCGACAGAAGAGGGCGTGAAGAAGCTCGTCGAAAAGCAGCAAGTTGTTCCGGCGACGCCAAAACCGCCAAAGGTCCCCATTGAGCCGCAGCCGATATCACCCCAACCTATTCCACCAATGATGGCGTTCCCAGCGCCTACCCCTAGTACGTCAATGAGGGTTCCCCTGACGACGCCGAACGTTCCGTTCCGCATTCCCGTTCAGCAGGTACGCGAAGCGCCTACTGCCCCTCCGCAGCCGGCCCCACCAATACCCTCTGCTTCGTTCAGACCGATCCAGACGGAACGCCCCACGATATCGGACATCCGCGGGGTTTCCCGGCTCGTCGGTCCGGTCGAGGAGATACGGGCAATGACCCTTTCTGACTTCCGCCGTCTCGGTGAAACTGCGGTCGCGTGCGTACGTAAGGTCTACGAGAAGATACAGCTGCTCAACAAGGAATCATTCACGAAACGCGCAGAAGGAATTAAGGCGTGGCATGAGTCTGAGACGTACAAGCTCTACCTTGCCATGGGGCAGGAGAGCCTGTTCACGGGGAAGACGATACGCGACATCATCGTTGAACGGCAGCGCCAGGGGCAGCCAGCGCTGAGCGAACAAGAGTTCTCTCTCACCGCCGATCTCAACCGTAAACTTCGCTACTGATTATGCAGTATACCGTTCCGCAGTTCATCGACGTCGAGGACAAGATCATCGGACCGATATCGGTCCGGCAGTTCCTTACCTTCCTCGTCTGCGCAGCGCTCATCTTTGCGAACTACGAGATCGTCTATAAGGTATTCCTTCCGAACTTCTGGGTATTCGCGATCTCATCGATTTTTATCTTCGCTGTCGCAGGTACCTTCGCTTTTTTAAAGATCAACGGCCGCCCCTTTCACTACTTTCTCTTGAACTTTCTCGTTACGATGCAGAAACCACGCCTTCGGGTATGGAACAAACGGCTGCGGCGCGCAGACCTCATTCGGCCGGAAGAGGTGATCGAGATAATTGAGGCGATCCCGATAAAGAAACCGCTCACGATCAGTAAGCTCACTGAGCTATCGCTCATCGTTGATACCGGAGGCGCCTACCAAGAAGCAAGCAGCGACCTGTCGGAGAAAAAGGAAGAGCGTTCTACGAAGGAAGAAAACGTAAGAGATATTTTTTCGGAGCCGTAACCTATGGCAAAGACAAAGATTATCAGGCAGAAGCCGAGCGAAAAGATTTCGCACAACGCGCCGTCAACGCAGCGCTTCCTCGACATCCTTGAGATCAAGGACGATGTCGTCGTCTTAAAGGACGGGTCTGTACGCGCCGTTCTCTTGGTTTCCTCGATCAACTTCGACCTTAAGTCCGAGGAGGAGCAGAACGCCGTTATTTCGAGCTATGTGCAGTTTTTGAACTCGATTGAGTTCCCGCTGCAGATCGTCATGCAGTCCCGAAAACTGAACATCGACCGCTACCTTGAGAAGCTGAAAGAGCTCGAGAAGCAGCAGACGAACGAGCTTTTAAAGTCGCAGACCGTCGAGTATCTTCAGTACATACAGGAGCTGGTCGAGATCGCAGACATCATGACGAAACGATTCTACGCGGTCGTTCCGTACACCGGTTCGGCTATGACGACGAAGAAGTTCATGTCGCGGCTCGTCGATGCTTTCTCGCCGACGAACGTTATCCATTTGAAGCAGAAGAAGTTCGAGGAGTACAGGTCGGAACTGTTCAAGCGGGTGGAATTCGTGATGGACGGTCTCGGGTCAGCAGGACTGAAGTCCGCGATCCTCGACACGCAGAGCCTTATCGAGCTGTACTACAACACGTATAACCCAGAAACGTCCTCGCAGGAGCACATGGTCGAGGTCGGAAAGTTACAAGTTGAATCCTAATACCTATGCCTGATATCAACCTATCAAAACTGAAGACCGGTGAGACGCTTCCTGGAAAGGAAGAGGTCAAGAAAACGCGTCCGCGACCAATCGAGACCCCGGCGGAGGTCATCGAGGCAGAACGTATCTACCGTCGCGGCGTCGTCTCGGTGCGCGATCTCATCGCGCCGGCCGCGTTGCGCGTCGATACGAACTACATCGAACTCGGCTCGAAGTTCGTGCGTACGGTGTTCGTCGTCACCTACCCGCGGTACATCGCAGTCGGGTGGTTCGCGCCAATAATCAACTTCAATTCCCCGCTCGATATCGGCATGTTCTTCTACCCCGTAGAATCTAAGGTCATCCTGAAACAGCTCAAGAACAAGGTCGGGGCATTAGAGGCCCAGATCCTCTCTGATGCAGAGAAGGGCGCTCCGCGCGATCCGATACGGGAGACGGCCTTGCGCGATATCGAGAAGCTCCGCGACGACCTTACACAGGGGACAGAAAAGTTCTTCCAATTCGCGCTCTACGTCACGATTTACGGCAGCTCTAAGGATGAGCTCGACCGGGTAACGGAAAAGATCGAGGATATGTTCGGATCGAAGCTCGTCTTCTCGAAGCGCTCACTGTTCCAGGGAGAGCAGGGGTTCACGTCCAGCCTACCGCTCGGCGTCGACCAGTTAATGATCTACTTCAACATGAACTCGAGCCCGGTAGCGAGCTCGTTCCCGTTCATCTCGAGCGATCTTACGAGCGACAACGGCATCTTGTATGGGATCAACCGTCATAACAACTCACTCATTCTGTTCGATCGGTTCTCCTTACAGAACGCGAACTTTACGGTATTCGCAACGTCAGGCGCTGGAAAGAGCTACGCGGTAAAACTGGAGATACTCCGATCGATGATGTTCGGTACCGACGTTATCGTGATCGACCCGGAAAACGAGTACAAGTACCTGTCCGACGCGGTCGGCGGTACGTACGTGAACATATCGCTCAATTCCGACTCGAAGATAAATCCGTTCGATCTCCCGAGGAGCATACAGGGCGATGAAAAGGCGGCGGACATCATTCGATCCGCGGTCATTACGCTCAAATCGTTGATGCGCCTCATGCTCGGACAGATTACCAATGAAGAAGATTCGATCATTGACCGCGCGCTCCTCGAAACCTACGCAAAGAAGGATATCACTCCGGAGAGCGACCTATCGAAGGTCGAGCCGCCGTTGATGCGTGATTTTCAGGACGTCCTTTCGGGCATGGTCGGCGCTGACCAACTCGTCGAACGGCTCAAGAAGTACACGGAAGGTACGTTCTCGGGACTCTTCAACAGCCCGACCAACGTCGAGGTCAATAACCAGCTGATGATCTTTTCGGTCCGCGACCTCGAGGATGAGCTCCGCCCGATCGGTATCTCAATGATCGTAAGCTACATCTGGAACGTTGCTCGATCGACACTGAAAAAACGCATCCTTACGATCGACGAGGCGTGGTGGCTCATGCAGAACGAGGATTCCGCGAAGTTCATCTACTCGCTCGTAAAGCGGGCTCGGAAGTACTACCTCGGCGTTACGACGATAACGCAGGACGTGAACGATTTCCTCCGCTCCCCGTACGGTCAGGCGATCGTGAACAACTCGGCCCTCCAGCTACTAATGAAGCAGTCTCCGGCCGGTGTTGACATTGTCGCAAAGACCTTCCTGCTGACGCAGAGCGAGCGGTACCTCCTGCTCGAAGCAGGCGTCGGCGAGGGCATCTTCTTCGCCGGTGCGAAACATGCCGCAATAAAGGTTGTTGCGAGCTACACCGAGGACCAGATCATCACATCCGATCCGCGGCAGCTCCTTGAGATCGAAGAGGCGAAGAAGGAGTTCGAGCAGTCGCTCGCACGCGGCGAGGTTCCCGAGTCGATGGGGGGAGCCGTGAAATGAAGCGTTACTTCCTTATTGCGGCGCCTATCATCGTCGCCGGGATAGTGACGTACGTGGCAATGAGGTTTATCAACGGGAGCAATGAGAATATATCGAACGTTTCGGTCGTCGTTATCAATGCGAATACTACGAACGCGACGGACGCATCGAGAAATGTGAACGCAAAGCCGTCAAGCAGGGATCAGGTCCTCTCGCTCGCCAGGCTCTTCTCCGAACGTTACGGAACGACGCTCACCGATGCGCCGAACGCCAACATCGATAGCGTTCTTCCGTTCGCAAGCGCTTCATTGAAAGAAACGCTGAATCGATTGAGAAGCCGGCCATTGATCAACGCTGGCAAAAGCGTTAGTACAACGAGCATCGCGCTCGCCTTCAAGATCGTTTCTCTAGACGATAAGGACGGGACCGCAGAGACCGTTGTATCGCTTCAGCGGAAAGAAGATGCAGGATCAGGAGCGCCAATAGTATTTATGCAAGATATGCGTCTCAGTTTCGTTTTCGAGGATGAAGAATGGAAGGTGAGCGCGGCGCTCTGGAGCGCAAGAACGCAGTAACGTATGGCAGCGCAGCAAGAGAGCCAGAGCGAATCGCAGTACCGGCGTTCATTACAGCGCGGGAAACGGCAGGAACAGCAACCCGATACAGAACCTGGCACAGAAGGACTCGAAGAGATCGGAGGAGGGGCTCAACCGGGCGGCGATACAACCGGAGGCTATACGAACGTTCTCGAAGACGGGGGAGCAAGGAGAAGATCGCCTCAAAAGGAAACACAGCAGCAAGGCGGTATAGGCATGTCGCCTGAAACGTACAAGTCCGGCAGCGAAGAGCAGTATGAACGCGCTGCGCAGGAAGACAGTCAGAGACAGCAGCAGAAAAGTTCAGCCGATGTTGAACAAGAAAAAACAGCAGAGGAAGACCGCGAACAACAGGAGCAGATGGCGACACAGGACCGGCGCCGGCAGCAGCCCGGACCAGAAGAAGCAAAGCGTACCGCTGAACTCGAAAAGGCCGCAGCAGCAGGTGGCGATGTCACGAAGAAAGCGAGCCTTCGCGAGAACGTCCAGCAGTCAATGCGGAATGCGGCAGCGCAACGGCTTAAACAGGTCGCACAGCAGCGCGTACAGTCGTTCCTTAAAACCATTATTCTCAATAATCCCTGGGTACGGGGCGCACTGCTCGTATTGGTAGGATTGGTGCTTAGTTTATTCCTTTTTTTCATGATTTCGATTGTAACAGTATCAATAATTTGTGAATGGGGCGAAAAAATTCCCTTTTCCGGACCGGTCGTTAACGTCATTTCGCAAATGGCAACGGGCATGCAGTGTCCGAACCTCCCGACGAAGTAACAGTATTTATATGTAAAATGAAAATAATTCACCGTATTGCAATCATCAGCGTCGCTGCAGTATGCATATTTATTGTGTCGTTCAGGACCGTTAACGCACAGAAAACGGAAGAAGCGACGTGCGATCCGGCGAAATCGCTCTGCTTTACCCCGAACGTCGAAATTCCAGGACTCTTTACGGGGACGAAGACCGTCGATGAAACGCTCTTCGGTACGTACGTGAGCAGCTTCTACATTTTCTTCGCGGGAGTCGCCGGCATCCTTGCGGTCGTCATGATCATGTGGGGCGGGTTCCACTACATCACCTCGCTTGGAAACCCGCAGCGCATGAAGGAAGGGAAGGACATCATCAACAACGCGATCATCGGCCTCATCCTCGTTCTCACATCGTACCTACTGCTACGTACGATCAATCCGCGCCTCACGACGCTCATAATCCCGCCGGTCGGCTACTACAGCCCGATATACCAGACCGACATCTACTGCAATGCACAGGATAAGGTAAACGGAAATACCCTTGCAACGGATGCGGCGAGGAAAGCAGGAAAATTCTGTACGAGCGACGGGCAGACGAAAGAGCAGCTGACCGTCGAGTATACAAATGAGAAAGGCGGTAAACAGACCTGCGTTTCGCTCGAGATCACCGAAAAAGTACTAAACGAACAGAAGGTGTTGACTCAGATAGAAAACGGATGGCAAGAGCAGCTTGTGTGCTTCCCTAAACAGGAAACAGTACAGGATCCAAAGACAAATACAGTATCGAGCAAGTATCTGTATAAACTACGCGATGTGGCAGGTACGAGCGGAGTGTGTGAAGATAATACAATGACGCCGGATGCGCAGTGCGCCGTTACGCAGAAAATGCTGTCCCTGGCTGGCGGGAAGTACCTGATTGGTGCATGCAAGAACTCGAACGTCGCAGCTGCATTTTGGTTTGTTGGGTGGACGGGGAAAGACGTATGCCACTACTATCAGTTTCTGAATTGTCCGACAGCGACCACAGAGGCGGTTTCCTGTAGTGCTGCTGGCGCAGGCGTCAATTCAGCATGCTGGGACGAAAAGGGACCGAGGTACGTTGCCGATATCGGAGGCGGCAGCCTCCAGTCATACTGCGTTGAGCCGAATATTAGTCCTGTTATTGAACATGTTGATGCGCGCTGTTGTTCAAAAACCATTAAGGAAGAAATTGTCTGTTCGCCGTTGTCTGTCCTGACGGACATGGGTTACTATAATGTACAATGCGGTAGCTTCGAAGAGCTCGACGGTTTCTTTGCCTCAATAAACGAGGAAACGATTCAGGATGAAATAGGAATGTCGAAAGAGCATATTTTTGTAACTAAGGGTGGCACTGGAAAGAAGGACTGTCCGTCAAAAAAATGTTGGACGACCATATGGCTCATCAATATGAACAAAAAGCTACCATGGGAATAACGACACAATAAATCATCAACACTATGACATTCAACTGGAAACGCATCGGGCTCGTCGTCGGTTTCGTCCTCATCACCATCGGGATCGGCATTACGATATACTTCGTATTCTTCAAAGGGTTGTTCGGAGTTGGATTGAACCGCAATGAGAACATCAATGGCGCGGAATTCCCGAACATCAACGCGAACAGGAACGTGAACGCTCCGCTGATCAACGTTAACGTTCAAGTCCCGAACATCAACGTTTCCCTTGAACCGGGCCCTATCGCGAAGGGCGGAAAGACGACCGTGAGCCCGGTCGCACCGACGATACCGGGCGGCGCGACGCTCGCGCCGAACGGAAAAGACCTCATCTACTACGATCCGGTAACAGGAAAGTTCTACCAGATCTCGCCGGACGGAAGGACAAAGACGCTCCTCTCGCCCGATACGTACCCAGCCGCGGACAAGATCACCTGGTCGCCGCTTAAAGACAAGGTGATCCTCGAGTTCCCCGATGGGAGCAAGATCATCTACGATATCCGGCAGAAACGTCAGTACACGCTCGCGCCGGAAATGGAGGACATCGGATTCTCCCCGACGGGGGACAAGATCACGTTCAAGTTCATCGGGAGCGACGAATCGGATCAGCTCCTCGTCATGTCGAACTTCGACGGTTCGGGCGCTGAAACGCTCGAGCCGCTCGCCGACAAAGCGAATCAGTTCGATGTCAACTGGTCCCCGTCGGGCAACATCGTCGCGCTGTTCCAGGAATCGATCAATGCGACCCAGCAGCGCGTCATCCCGATCGGCACGAAGAACGAGAACTTCAAATCGTTCGATGTCCCGGGGCGGGGGTTCGAGAGCACCTGGTCACCTGACGGACAGCAGATCCTTTTCAGCGTATTCCGCAAGGATACAGGGTATAACCCCGAGCTGTACATTGCGGACGGTACGTCCGATTCGATGGGGAATAACACGACAGACCTCGGTCTTGCGACGTGGCCTGATAAGTGCGTGTTCGGCGCTGGCTCAACGCTCTACTGCGCTGTCCCGCAGTACCTTGACCAGGGTTCCGGCCTCTACACTGACCTCGCAAAGGACGTTCCAGACGATTTCTACCGCATCGATCTCTCAACCGGGCAGAAGCAGCTGATCGCGCGACCGGTCGATAGCGAGGGAACGTCTGACTACAACGCGGTGCAGCTGCGGCTCGCGAACGACGGATCAGCGCTCTACTTCTATGATCAGCGGTCGAGAACGTATCAGAAGATTCTTTTGAGGTAATATGCGGAGAGCGTTTGCTATCGTTCTGCTCATCATACTCGGATCGCTCTGTATCGAGAGCGGAGCTGTTCGTGCGGATACGCCAAGCAAGGAGTTGGAAGCTGAGCTAAAGATGAGAACGTGTAAAGCGAACGGATACAAGGATGGCGCGTTCGTATATGACGGAAAAAGTGGATGTGCCGTTGATATGAAGGGCGAGGGCGGTATTCTCGAGGACTGTAATAGCTCCGTGGCGATCTGCTGCTATGACGATAAGAAAAGCCCGCCAGTGCCTGTATGCCACTACTTATCAGGCGCGAATGTATCTTCGCCGTTAACGGACGTTTCGACGACGGACGATGGTACGACGAAAACCAAACCGCCGATAACGTTCTCCCCGAACGTTCCTATCCCGGGTTACTTTGAAGAAACGGGTTATAAAACTGACGATTCGCTGTTGGTAAGGTATTTAAGCGCGTTCTATATATACTTCATCGGCGTTATCGGCATCCTCGCGGTCGTCATGATCATGTACGGCGGGTACCACTATATTACTGCGCTCGGGAACCCGCAGCGCATGAACAAGGGTAAGGAGATCATCTCGAGCGCTATCATCGGCCTCATTCTTGCACTCACCTCGTTCCTGCTGCTACGGACGATCAACCCCGCGCTCGTGAATTTCTACGGCGTTGTTCCGACGTACATCGCCCGGATCCTCCAGGAAACTGAAAAGCTCGCAAAACCGGAAAGACACGCTAACCTCAGTATCGATGTATCAAAGACAGGAATGGCAGAGATGCTGCAGCGTGCGAAGACCGCAGGGTATGACGCGACGATCCTACAGAAAGCCGGAGGGGACAAAGAGCTTGCCTACCATGCCCTTGCGACGATGTTCATTGAATCGAGCGTGAATCCTAATGCGATCTCGTCCGCAAACGCGTACGGACTTATGCAGGTATTGCCGTCAACTGCGCAGAGATACGGCGTTGTATTGTCTTCGAGCCTTTTGGACCCGAACATGAACATTCACGCCGGCGTCTCGTACCTCTATGACCTCAAAAAGGGCGCGGCGTGCCCGCCGTACAACAGGAGCACGACCGCGCGGAAGATATTCTGCCAGAAACCCGACCCGTGTACGGTTACTCAATGGCAGTACGTCCACGCTGCCTACAACGGCGGTCCAGGGGCTAATTATTGCAGCAAGGAAAAATCCTGTCTCGGATATACATGGTGGCAGTGTTCGGTGAATAAAGGATATGCCGAAACGCGTCAGTACGTTTATCGCGCAAAAGCGGTTTACGAATGGCTTGTTGAGCAAAACGTCTACC
Source organism: Candidatus Kerfeldbacteria bacterium (assembly GCA_043799405.1). Classification (GTDB taxonomy): domain Bacteria; phylum Patescibacteriota; class Patescibacteriia; order SBBC01; family SBBC01; genus CAINXF01. The sequence continues at coordinate 257,925 of JAZDNT010000002.1, forward strand.
CGTAAGCGTGTATGACGAAGAAACCTATCTACGTCTGCAATAGCTGCGACGCGCAGTTCTCGAAGTGGCAGGGTCGGTGTTCCGAGTGCGGGAAGTGGGGTACGGTCGCAGAGACCGCGCCGCCTTCTGATGATCGCAGGGCGGTTACTGGTACGCCCGGAAAGGCGATCGCGTTCTCGGAGGTCTCTGAGGTCGCGGTACAGCGCATCCCGACCGGTATGGCCGAGCTCGACCGAGTCCTCGGTGACGGGATCGTTCCCGGTTCGCTCGTGCTTATCGGAGGCGATCCGGGTATCGGAAAATCGACGCTCGTTCTGCAGCTTGCCATTGCCGTTGCGTCGCACGGTGACGTACTGTACGTTTCGGGAGAAGAATCAGCAGAGCAGATAAAGATGCGACTGTCGCGGCTGAGCCCGCACGGCGGAACGATACGTTTCTTAGGAGAGACCAACATCGAGACCATTGTCGCGACGATCGATCATGAGAAGCCGACGCTCGCCGTCATCGATTCGATCCAGACGATGTACTGGCCGCAGATCCCGAGCGAATCGGGGAGCGTCGCTCAGGTCAGAGCTTCGACCGTAAAGCTCCTCGAGGTCGCGAAGCGCGCACGCGTTGCCGTCATCATCATTGGACACGTGACAAAGGAGGGAATGGTCGCCGGGCCGAAGGCCCTCGAGCACCTCGTCGATACCGTGCTCTACCTCGAAGGCGACCAGTACCACGCCTACCGGATCCTCCGGAGCGTAAAGAACCGGTTCGGTTCGACGAACGAGGTCGGCGTGTTCGATATGCGCGACAAGGGTCTCGTCGAAGTGACGAACCCTTCCGAGGTGTTCCTCTCGGAGCGACAGGGCGGTACAGCCGGATCCTGCGTTACCGCCATCATGGAAGGTTCTCGTCCCTTCCTCGTCGAGGTACAGGCGCTCGTGAACCCTACCGTGTTCGGGATGCCGCGTCGTACGGCTTCTGGTATTGAGTTTAATCGTCTTCAACTGCTGCTCGCGGTATTGAGTAAACGGGTCGGTCTGAAACTTGCTTTGCTGGACGTGTTCGTGAACATCGTTGGCGGCGTTCGGGTAAACGAACCGGCCGCAGACCTCGCGGTTTGCCTTGCGATCGCGTCAGCGGTCCTGAACAAAACGATTGACGCAAGAACGATCGCGATCGGCGAGGTGGGCTTGGGCGGAGAGATACGCGCCGTATCGCAGCTCGATCACCGGCTCGTAGAAGCGAAGAAGCTCGGATTTTCGAGTGCGGTCATTGGCAGCCGTGCAAAGGTAATTAAAAAAACGACCGTCAATCTCATTACGGTCAAAACCCTCAGCGAGGCAGTGAGGGACGTTATACGATCGGTTTCATAAGGGAGTTGAGGAGCGCCGACGGTGGTCAGGGCGTATGTAGCCATGGCCGTCAGCGCTCCCCGTTCGTCTCCCCCGCTAGTAAGCCGGTTGCAGTTCTGCTCGCGGCAGGCGCCTTCGCGTTGAGCGCGCCTCTGTCCCGTCACTGGGACCTCTCGGGATGAGCCCGAAGCGCTTGGCGCGCAACTCGAGAATCCTCAATCGGTCCTGGTTGACCTGATCGAAGCGCCCTTGGCACCTGATGCAGGTCCTTGCATACTTCACTGCCGCGATTCGGGCGGCAGGTATGACCTTGCGGCAGCAGACACAGAGCGGTCTGCCGATGCTGTCGACGACCTTCGGAAGAGTCCAAAGCGCATCGAGCCCTCTGTCGAGAACGATGCCGTCGAGACAGTATGGGCACTTGCCCGGTCTTCTGCTGCTACAGGTACAACTTTCGGCGGACGTGCAATTCATACCCAAGTTCCTTCTTGGATGAAGGGGGTATCGGCGGACATCATTTCTGAACATTTGAAGCAGTCGGTACGTCAATTCGGTCGTCCGTTCGATAGGTACTCCTTTCGTGAGGGAAGCGGCCTTGTGGGGGTTGACGAAAAGTCAAAGAGCAAAAGGGGGCAGCGGAGTAAGAAACCTCTCATAGGCAGACCTGCCGGTCCGCCGAGCGGCAGCGCCAACACTGCCCCCCGAAACTGAGTGTCAAGTTTGATTGGAACAGTCGCTGACGGTCACGTTACGATACAACATCTAATGGTCCTGTCAAGTTCAAGGGGTTTTACTCACCATGGATCGTGTTGACGATCGCTTCGACTTTCTTCATTAGTAAGGGTGAACGTTCTAGGGCTGGATCGCTTTCAAGTATTAACTCGGCAACACTACGAACGCGTTTCATGAGCTCAATGTCGGAGAGCGAGGCCATCATGAACTGCGGCAAGCCAGACTGTCGTAGTCCTAGGAGGTCCCCCGGTCCGCGGCGCCGGAGGTCCTCTTCCGCGAGCGCAAATCCGTCGTTTGATTTTTCGAGCAGCAGCAGCCTTTCCTGGACGTCGGCGCTGTCGCTCTCGGTCATAAGGAAGCAGTGCGACGGTTTCGCGCTGCGACCGACGCGGCCGCGGAGCTGGTGCAGCTGCGCTAACCCGAAACGCTCGGCCCCTTCGATGACCATGACGGTCGCGTTCGGAACGTCGACGCCGACCTCGATGATCGGCGTCGTCACGAGCACGTCGCACGATCTATTACGGAAGGCCGCGAGGACGCGCTGTTTCTCTTTAGAAGTGAGATCGCCATGGAGCAGCTCGAGTCGCAGCGAAGAGAGCGGACCGCTCTTAAGACGCTCGAACTCCGTCGTTGCCGCAGCAGTTCCGAATTCGTCCGATTCTTCGATCAATGGACAGACGATATAGGACTGTTCGTCATTTGCGGCGCGTTCATGGATGTGGCGGAAGATTGTTTTTTCATCTGAGGGAAAAACAACGCGTGTCGAAATCGGGACCCTTCCCGGCGGAAGCGACTTAAGGAACGACTGCTTGAGGTTGCCGTACAGCGTAAGAGCGAGCGTACGGGGGATCGGGGTTGCAGTCATCGAGAGAAGGTGTGGAATTACGCCTTCTCCCTTCTGTCGGAGCAAACGGCGTTGTTCGACACCGAACCGGTGCTGTTCGTCGATCACAACCATGCCTAGGTTCGGTATCTCCACTTTCGGCGAAAGGAGCGAGTGTGTACCGACAACAAGTGTAATTTCGCGCTTCTTTAGTAAGGATAGGATTTTAATCTTTGTAGCCCTTTCTTTCATTGTCCATTCGCTCTGTGTTCTCGTGAGTAAAGCGAGCGGCATACGACTGCCAATGGTGCGTTTCAACGTGACGTAGTGCTGCCGAGCGAGTATATCCGTCGGCGCGAGCAGAGCGCCCTGAAGGTTGTTAAGACCGACGTTAAGAAGCGCGATAGCGGCGACGATCGTTTTCCCGGATCCGACGTCGCCTTCGAGCAACCTGTACATGGGGTGTGATTCAGATAGGTCCTTCAGGATCTCCCAAGCGGCGCGACGTTGGTCGTTCGTAAGCGTGAATGGAAGCGATGTGACGAACGTCTTTATCTCTTCGGTTTGTAGTGAGACGATAGGTGCTCGCTCATCGTACCGGCGACGGTCGTCGATGACCGATGAAAGGATGAACGGCAGGAGTTCGCCGAACTTCAGGCGCCCTCGCGCTTGCGATACTTTTATAAGCGATGTCGGGAAATGGATCTCCCTGATCGCGGCTGGGAGCGACATCAGGCGTTCCCGTTTGCGTATCTCAGGTGGCATCCAGTCGGTGACCTTCTCCGCGAGCGGAAGAACGGATCGGATGAGCGTGCGGATCTGACGTTGAGAAAGTCCAGCAGTTGCCCGATAGACTGGTACGATTCTTCCAGCGAGGATCCGCTCATCGCTCACCCTTTCAATGAGCGGTGACTGCATCTGCTGGCCGTACGCCCCTGCCGTAATCTTGCCGACGAGGAATACCTTATCGCCGGCTTTATATTGTTTTGCAAGGTACGGCTGGTTGAACCAGACGATGCGTATAGTCCCGGTTCCGTCCGCGAACAATCCCTCCGTGATGCTCATGCGCCTCCGACGGAATCCGCGACGGGAAGTAATGAGCTGGAGCCTTCCACGCAGAACGGACGTTTCGTTCGAATGGAGCTTTACGACCGACGTCACGTGGCGAAGGTCGTCGTGGCGGATGGGGAAGTACGAGAGTAAATTTATTACCGCATGCACGCCGAGGCGCGAAAGCTTCCGGAGCGTTGAAGGGCCGACGCCGGAAATGTCGCTTACTGGGCTGCGGAGCGTATACATACGTGTATTGTATCAAAAAAACGGTACTACGTACCTATGCAAACAATGAAAAAAACGTGGTCACTCCTCGGGGTGAAACCGTTTGAGCCTGAGCGAGTTCAGAACCACGAACAGCGATGAGAAAGCCATAGCGCCCGAGGCAATGACCGGGCTGAGCGTAATGCCGAAGGCAGGGAAGAGTGCGCCGGCAGCGATCGGAATGCCGAGGATATTGTAGATGAACGCCCAGAACAGGTTCTGCTTGATGTTTCCGAGCGTTGATTTGGATAGCTCAATGGCGCTCACGACCTGCAGCAGATCGTTGCCGACGATCGTTATGTCAGCGGCTTCACGGGCGACGTCGGTGCCGGAACCCATAGCAATACCGACGTTCGCTTGTGCGAGAGCTGGCGCATCGTTAATGCCGTCGCCAACCATTGCTACTCGTACACCATTGTACTGTAACGCTTTGACCTTACCTGCTTTTTCCTGCGGCAGGACATTTGCAAGGACATGATCGCTCGGTATACCTGCTTGTTCTGCAATGGAAGTGGCGGTCATGCTATTATCGCCGGTAATGAGGTAGACGGCAACATTCAAGGCTTGAAGTCGCCCGATCGCTTTTCGGCTTGTTGGTTTTATTGTGTCAGAAACCGCCACTACGCCGATGCACTGTGTGCCAACACCAACCTGAACCGTGGTCTTGCCTTGCTTAGTCAATCGTTCAAGGTCGTCATGGTACGCTTCTGTATCCATTGTAAGTTCGGCGAGTAACATCGACGAACCAACGGCGACACGCTGTCCCCGGATCGTTCCGGATACACCCCGGCCCGGGTGGTTTTGAAAGTGCTCTACGGGCAGCAGTTCAAGGTTGCGGCGTCTAGCTTCGTCGACAATGGCTTTTGCCACTGGATGTTCGCTCTTAGCTTCTAAGGATGCGGCCAGCTGCAGGGAGTCGTTTTTGCCGAGGACATCAGTGACGCTAAGCTTGCCTGTTGTAATCGTGCCGGTCTTATCGAAGATGACTGTATCGATCTTATGGAGCGTTTCCAGGGCTTCGGCATCGCGTATTAGTATGCCATGTTCCGCGCCCTTGCCGACGCCGATCATGACCGCCGTTGGCGTTGCTAATCCGAGTGCGCACGGGCACGCAATGATGAGGACTGTAACGGTGAGGATCAAGGCGAAGCTAAGCGGAATGACGCCCGCTGGAGGAAAGATGATCCATAAGGCAAAGGTGATGGCCGCGATAGCAATAACGATCGGTACGAACATCCCTGAGATCTTGTCTGCTAAGCGCTGTATCGGCGCCTGCGAACTCTGCGCTTCTTCGACAAGGTTGATGATGTGGGACAGCATGGTGTCCTTGCCGACCTTTTCTGCCCGGAAGGTGAGCGTACCGCTGGTGTTCAGCGTTGCACCGAACACCGCGCTTCCCGCCTGTTTTTCTACGGGCATACTTTCCCCGGAGATCATGGATTCGTCTATCGCCGATTGTCCGTCGATGACGACGCCGTCGACGGCGATCTTCTCGCCAGGCCGGACGACAATGACGTCGCCGACGACGACCTGATCGAGCAGTACCTCGACTTCCTTGCCGTTCCTCACGACGCGGGCAATCTTAGCCGCCAATCCGGCGAGTTTGCGGATCGCATCGTTCGCTCCGGCCTTAGCTTTAGCTTCGAGAAATTTACCGAACAGGATCAGCGTAACAATGACGACGGTAACGTCGAAGTAGGTAGCCGGTTGTTGGCCGCTGCTGATGAACGCATTGGGAAAAGCGACAGCTACCACGCTGAAGGCGTAAGCCGCGGATGTGCCCATTGCGATGAGCGTGTCCATGTTCGCCCGGAAGAAACGGGCGCTCTTCAAGGCGCTCACGAAGAACTGCGATCCAGCCCAGAACAGGATGGGTGTCGCAAGGAAGAGCTTGATGATGTTCCAGGTATTGTCCGAAAGCGTTTCCGCACCGAACAGGCGGAGGACGTCAGGAAGCAGGATAACTACCGAGCCGACAGCGCCTACTGTGACCTTGGTTTTTAATTTCCGCAACTCTTCTTGCCGAAGCATGCGTGCATGGTCATGTACGCCGTGCTCAGGGGAGCGAGACGCAGCGTGTTCATGGGCGGGCGCGTGTTCGCCATTCCCTTGAGCCCCTTCTCTCAAATGAGGGGAGGGGTGGGGGGTGGGGCCGATGACCGCTGTGTAGCCGAGTTTTCCGATCTGCGCAGCAATTGTGGTCGGCGCGCAGCAGGACGGATCATAGTCGACCTGTCCGCGTTCGGTCGCATAGTTGACCTGTGCGCTCATTACGCCCGGCAGCTTCTTTACCACACGCTCGATGTTCTTCGCGCATGATGCGCAGTGCATGCCAACGATCGGGAACCTCGTTGTGACCGTTTGCGGCATTATTTGGTAACCTCGACCGGATACCCTTCTTTTTCGAGGATTTTTGCTAGCTGTTCCGTATCGAACTTGTCCTCATGTTCGACCGTGAGGGTTTTTTTATGCGGGTTTACCTCGGCCTTTGTAACGCCGGCAGTATCCTCGCACACTCCCTCCATAACGAGAGCGCAGCTCGAACAGTCGATTTTTTTTACCCTGAACGTGGTCTTCTTCATCCCATTAGAAAGATAGACATGGAATAATATACTGAGATTGATAGTTTATGATGCCGTATAGAGGGGTTTTCTAACGGGATTCATATCGCAATGATTGTTCCCCGGTACATGCCCATTCCGCAGGTGAAGATGTAGCGTCCGGGATTACTAAACGTTGCAGTGATCGTAGTCGGTGTACCAGAGGAAAGAGTCTGCTCGATATTGAGTTGCGGAATCCTGAAGATGCTCGTACAGCCGAGGTTCCCCTTCGGTTGCAGCGTGAGCGTAACGGGCGAACCTGCGGGTACGGTCACCTCGTCGGGCGAGTAGCCGTTCGCTTGAACGGTAATCACAGGACGATCGTCAGCCTCCGTTGCAGTACCATGTGCAGAATCCTCGCCGAGCAGTCCGTTCTCAATGGCACGAACGACGTTGTGGAACTCGTACGGCGAGTCAGTGAGGATCAGGGACCCGTTGATCGTGAAAAGACCGAGGAATATGACGATCGCTGCTGCGGTGAATGTCAGCTTACGCTGGAGGAACGCGGTTCCTTTTGCAAGCACGCCGATGATGATGAACAGTGGTGCTGTGCCGAGCGTGAAGCCGAGCATGATGCTGGCAGCCTGCAGGGCGTTACCCGCCGCGATCGAGGCGACCTCCATTGCCTGCGTCGTGCCGCAGGGGATGAAAATAGTGAGAAGTCCGAGGATGACCGGTGCGAAGAGTGCGCGGCTTTTTGTGTTTTTCCGTACTATTCGACGTACAGCCGAAGGCGGCATGATCGTGAGCCATGGGAGGAATCTCGGCGCGACGAGCCGAATGCCAGTGAGGACCATGAACGTTCCAGCGATCACCTGCAGCCAGACGCGGACCGGCGTTGTGAGCGCGATACGGTCGCCGAACCAGCCGAGCCCGAATCCGAAGAGCGTGTGGATGACAATTTTTGCTAAAAGAAAGGCGGCGACCGGAATAAGAAGTCGCTGCCATGTCCGTGGTTGATCCTGATCCTCATCGCGACGTGCGAGAATAGCAAGAAGAAGGCCGCCTTGAACCGCGAGGCAGGTGAGTCCGCCCGTTGTGATACCCGTGATGAAAGCTGTTAGAAAGTTCATGGGTGTGGAAAAGTCTACTACATAGTGTAGTAAGCCTGCGGCATTACGTCAAACGAGGCACTACATGGTGCCTTCGGATTAACGAACCGCACTAATTATTCGGCCGTGCGTGCGGTCGATTCGCCGTACTCGATACTGAACTTCACACGGCCGTACGGCATTTTCTTCGGCGGATTGTCGAGGTCGAGCTCGACCCGATTCGGGATGAGGGACGTTTCCTGGCGTTCACGAGGCGCTCCCTCCTCGTTGAACAATTTCGGCATTTCCAGTTTAGTCGCTGGCGTTCCAGCTAAGTCAATGACTGCGCCGAGGTGGACGCTGTCGCTTTCTCCCTCGGCCGTCTTGGTGATCTCCCTGTACACGGTCGTCTTCGCATCCATGACGAATTTTTCAACACGCTTTTTGTCATTATCAACGGCCACCGTTACGTCACCTGATGCAACCATAGCGTCAAGCGTTTCCTTAGAAGGTCGAAGCACTGCCTCGGGGAACGTCGCAAGTTCGCCATCGCCCCAACTTGAGCCGCTTGTACCTCTTTCGGTACGACCATGGCGCACATTTGAAAGGTGGATATTTTTTCCGATGACATCAAGATTATCGAACTCGACGCTGCCGACGTTCCATGTCTCATAGCGCTCTTTGTCCGATTCAGTCTGTACATTCGGATCTTGTTCGGTAATAGGAGTTCCCTGTTCATCGACTAAGACCTTTCCGGTCTCGGGATCGGTTTTTATCCGTTCACCGGTAAATGAACCCTTGATGAACGTTGCACCGTTCTGACCTTTTTCGTATTTGGTCTGTTGATATTCCCGGCCGTCGTACGCATACCTAGTATCGAACGTTTCGTTTCCTTCAATGTCGGTTTCATCTGAACCTTCAATGTATTGATCGAGTTTTGGTGCTCGTCCGTGTTCAGGGTTTTCCATAATCGATTAGAGTTTAATTAAGTAACAGAATACTATACACGATATTTTCCTTGTAGTCAAGTGTAACACGAATTAACAGTTCTTTGTAAGAACTCACTTGATTTGTTATTCGGATTACTATGGCGCGCCCGGCAGCCCCGCACTATTCGCTACGCTCAAGTGCGGGATCTTCGAGATTTGTCCAGCGGCCCTTTTTGTTACAATCGACTATTACAGTTGCTGACCGCCGCCCTGCCTGGTGCGCTCGGGAGGATTTGAACCTCCGGCCCTCAGCTCCGCAAGCTGAGGCTCTATCCGGACTGAGCTACGCGCGCCCAGGCAGGGCGGCGTCTGAATAATTTAAGTAACGTTGATATATTAGCTGATGCGGTACCTGCCTCGCACCCGCAGTGGTGCGGGGTCCGGACTGAGCTACGGGCGCACGCCGGAATATCTTAGCATACCATTGAGTTATTACAACCAGATGAATACCCGTCGCTTGTACAGCCAATAAACCACCGCATGTGTCGATGCACGGTGTTTCCTGAACGATTTCTATTAGATCCTGAACAGCCTTCCTATCGCGTCCGAGGTCGCCTCGTCCTCCTTTGAAAGGTCTTCCTGAATGAACCTGCGAAGCTGTTTTCTGATCTCAACGGGGTTCGCATCCTCGAGCGCGATGCCGATCAGCGGACGGAGCGCGCTCTTGAAGGTGAAGTAGATCGTTTTTGCCGGCGGTTTGTAGATGATCCAGAAGTTCTTGATGTCGTCAAACGGGAAGAAGTCCTTTCCGATGCCGATGCCGTCCTCGAATATTGTCGCGGTCAGCACCCGCGGTTTCTGGCGCGAGCGGTAGTAGAAGATCGACCAGCCGATGATGACAATGAAGGCGAACAGGGGATTTCTCGAGAAGATCGCGTACGTTAACAGCGCAAGCCCGATGACCGTCATGATGGCGTACCACATCCGCGTATAGGCATAGTGGGGGATTTCCGGAAACTTCCACGATAGCAGCGAGCTGCCGTGGTCGATCACTTGGTTTTGTTCTGGTTGCGCCATAGGTGCACCTCCTTATGTAGAGTGTACCACGTTTGAACAATTCAATATATCCACCGAGACCATCGCCGGTTAAATGGTTTTCCCCGCTCCTTGATTTAAGGCATCAAATGATTGCGGGATCGCGCCAATAGCGGAGGGTGAAGGATTCCCGCCGACCTCCTCGGCTGTGCTCGGAGTTTGGCGGGCAGGCGAACCTACGATCCCGCCTTTGGCGGGCAAGACTCATGAGGAGAGCGGAGGCGGTAGGATTCGAACCCCGTATAAGCGCTACGCGCTTTACGGGGCAAGCCCCCGATACCTTTGCAGGTATTCCGGTTTTTCAGGCGAAGCCGGATCCGGCTCTGTCGGGCAAGACTCATGAGGAGAGCGGAGGCGGTAGGATTCGAACCTACGAGACCTTTTCAGGTCTAGCGGTTTTTCCCGCTCTTTGATCTAGTGTATCAAATGTTTGCGGGATCGCGCCAATGGCGGAGGGTGAAGGATTCGAACCTTCGAGACCATTGCTGGTCTAACGGTTTTCAAGACCGTCGCTTTCGACCGCTCAGCCAACCCTCCGCCATTGGCGGGACAAGACTGCCCGATTCAACCACTCTCGCACGCCTCCGCTCTCCCTACGAATTGTCACCTTAGACCACTCAGCCAACCTTCCATAAATCACTACCGACGAATTTGGTTATTTTCTGGTTTCGTGTGGTGGTATTTACCGAGGATGTCTTTTGCAACCATATTGAACGCTTCCTCAATATCGATGTTGAGTTGGTTCGAAAGCCTGCAGAGCGCGAAGAAGAGGTCGCCGATGCCGTCCTTGAAGATCATAGTATGTTTCTTCACGAACGCAACTCGTTCCTTCTCCGATTTGTAGCGGAGGTGCTGCGACATTTCGATGAGTTCCTCGTGGAGGTGGTCGAATTTGTCGACATTCGGGACGTCTTTCCAACGGTTGCGTCGTGAAAATACCTTCACAAGCGCCTGCGCATCACGCATGGAACTGATTCGTTGTTGCATAGGTATTGTTAATTATCTGGCGGGACACTCGAGTTAGGTACCCAACCCGCGCAAGCATTATACGGGTTTTCTGACGATTTTTCTAGAGGGTGATTCGAGGTACATGGGTCACTCAAAAACTCTATGTGCGGTAAGATCGTGACTCGATTCTCTCGGCGCGTAATTTCAGAACTCGCTCCGAGATTAATCGGGCTATATCTTCTCGAGAATACTTCGGATGTTTCGAGTATGCTGGGTGCAAAGTACTTAAAACCCCCCAAATCGCTTGGTGATCACCGGGTTGAGCATCGACCCATTCATTAAATATTGACAGACGAGCTAATTCGCCGATGTCGCGTTCTTTTCGCTCATCAGTTGTCATTGGCAGTAGCGCACTTTCGAAAATGAGATGAAAATCTGGACCGAATACTTTATTACATATCTGACGTGTCCGGGGAATATGGTAATCCGCTGCAACGATAACAAGACTGTGCCACTTTTTCGGGATCGCAAAGAGTGTTTTTACAAAGTATGCGTTTCCAATCGTTTCTTTTGACTGCTCCTCTTTGAGTATACAACTCGATGGACAGCCAAGCTGTTCAGCAAATTCTGCCATAGCCGCAGCCTCGGTTCGTAACGGCACCATTACACTCGATGATGCCCAAGCTCCTGACATTACTATCACTGGAGCAAGCTTGTCATTCCACAATTGAACCGCCTTTTTGACTCGAACACGTGAGTTGTTTTCAAGTGATCCGTCAGGGTTTATTCCCCCGCCGAATACTACAATGGCGTCAAACATGTGAACATTTACTTTTTTTACTAGCAATTGGGTCTACTCCAATACTTTGCTCTCTTGGCGGAACACATGAGTTAGGTACCACCGCCAGAGGGATATTGTAAGGCTTTTCTGACGATTTTTATAGGCGCGAATTTGAGGCAGGTGGGTCGGGTGGGCCGGCAGCTTTTTATTTTTTAAACGCCTTTACCTTCCCACGTGGTGGGTAGCGAAGATCGTGTGTATGCATCACATAGTTCGAATATGCCAGTCGTTTTTTTTGCTCAAAACGTTGAAATCCACTTAACCTAATCCGTTCTTTCGGATCCTTATAGGCAGAGATTTGAGCTTTGATGTCAGTAATATAGAACCATCGAAAACCTCCCAGCCAGGCTCGTCTACAGTAATCGGCGTCTTCACTACGACGGCTAACCGCTGACAAATAACCCAATTTGCCGAACACTTGTTTTGAAAAAGAAAAGAAACAGCCAGCTAAATTCCAGTATGGCCATGGATCCAAGTAGTGGCGTCCATTTTTGGCTAATGCGAAACCACTCATGTAGGTATAAGCACCGAGTATGGCTTTATCTTGCCAGTCTCTATGCGCCTTCATTAATGTGTCAACCCAGTTACTACTTTGGATGGTAACGTCGTTATCGAGGATGGTATAATAATCCATCCTAGGGTAACGTCGTAGGGCTACATTGACGCTTTTCGGTTTACCGATGTTTTTTTCGTTGCGCTGGAGTAGGATGGCAGGATTTTTTGCAATTAATTTCTGTATCGCCGTTCTTGTTTTCAGGTCGCTATGATCATCGGCAATAAGTAATGTGCTTTTTTTCAGATCTGTCGTCCGCACCAGACTCCCAATACAACGCCGAGTAAGCGTCGGTTTATTATATACGCAGACAATAATAAGGTGTTTCATAAAACCATTTTAGTATGCACCCGGGTCGTACGATACTTGGTTCTCTTGGCGGAGAGGGAGAGATTCTCCCGCTCCTTTTCTTAATATGCGAAACGATTCGCGGGATCCCGCCCATCGAGGGCGGGAGAACTCTCGATCCCGCAATATGGCGGGATAACGGTTTAGTCGCCGCCCCAGAGCGGAGAGGGAGAGATTCGAACTCTCGAAGCGAGTATAACCCCGCTTAACGGTTTAGCAAACCGCTGCCTTCAGCCACTCGGCCACCTCTCCGCTCTGGGGCGGGATCCTCGTCCCGTTTTATGGCGGGACGGGACAAACCGCTGCGCCTGCCCCGCACCCATTGTGGTGCGGGGTTCAACCGCTCGGCCACCTCTCCGCTCTGCGCCCTTTGATCGCGTTAGAGCGTTATCCCTTTGCAATGGTAAGTGCGGTGATGTGTTCCATTCCGGCTTCGCGGAGGACGTGCGCAACCTCGGAAATCGTTGCACCGGTCGTGAACACGTCGTCGATGATTATACCACGTTTCGGTACAAAATCAACGGCGTGTGCTAATGCGAATGCATGCGCGACGTTCCTGGCGCGCTCGTTCTCATGCAGCGTGACCTGAGGAACAGTGTTCTTAATCCTGATGACCAGCGGCATGACTGGTATCTTGAGAACGGACGCTGCTTCTTCAGAGATGAGCATTGCCTGGTTAAACCCGCGCGAGCGTTGCCGTTTTGAATGAAGCGGTACGGGTATGATACAATCAGCCGTTAAATATTCTTCTGCAAGTTTTCCAAGCGCGCGACCGAGGATGGTGCTTATAACCCTGCCGCCGCCATACTTGAGTTGCTTGATGACTTGCCCGAGGATCCTTGAATCGTACGAACCAAGACAGAGCAGACGGTCGACGTGTTTTACCGGTTCAGCGCGGTCGATATGAGGACCGCACGATAAAAGGCACGATTCGCATAGCCATACGCCGTCGGTGCCGCACCCGCGGCAAGAAGGCGGAAAGAGGATATTGAGAACTAGTTCGCGGAGATGGTGAATAATCGGTGGCATAGTACGCGCCACCGAAAAACGTACTGGTCGTTAGTACTATTTGTTCTTTTTTTCGAGGATGAGCTTTTCCCCGCGGGTAGAAACCCTCGTTGTTGATCCGGATTTTATCGCACCGACTATGAGCTTTTCCGCGAGCGGACTTTCTACTTCATCCTGAAGTACTCGCCGTACTGCGCGGGCTCCCTGATCCGGGCTGAACCCTTTTTTCGCAATGATCTTTCTTGCCGATGCTGACAGTTCGAGCTTGATCCCTTGCGGTCGTATACGATCGCAGATGTCCTTGAACTGCAGGTCGACGATCTTTTCAACGGCTTTGAGGGTAAGCGGTCTGAACACGATGGTCTTGTCGATCCGGTTTAGGAATTCGGGACGGAACTGACGCTCCAGTTCCCGGAGCTGCTGCGTGCGTACCTCGTTGTATTTTTCTGCAAGAGCCATTTCTTCTTTCTTATCCTCGGAATCGAATCCGATCGCTGCGGCACGGTTGAAGCTCGGCAACCCGATGTTCGACGTCATGATGATGATGGTGTTCTTGAAGTTGACGGTTTTTCCCGTCGCATCGGTGATGTGGCCGTCGTCGAGTATCTGCAGCAGAATGTTGAACACGTCTGGGTGCGCCTTTTCGATCTCGTCGAACAGCACGACCGAGTAGGGCCGGTGCTTCACAGCGTCGGTGAACTTGTTGCCCTCGCGGTAGCCGACGTAGCCGGCTGGCGCACCGATGAGCTTTGATACATTGAAGCTCTCTCCGAATTCGGACATGTCGATACGGATGAGGGCGTCCTCATCGCCGAATATGCTGCGGGCGATCTCCTTTGCCGTCTCTGTTTTTCCAACACCGGAAGGCCCGAGGAAGATGAAGGACCCAATGGGTTTTTGGGGACTTGAGAGACCGGCTCTGGATCTTCGGATCGAATCGGCAATTGCATGAATGGCGTCATCCTGCCCGACGATTCTGAGGGTTAGGACCGACTCAAGGTTCAGGAGGCGGTCGCGTTCTGCTCGGACAATATCGGTGAGCGGTATCCCGGTGATTCGCGAAACGACCTCGGCGATCTCCTTCTTTCCGATCGCGCCGATATTCTGGGGGATGACCCTTGTTTCTTGTTCGCGCAGCTTTCGGAGTTTCGTCTCAAGCATCGATTCCTGCGTTTTCAGGGTGACGGCGTGGTCGAAGTCTTCGTCGGAGACCGCCTGCTGCTTCTTCTGTCGTATCGTATGAAGTTCGTCCTCGAAAAGGCGGATCTTCTTCGTCTGGTTGGTGCCCTTTGATTCGACCTTCACCTTCGAAGAAGCCTCATCAACGAGATCGATCGCTTTATCGGGGAGGAACTTGTCCTGAATGTACCGTTCGGAGAATTCAACGGCTGCCTGGATCGCTTCGTCGGATATCGAAACGCGGTGATACTTCTCGTAGTTCTGCCGTATGCCCTTTAGGATATGGATCGTTTCATCGGGGGAGGGTTCGGAAACGATGATCGGCTGGAACCGTCGTTCGAGCGCCGCGTCACCCTCGATGTGCTTCTTGTACTCCTCGAGCGTCGTCGCTCCGATGACGCGTATGTTTCCTTTTGCGAGAGCGGGCTTCAGTATGTTCGCGGCGTCCATTGAGCCGGATGCCGATCCGGCGCCGACGATGGTATGGAGCTCGTCAATGAACAGTACGATGTTCGGATCGCTCTTCAGCTCGTCGATGATCTGCTTTAAGCGCGATTCGAACTCTCCGCGATAGATCGTTCCTGCAACGACGAGCGCAAGGTCGAGCGTACAAATGCGTCTCGAGAGAAGCGCATCCGGCACCTCTCGTTTCATGATCTTTTTCGCAAGGCCTTCGACGATCGCGGTCTTGCCGACCCCGGGATCGCCGATGAGGACGGGGTTGTTCTTCGTTCGACGGGAGAGAATGTGGATGAGACGCTCGATCTCCTTTTCCCTGCCGATGACGGGATCGATCTTCTTCTGGAGCGTGGCGTTCGTAAGGTCCGTCGTGAAGTACTCGAGCGCCGTTCCCTTCTGTCGTTCCTTCGGCATGCCCGTTGGTTCCGTTTCTCGGACGCCTTCGAAGAATCCCGAGATGTCCGGGAACTTCGATGTCGACCGGAGGACGAGCTGGAGGTGCTGTTTCGTTTCCTGAGCGTTGATGTTGTGTTCCTGAATGACCTTGTCGATGGTCGCATCGTTGATCTCGAGGATTCCCCAGAGCAGGTGCTCGGTGCCGACGTACTTGTGTTCATACTGGCCAGCAACGAGCACGGCCTTTTCAAGGGCTTTCTTCGCGGGGAGCGAGAAGCGAAGGTCGCTCACGGTTAGGCGGGACGGCTGTGCAGCGGTGTCGTTACGTTCGCGAATGCTCGCCTTAAGCTTTGCAACATCGAATCCGGAACGCGTCAGGATCTCGAACGCGATGCCCCCTTTTGATTCAGCGAGTCCGTAGAGGAGGTGTTCGGGATTGATGAACCGGTTACCGAGCTCCAATGCTAGAGCAGCAGCGCGCTGGAGCGTGTTTTTCAGGTGGGCCGTGAATTTGTTGAGGACGTCTGGTTGCATTACGGAATATTAGTGTAGCATGGGATGAAACGTGCATAAAGTATGCGCCATCCTAATGCCGCATATGTCTAGTACGATCAATGAGCGCCCATGGTGCGGAGCGCTGCGATCCGTTCCTCGATCGGCGGGTGTGTCATGAACAGTCGTGCGAACCTCTTTGTACTACTTCCGAACGGATTTGCAATAAAGAGGTGAGCCGTTGCATCGTTCGCCCGGAGCATCGGTCGGGTGTTTTCCTTTTGGATCTTCTCGAGGGCGCGTGCGAGACCATCGGGGTACCTCGTGAGCAGTGCTCCCGACGCGTCCGCGAGGAACTCTCGGCGTCGCGATACCGCGAACTGGACCAGCTGGCCTATGATGGGAGACAGGATGAGGAGAACGATGCCGATGATGGCAAGAACGCCGGCTGCATTGCCGCGGCTGTTATTATCCCGTGATCCGAACCTTCCGGAGTAGAAGAACCAGCGGGCGAGCAGTGTTATTACGGTTACGAGCATGAGAACGAGCATCATGTACCGCACGTCGTAGTTCTTAACGTGGCTCAGTTCGTGAGCAAGCACGCCTTCGAGCTCCTCGTTCTCCAGTTTTTCTACTGCGCCGGTTGTCACGGCGACTGATGCATGATTCGGATCACGTCCGGTCGCAAATGCATTGATGGCCGGATCACTGATCACGTACATTTTTGGTACGGGCATACCGTTCGCGATGCAGAGATTTTCGACCATGTTAAAGAAGTACGGATTCTGTTCTTTCGTGATCGGACCTTGCGCACCGGACGTCGAAAGCGCGATGCGATCGCCGGCATAGTACGCAACGAACGTCATGGTGAACGCAACGAGCAGCGCAATAACGAGACCACCAGGACCGTAATCGGTAAGCGTTCCGATGACCCAGCCGATGAGCGCGACGAAGAGCACGAAAAAGACTACGAGCACAGCGCTTTTCCGTTTATTTCCCGCAATAAAATCGTAGGTAGTCGCCATTGGACGTTAAAACATTTGACTGTTGACACATGACATTTGACGGCATCCTTCTTTAGTCAAACGTCAATGGTCAAATGTCTCTAGAACTGGACTTTTACCGGCTGTTTTTCGTCCTCGCCTTCTACCTGGAAGAATTCCTTTACCTTAAAGCTGAACATGTTCGCGAGAACGTTCGTCGGAAAGGTCTGCAGTGCGGTGTTGAAGTCGCGGACATTGCCGTTGTAGAAGCGGCGCGCTGCCTGGATCTTGTTCTCCGTGTCGGAGAGTTCGTCCTGTAGCTTCGCGAAGTTAGTACTCGCCTTTAGGTCGGGGTACGCTTCTGCGATCGCGAATATCGACTTGAGGGATTCGGTGAGCATGTTCTCGGCCTTCGCTTTATCCGCCATTGACTGTGCGCCGAGCGCTGCTGCGCGCGCCTTCGTAACGTTTTCGAACGCTTGACGTTCGTGTGTCGCGTATCCCTTGACCGTTTCGACGAGGTTCGGGATAAGGTCGTGACGCCGTTTGAGCTGGACGTCGATATCCGACCATGACTCATCGGTCCGGTTGCGAAGACTGATGAGACGATTGTATATCCCGGCGATGATCAAGATCACGAAGAGGATGATGCCGAGGGTTATCCAGAGTCCGGTCATAGTAATTGTCCTTTCATTTATTAGGGGTAACGATACAACGGGTAGTTTTAGAGCACATCAACTTCTAGGGCGGTAGGCGAAGCGTTCTCTGAAAGCGGTTGAGGTATCGTAATCTGTACCGAGCTTCCGGCAGCGACCTGCGTTCGGGCGATCGTGGTCTTCGTTCTCTGCGGAAGAGCTCCGCGCACGCTCGCGACGGTCGTCGGGATAGGACCGAGCGCGTAAAATAGTGTTCCGTTTGTCAGGTTAACGCGGACGTATCGTTCGGTCGCAACGCCGTTAACGACGAGCATCATTCGAACGGTGAAGAAGTCCTTGTTGGCGTTGTCTTTAACCGTACCAGTGATGGTCAGCGAATCTGTTGGCGTGTCCGGTAATGTTCCTCCCGAAAGTACGTCAGTGCCGACTTCTGCGTTTCGATCGGAGGATTTTGATTGATGGGTATACATGTAGGTATAGATCGAGAGCGCTGCGAGAATGGCTGTGAACGCAACGACCAGGGAAAAAAGATGGTGGTTGTGGTGTTCTGATGCTTTGCGGGGAGGAGTGCTCATAGAACTATTTCGATATTGACGAAGTCTTAGGAAAATGGTGTTTTATCATACAGCTGTAACAGTCGACTATTTCCGTCCTTTATGGTAGTATATAGTGGAATCAACGTACGGTCAAAAAAGCAGGAATACAACTTTTTTCACTTACGTGCGTATAAAGAAAAATCACACCTTTTTAAGGATTGGAGTTTTCGCCGGCAGCGCTCTGCTGGTTGTTTCTCTGTATGGCATGTCGTCGAATCCACTGCTCGCTGAGGTAGGATGGAAAGACAACGGTCAGTGCGGCATGCCATCAGGATCGCTCGCATGTATGGTCGGTGCGCCGATAAATACTTCAGCCTCGACCCAGACAAAGACCGGTCCGCTCACGCTCGAGAACGGGCTTACTATCAGTAATCCGGACGGTCGTCATTGTTCCGGTGATATTTCTGTTCCCTGTAGTGGGGCAAACCAGCAACTGGCGAACAAAGTATGCGTCGTTGAAAACGCAGGCAACGTCTGTCTTAGCGCTGCTGACCTCTTGATTTTTGGTGGGACTGATTCTGGTGGGCTTGAATGGAACGGGGTGACGAAAAGAAGATGGTCAGACATCGATCTCGCTCAAGGGAATTTCGTTACGATACGAACAGAGGGTTACGATCCCTCGTTCGATCAGACGGGATACATTTCGGTGAAGGGACCCGACGCTGCGGTCGGGAGGATCATTGCAGTAGGTGCAACTGCAGGCCCTCCAGCAGAGAATGCTCCTACGGCCGGTATCTTTGCCCATGATAATTATTCTTCGAGATTTCCGTCATACGCAGTAAACGCGCGGACCGGCACGAATGGCGGCAGTAGCAACATCGCGGTGTACGCATACACTACGACGAACGCGAAGCTTTCGTGGGCAGCGTACTTTCGCGGCAACGTCATAGTCGATTCGCCCTATGACGTCATTGTCAGCGGAACGGCACCACCAAACAGCGGGCCGCCGGCAAACAATACGTTAGCGGAGCTCTGTATCGGCGATGAGTGCCATCAGACGTGGCCGGGACCCGGTTCCGGCGACGATTTGTGGGTCGATTCAAGCGGCTTCCTGCAGGTTAGGGACGCAACGTGGCAGCTCGCCATCGGAGGGAATGACGCGAACGCACCCTTTATCATCACACCCGTACCTTCCCAGGTTGAGGCGAACCTGACAGTGCGGGGTTTTGGATCGAGCAGTAGTCTCACGATCGAATAATGGAATACCGCATGAACTCACGATTCGCCATTCCGCTCGGCATACTCGCGCTCGCTGTCGTGTCGCTGCGTGCTTCAGCTGCAACGTGGGTTTCGCCTAGCAGCTCTGAACCGGGCGGGAACGTCGCACCTTCTCTCAATACGTCCTCCGAGGAACAGACGAAGTTCGGTGGGCTTACGATCCAGTCCGGTGAGCTGACCGTTACCGGAAGACCGTTGCGGGTAGGCGGTTCACCGACGGAACTGAGCAAGATATGTTTCGTTAATGCGGCCGGAACGGCCGACTGCAGGTCAGGCTGGGGGGAGGTCGTGACGAATCCAAATGCGCTCAGCCTTTTCCCACAGCCGTACGATCGGGGGTACATAAGCCTTAAAGGCCCTACGGACAGTAACTTTCACGGTACGGCGGTCAACGCAACCGTACGCGGGATCGCGGGGTCGCCGACATCGACCATATCGACCTTCGGGGTGCTCGGCGAAGCGTCGTCGGAAGAAGGGGAAGAAGGGCAGAGTTTTGGCATTCAGGCGCAGGCAAACGTTGCGGACAACGCTGCATTGTTTGCCGAAACTGTATCCGGAACCCTCTGGGGCGGTTACTTCAGCGGTAGTGTCCTCATTACCGATCCGCGCGGTGGAACATGCGAGAATGACAGGACGATTCCGTGTGAGAGAGATTCGCAGTGTCAGGGTGAAGGAAATTCATGCATACCCTTTCCGAGCCTCATCATCGGTGGGAACGGTCCCGAAAGTGGTTTCCGAAAAGACCTCGGGTACATCTGTCTCGCCGGGGTCTGTAAGAGCGAGTGGCCTGTTATCAGCGGCGCCGGTTACTGGACCGGTACGACGACGTTACAACCGAAGCCAGAGTTTATCGGGCGCTCCCTTGCCGTTGGAGGGGCGGGTTCATCCGCGCCAGTGACAGTCGCCGTTACAACCGATGCGAACTATAATCCGATAACGGCTGATATGTCTGTACGGGGAAACACAGCGTTCGGCCAGTACGTCGTCGGGACACCGCCGGGGAACGCCCCGATCATTACAACGTGCGGGGATGGTAAGTGTACGGGTCTTGAGAACGGTACAATCGGATCACCCTATTACTGTTCGAGCGACTGCGATTCAACGCCTCCGGGTAATGTAATCCCGGCACAGTACCTGATACATAGTTGTGATCCTTCTGGTGGTTGGTGTGATCCAAATTCTGATACCTGCGAATTTCAGGTTTGCAAAAGGAACCCAGATGAACGATGCGGTTTTAGCTACTACTGCCCGAGGAACCCGGACTGGACCTTCTATCTGTACTGGCAGAATCCATATAATTCACCGGATTACGCAGGAGTGAAGGTCATCATCCGAAACGACCGATACCCGACTGGCCCGGATGACGTCGATAACGTCTATCCTCCTGTGCAGGGTTTTATTGCAGGTCCTGAACAGACAGGGTACGAAGCGGATTGTACTGCCCACCACAATCGCCCGTACTTTGTTGGCATGTACTCATTTGATACGTCTGGTAATTACTCAGGGGGGGTTTTGACGTGGGGGGTATGTACGAACGTCGAAGTTATGATTGTGGAACCCTGAAGTGAAGTTATGACTATTGATTTATGAAATCCTCTGTAACGCCTCGACAAAAGATTCAGCAAAGGAGTCTGCTCGCAGTTACGATCGCGTTCGTCACCGCGGGAACGCTAGTCGGGCTCCGAGCGCTTGCGCAGTGGAACGGTGTTACCTCGCCCGTTCTTGTGTACCCCTCCGGGTTCGTTTCGCCGCTCAACACAACGAGCGTATCGCAGACGAAGGAGGGACACCTGAACGTCCGGATGAGCGTGTACGCCCAGAGCGGACTCGTCGTAAATGGAGTTACAATATGCTGGAATAGCTTGAGCGAACAGGATGCCTCGGACTGTAAAAATGAGTGGTCCGAAGCCGGAAGTAAGAACTACGTGACGCTGCAGGACGTCGGCGGTAAACCGGATGACGTCGGCACGGTAAAGCTCATCAATAACTTCGGAGATCTAGGAGTGCCGTTCAGCATGATGGCGCAAGCATCCAGTCCCGGCACCGTAGGCCAACCGAGTTCTGCTGTCGAGGGAATCGCAGCATCCGACACTGAAACGTTCTTCAGCGCAGGGCTTGCCGGATCTGCGGGGACGACCGATCTCGTTGACCACTTCGGTATCTACGCGACGAACGGGGGTGTACCGGCTGTTCCCGCCGGCAGGTTCAGGGGGAACGTCGGTCTTCGGGGAAAAGCTGGTGAGAGCAGCCTTGTCGTCGGCAGGGCATTCGATGCTGTTACTGGAGCCATCTTACCCGAAATACAGTTCATGCGGAACAACAACCGCACGGTCGTTTGCCTGAACGGGGACTGTCGGTCTGCCTGGAGTGCTTCAGGGGAGAGCATATGGATTCGTAACACAGGTACCACACCAGACACACTATGGCCGGGTTCGGACTCGAGGGGGCTCAGTATAGGGAACGGCACGTTTACGGTCACCCCAAAAGCGAATCTTACCGCGACGGTTTCGATTACAGGCGGTCTTACGACGCGGACAATGACCGTAGGCTCGCCAACAGGGTACGTCGCCGATCCAGTGAAATGCGGAGACGGTACGTGTAGTACCGGAGAAAACACCTCATCGTGCCCTGACGATTGCGACTTCTTTGCTCCAGGCGCGATAAGCGGCTTTGCTCCTACGTTAGATGAGGAGACTGATACCGTGTTGTTCGTTTGGACAAACCCTTCTAGCAGCGACTTTGCAGGAACGAGGGTCGTGTACAGTTACGGCATGGTTCCAACGGGTCCGAACAGCGGACAGCACACTGACGTATTCGGCAATCCAGGAGGTACCTCAAGGTTCACAACGCACCAGCTGAGCACCGGTAGACACTTCTTCTATTTCTACCCGTACGATAATTCGAGAAACGGCACACCACGGAATTTCTGCACGGACCCCTATGAATATGACATTACGAGGTGACTAGTTTTATAGAACAGATATAGGTATGGAGAAAAGATCACACAGAACGCTCCGCCTCGCCGCAATTATCAGTATTGCAGTTGCCATCGGTATAGTACGCATCGCAGATTCCGTACAGCTCGTTTACGCGCAACAAGCACCTCCGGACACAGAATCAAAACTTTCCGTGTACCAGGGCGTTCTGTTCATCATGCCCGTGAAGGTGATTACGTCAACAAATCCGGCGAACGCGCTTGAGTTCGGCAATGCCGGACGGGATATCGCGGGAACTGACGTGATAAACTTCAGGCCGGGCAATACGATGCGCGGCACGGCATTCATCGGGGATATCGGTCACTGCTCGGTCGATGGTCTCGCCTGCGGATCCGATATGGACTGCACGCAGCCGCAAACGTGCGTCGGGAAGAACTACCAGAACCTGAAACTTACTGGCGATCTCACCATCGGCAATCAGCTCTGTTTCAACGGGTACCGCGATTGCTTCGGCACATGGCCAAGCATGACCTCGACGCTGTGGGAACTGGTAGGGGCCGAAAGCAGCGCGCTTTCGCCAAGACAAGAACCGAATACGGCATACGCATACGGCATCCGCGTCGGAGACTCATCGGGAGGGTTATCAGGTAAGGATGCTGTCGTGGTGACTTCATCAACGACTGAGCCCGCGGTCCAGGTTACGAAGTACAGCGCATTCGGGGATCTCAATGTCCAGGGCAGGCTCACGACCCCCGTGAGCGGGAACGTGTTCTCTTTCGGATCGGTGTATGTGAGAACAACGCCGAAGCTCTACGATCCGGTGAATGCAAGGACGTATGACATCTGGAATGTGGGATCGCCGACTGATACGCAGGACGGAAGCGGGATCGACGCTGACACGTTCGATAGCACCGCGCTTTACCTGCCTTTTACGAAGTGGCAAGGCATGCCGTACTACGACTTTTTCTGGAGAAAGTACTATACGACGAACGCAGCGTACCCTCCGGTAACCGTACCATCGAGCACCAACGAAGGTATTCTCCCGATGCTTTGCGTCCGTGTTTATTCTACGAGCGGAAAGGTCTGCGTCAATGGCCCGAGCGCCGGCGCGGCATGTCAGGGTGATGATTCCTGTGCTGTAACGCAGATATGCGGCTCAAGGCTATACTGTTCCATCAATACGATGAGGTACTGCACCGAAGCTTCACAGTGTCCGCAGACAGCAAATCCCGTACCTACAGATAGGCCGGATCAAACTAAAACGAAGTGCCAGACGCTCTGCCATACAGAACAGCAGACTTGCTCCGTTGACAACATTTGGCACTGCTCAAACGCAACCTCGACCGTGTGCCTTGAGGATAGCGACTGTCCGTTTGGAGAGACCTGCGAGCAGGACCAGAATCCCTCTGGCGGTAACCTAAAAACATTTTCGAAAGACTGCGAGCAGCTCAACTGCAACGCTGAATGTCGAGGCGTGACGAAGTGTGATGGCAGCGGAAAAATCAACGAGAGCGGAACAATCGACTGCAGAGACTTCGGCACAACGATCCGCTACAACAAGGGCAAGTGCGACACAGGAACACACCAGTGTCTCTGTTCCCTTAACGTAAGAGGGATGGCTGCGCTTCCCTTCATTGATGCAAACGTCCCGCAGTCAGGATATGTAGGAGGAGAGCTCTGTTCTGGGAATTTTACAACCGCTTCAATCGATCATCCACCGCCATACATCACCCCATGAGAACCAGACGCGCAACCATCGTAGGTATCGTCATCGTGATCGTCGGGATCGCGCGATTCGCCTTTCCGGCGCACTCGACCCTTCTGTCGCCGGGCGCGACGCAGCGCCTCTCGGTGTATGGCGGCATCGTGACGATAACGCCGGGCGACACGATGCCTGACGGCACGGAGCGCGCGCTCGCGCTCGGGTCATTAGGCACTGACATTACATCGAACGACGACATCATCCTGCAGCCGGGTGGTACGGACACGACAGGGACACGCTTTATCGGGACAGAAGACGGCCTACTGCAGAACCTTGCCATCTCGGGCAACCTGAGTTTTGAAACGGTTGGGAAAGAGGCGTGCATCAAGGGCGTATGCCGTTCATCGTGGAGCCGCGTTCCTGAACACTGGCAATCCGTCACCCTGTCGTATAGCGGAGGGCAACGCACCGTCCTGCAGCCGATCAACATCAATGAAGGAGCCCGCATCGGTACTTCAACGCAGCGGTTTACGAACGGGACCGCGCTTACTGCCGATGGGCTATTCGCGACGAACAGGTCTGGCGGGAACGCAGCGACGATCGGCGGAACCATCGAGAACATA
Organism: Candidatus Kerfeldbacteria bacterium; assembly: GCA_043799405.1. Taxonomy (GTDB): domain Bacteria; phylum Patescibacteriota; class Patescibacteriia; order SBBC01; family SBBC01; genus CAINXF01. Next base: position 282,733 of record JAZDNT010000002.1, read on the forward strand.
CAAGCCTTGACCGTCTACGATAAGGTCACAATTTCCTATAGAGAGCCATGGTCGCAGAAGAATCAGGGTGCCGGGACCGGTCTTGATGCGGATACGATCGATGGCGCCGGCGTAACGCTCAGTCCCGGGTACATTTGTGATGCGACAGCGTGCGTCTGTTTTTACGGTAGGCCGACGAACCACCAAAACAGCTTACTGGAAACATCGGATACGTTACCGTACCGTTGCATACGGCTGTTCGCAACGAGCGCGTCGCCCTACTAAGAAACAATGCGCATGACACGTAGACGACAAAAGCGGAAGACACCACTACTATTCCTTGTTACGAGGGCGGGCGTTGCTGTCGCGCTCCTCGCCGTGCTCGTCGTATTCCGTTCATCCCTGAACGTTCGTTCAGCAGTTAATACCGACGGTGCAACCGAACAACTGAAGACGAACGGCGTAATAACGATCGCGCCGGGAGGGGCAAGCGATAGCGTTATGAAGCTCGGTAACCATGGAAATATGATTGCGTCTACTGGATCGATCTACCTCCGTCCGAACGGAACTACGGCCGGATCCCGGTTTACCGGCAACGACGACGGGACTCAGGACCTCATTATGACGGGGAACGTCACAGTTGCCGGCGGGATTGTTCTCGGTGAAGAAAGAAAGACAATCTGGCCTGAGCCTGACAGCTGGATGAGCATCGTAACCGGCTCGAACTCCGACCTCTACCCGAACGACACGAACCTCAGTGTTAAAACTGGTGAACAGCCAGACAATCAGGATGCATTCGGTCTAAGCATATACGAGAATAGCACGGATTACTCGGCACTCTCGGTCAATAACTCCGTTGGTCGCTCGATCAGTTTTGGCTCGCCCGACGAAGGCTTTAACAACGTCGACATCCGCGGCGCGCTCAATATCATTTCCGGGTACCTTTACGTAAAGCTGCCCTCCCCCTTCTCCGATTCGTATAAGCGTGTTTGGACAGCGGACAATGACGGCAAGGCGAGCGGCCTATCGGCGGACGTGATCGACGGTACTGATACGTACTTTGCGAACTGCGGGAATTCAGTGTGCATCTGCGCCGTGACGGTCGGGCAGCAGAACCAGAGCCACTGCCAGAACCTCGATACGATGCTCTACTACATATACTAATGAACGACGCATGGTAGGCAGTACACCACAACGTCGAGTGCTCCGATCCGCCCCCCGTGCTTTTCCGCGGTGGATTGCGCAGAGCGTTCCAGTGCGTATCCTTGCTGGCGTCGCAGCGCTTCTCTGTGTTATGGCTGCGCCATCGAGCGGCCGCGCCGGTGATTTTATTAAGATCGGATCCCCGGTTGCGACGCCGGTGAACCTCTACGCTGTTACCGCCGTATACGATGCTTCGCCAACAGTATACGAAGCGTGGGCTGTCGGCGAAGAGCTCAATGAAAACGGCTCTACTCCCGCGGAAACCGAACGAAGGGGAATCATTCTCCACTTTACCGGTTCGTTCTGGACGCGTGTTTCGTTCGATTACAACATTCCGCCGCTTCGGGGCATAAGCGCTGTCCGGGTCCTCCGTACCCAATATCCAAACGGTACCGCGCGAAAACCGGCCTGGGCGTCGGAAGCCCTCGCAGTTGGGGATAAAGGAACGATGGTTTTCCTCGATCCCTACTCAGAAGCGTGGAGGCTGCTGAAGAAGCATGAACCGGCAACGCCCGATTTCCCGTCTGAGACATCAAAACGACGAAGCTGTACGGAATTTGAGATGAAGACCCAGGGAGATACGTGCATTGATTGGACATCGAAAGACCTTCTTGCTGTCGCAATCGTTGGTCCGTCGAACTCGCGACCCATGATGATCGGGAAGCAGGGCGGAGTGTTCCAGATCAATTCCGAATTCTTCGACCTCGGCAATGGTCAGGGCAGGGGTTTGTATTTAGGCATTGAGAATGACGGGCCTGAGTCAACCGCAGAACGCTGGGTTCCTGGCAACAGCACCAGCGTCGATCTTACGGCACTGTATTTCGTTGACGCAAACCATGGCTGGCTTGTTGGCAAAGATAATGATACGGGTCATGGAAAGGCGTGGAGATATTTAAAACAATTCATTGAGATTGCCCCTCCTGCCGGGGGGTTCGAACCTCTTACGAGCGTTGCGGGAACGCTCCGGTATACTGCGAGTACGCCGCCGCCAGAAGTGCCGGAGCCGCTCAAGGGTATTGCATGGTTCGGGGCGGAATCGGGGAAGATATACCGGTATGACGAGGGGAACGACAGCATTATCGCTCGTGTTTCTGGTTCCTCGCCGATCCGTTCGCTTACGGTTACGAGACGCATTGGGGGTCGGACTGCCAACCTAGCAAAGAACAGTACGTTCAATGCCGACTTACTCCAAGGGGGGCCGAACTATCGGCCTGACGGATGGGTACCGTCTGGAGAATACTGGAGCGCAGCGGGTACCAGGGAAAACCCGCGGATTATGCTTCCTTCCGCGCTTGTATCCGATCCTGGCGATACGACGCCAACGTACCCGCCAAATCCGGGCAATAAGGTTTATGTCGCCGAACCGTGGCAGTCGCTCTGGCCCTGGGCTCTACCCGATCTCGATGGAACAGTCTATAGCGCATTGGGATGGTTCGGTAGTTCTACGGAGCCGAGTCATTACCCTGTCTTTAATTTATACGGCGGCTACGGGGCAGCCATGAAGATACGGATCGACAGAGAAAGCCCTACGAATAATGATGTATCCCAGGCATTGCTTCCGGGTCTGTCACTTATTGCCGCATACCAGAGTTTTTGGCATTACATGTATCCTGGTGGTGGGGCTCCCTTTCTCGGAGCAGATATCCCCGGGTACATACGGATTGACCAGAAATGTTCTGGCGGTTCGGAGAACGGGAAGATCTGCAGTAATTTTAACGGAGGTAATGTTGTAACGACGAAATCTTGCGTAGATGGCGAAGGAGCATGCATCAATCCTCAGTATCAGTTCCGCGTTATCGCTCCGAACGGTCGCGTTGAACTGTTCATCGATAATGACGACAATACCCAGAACCGCTGCAGTAACAACACTGCAAAATCATGTATTGCCGATGTCGACTGCGCCGGATATCTCTGCGTAGATCCGAACAACTCAAGGTTGCCGCTATCAATCGGCTATACAACAACGGCTAATGCGCTCAGCGCATGGCAGGTAGGCAGCTGCAAGAACCTCGTTCGGAAGACCTGCAACCGCGGCGATAATGCAGGGCAGCTCTGCGAAGACAATGTATTTTGTCAGCAAGGCTATAAGGTTTGCAGTAATACGGGAGAGCGATGCTACACAAACGCAGACTGCGAAGACCCTGATAACCCCGAAAATCCGGGCATCTGTAGGCAACCTACTGCACCGGATTTGCCGCAGTGCGTCGCAGATACCCCTAAGGGATGTTTTGATGATGCGAACTGTAAGGTCGGAAGCTGCCGCGGTAACACCGGGACCTTCTGTTACACCAATAACGATTGCAATACTCAAACAACCGATGACGTCTGCGACCTCTGGGGTATTTGTGCGAGCGGAAAGGTCGGTAAGCCGTGCCACGCGTCGTTGGATTGCGGCGTTAACGGCGTATGCGAGCTGTCAGGGAACGGATTCTGCGAGAACGCTTCGCCGACGGGTATCGCAGAACCGAGGAACGCGGTCACCTTTGGGGGTAAAGGAATTTTAGGCAAGCAGTGCGTAAAAAATGACTATACAAAGGAGATCGGTGCGTACTGCTTCGACAATTCGCAGTGCGGAGACGGATGGAGCTGTCAGATTGTCCGTTCAGGGTGGTTCCCGTTCGCGTTGAGGTACTACCAGCTCAACGCAGCGCGTTGCAATGCGACGAATCCGGCTTACGCGCTGCCGTGCATCGACGATACGATCTGTACTGTCAGCAATCGCAGATCCGGGGGGAAATGCAGCGCGGGAAAGTGGTGCATTGGCGGGGCGACATGCAGCAGCGGCACCCAGAACGGCTTGCCGTGTACGGATATTGTTGGCGGTACCGGTTGCGCAGGGGGGACCTGCGTACCGTCCGGGAACAACGGCTCCATCTGCAACAGCGACTCGGACTGCACTGCAGGGACTGGAGCAAGGTGCGTTCTGCAGTATAAACCGGCACTACCAGATCAAGACAGTAATCCAACACAAAGGCCAGGCTGGTGCTCGAACGACACCGCTATTCCCTGCTGGGTATCGAACGAATGCAGTAAACCAGGAGGTACCTCGGGTACGTGCGTGTTTCCGGAAAAGTACACTGATTCGCAGGGAGCGAAGCTGATCTTCCAGTGGAAGGTGGACGGCGGTTCCTGGGAGGGAATACCAGCGGATCACCTGGTATTCAATCAGAAGGCATCGGGGAACGCGACGATCATACAGGATATTCCGCTAACGAACATCCCGGGAACGACCTACCAGGTAACGGGCAGGTACAAGGTCGAGTTCCTCGATAACTTCAAGGCGTACCAATCGAGCGATTCGCGCAATCCTTTCGTTACGGAACAACAGGCCTATAAACCGCACGCAGGGGTTAGGATTCAGTGCAGTGTTTCCAGATGGAACTACAATGATTGCGGGTATGACATCAACACGCTGACAACAGACTACGCAAGCGGCGTGACAGGCAACAAGCGCTGCTCGAAAGACGCGAGGATCCTCTGCAGGGATTCGTCTGAGTGTGCCGCGCAGAACGCGGGATCCTGTACGACTACTGTTGCCGGCGCATGCAGCGGGAACCCAACCATATACTGCAGCAACAATGATGTGTGTACAGCGAAAAACGCCGGACGCTGTATTGGCGATTGGATCCCGTTCAATGTAACGATCTCGAAACAGAATCGCGATCCAGAGGGGATACGGCTTCTGCAGGAATCAGTACACTCGCTGCAAGTCGTATGTCAGGCAGACGTCGGAACGCGTGTATTTTGCGATGACATTACGGTGACGCAGGTCAGCAGCGCGGCATCAGAGGGGTTCGACACGGTTGATGTCCTTGCCGTCGGCGATAGCGGGGCAATGCATCGAAGCACCTTCGACATACGAGACGCGGATCCCAACAGTATGTATGACAACTGGCAACAGCAAACGTCGCCGATCGCCAGTGCAGACCTGAACTCAGCGTTCGCTACTGATCCGTTCCACTACTGGATCGCGGGTAATTATTCCGGAATCCAGACGGAGAAGGCGTCGCTCATGACGATGAATCCGGGCAACGTAAGCGGCTGGGCGTGGGTCGGCGCTGCAACGAAGAGCGGAACGGATATCGCGAACGATCCGATGGGCTGGATCGACTTTAACTGCGGGAACCTCGGGACCTGCCTTTCACAGCCGTCATCGTTCGGCGTCAATATCAGCGATCCTACGGAAGAGGGGGTCTGCAGCAATGACGTATCGAGGTCCTGTAGCGCGACGAATCCATGCAGTGCAAGTAATAAGTGCCTCGGCTTCATAACCGGCAGCGCGTGGGTCGGTAATCAGGATCCGAACGAGCTGTTTAATCTCGGTCCTTGCTCAGTGAGTACAACTGACACGTGTCGTTATGGGCAGTGCACGAATGCATCATCCCGTGTCTGTGCGCAAAATGGGCAATGCATGGGTACGTGTGCGCTGAACCAGGGATTCAAGTGCTGGAGGGATGCCGACTGTAAGGTGAGCTGCGCAACGAACCCCGTCGCCTGCAGGTCGTCCGGCTGGCTGTCGTTCGACAGGGCGATAACCGGAGATCCGCCAGTAGGTCCGTATAGTGGTCCTTACAATTCAGGGCTACAGTTGGATACCCCGCTCGCAACGTTCGACAAGGATACTGACCAGCTCTCCGGATGGGGAAGGTTCCAGTTCGGGATATGTTCGCACGACGAGAAACTAAGCTGCTTCAAGGATTCCGAATGCGGCACCGGACATACCTGTACGTACAAGAGCGCAGGCAGCTGGACCACCTGCATGGCGACTTACAACGACGTGACTATCTGCAACAGCAGGATGGGGTGGATAAAGCTCACCGGTAATACCGACAACATGCCGATACCGCACGACTACGATTACCTCATGTGCATGGACTGCACGTACGCAGAATCTACTTCAATGCCGAATGATAATGAAAGTAAGGCAAAAAGTACGTGCAAGATATGCACGCGGTATGATAAAGCATTAGGTACTCCGATGCCCACGGACAATTCATGCAATAACTGTACGAAATGCACTCTTAAGCGCTGTACCGGGGATGCGAACTGGTACTGCAATGTGGATGCTGAGTGTATAAGCAACAATATAGGACTCTGTAAACCGTTCGGATGGAACGCAACGATGCAACAATACTGCTTTGACATGAACACGAATACGCAGTGCGTTCCTGGTGCGCGGTGTACGACGTGTACTACCTGCAGCGAGTACGGCGTATCCGTCGACTTCGGAGATACCAAGCTCTTTAACGGCTACGCGTACAGTCCCGATGTCGGATGGATAAAGTTCAACAAGGTCATGATCGGCGGAAAACAGTACGTCCAGACGCAGCTCGGCGACATCTACTCTGGGAAGGACATCGGGAGCACGAAGACCTCGCGTCCGCCGGGCTTCCCCGGAGGCTCGGGATCGAGCACGAACCTGTGCAACGCGACGTACCGGATCATCGCCGCGGGTAAGATTGAGAACTTCTGCACGAGCGCTCCAAATACCGGCTCCGGCACCGATCCGTTCCAGCTGCAGGACGCGCCGCTCTTTCCGCTGCCGTCGATCGAGAACCGCTACGTAACCCAGATAGGCACGATCGACATGGACGGCATTGCAAGCGTCGCGAAGACGACCGAAAAAGATGGCGTAACGTACAAGTACAATAAGTTCGGGGATAGGATCATCGAAGGGGCAACCGATGACGTCAACTTCAGCTCCTTCTTCGGCGGGCCCGGCTGCGGAAGCGGCGAAGCCTGTCCCGTACCATTAAAGGGTCAGGTGTTCTATATTGAGGGCAACCTCACGATCGATGAACCGCTATTCAGCATAACATCTGGAGTACCTACACCCGCCTACGGTGTAAATGCCTTCCAGAGCGGCGCCGGTACGTTCGTGGTCGGTGGCGATCTCATCATCAACGGCAATATCGAGTACGAGATGGAGAACACCCTACAACAGCGCGTTCAGCTGCCGTCGATCGCTTTCCTTGTGAAAGGTGACATTACCATCAATGCAACGTCCTCGTCCCTTAAGGGCATGTTCTACACGCCGAATACGGTCGATGTACTGTCCAGCGAGCCTGACCTGCAGCTGACCGTCGGCGGAGCTATGGTCGCGAAGAAGTTCAACTTTAACAGGAAGTACCGAGGACCCCTTTCAATAGAGCCATCAGAACGGATCATTTACGACGGAAGGTTGCAAGCAAACCCTCCGCCGGGAATCTCGACGTTCGCAAGCGGGCTTATGAACATCGCGGAGTTTGCTCAGTAGCGAGTAGTTGTGCATTGTGTCCAAAGTGGACACGGCTGTTTTTTTATGCTATAATTTACCCATGCTTTACTACACGTTAGCCGTAGGATAAGAGGCTCTTGTATGGCATTGTTTAAAGGAGGCAAGGGGAGTTACCTCGGTATTGATATTGGTACATCGAGCGTTAAGTTCGTGGAGCTCCGGAACGAAGGAGGCAGACCGAGGCTTTCGACCTACGCGTTTGTTGAGCGCCCGACGAACATGATCAAGATCGATTCCGCCCAAGAGCAGGCGCAGGTATCAGCGGCGCTCCGCGATCTCGCAAAAAAGTCACACGCAACGGTCGATCGCGTCATCGCAGCGCTCCCGAGCTTTGCCGTGTTCTCTTCGATCGTCAGTCTTCCCGTCATGCCGAGGAAGGACCTCTACGCAGCTGTCCGCTGGGAGGCGAAGAAGTTCGTTCCAATGCCGATCGAGGAAATGGTCCTCGACTGGCGTCTCCTAAAGGAGAATCCGGCGACAGGGATCCTTATGGGCATTGAAAAATCCGGCGCCGGAAGCGAAACGAAAGAAGGCAAGGAGGAGCGTGGGCCGAAGAACCTACGGGTGCTGCTCACCGCTGCCCCGAAGAACCTCGTGAAACGCTACATAGACATTTTTAAGAACGCGGGACTGAAGCTCCTGAGCCTCGAGACAGAATCGTTCGCGCTCGAACGTTCCCTTCTCGGCGGCGAGCCGGGTATTTTCATGGTCGTCGACATCGGCGCGATCGCTACGACGATTACGGTCATCGTGAACTCCATTCCGCTCATCAACCGATCGATAGACGTCGGCGGCGAGACGATCACCAAGGCGATCGCGAACAGCCTCAACGTCGATACGCAGCGCGCGGAGCAGTTCAAACGCGATATCGGAATGGGCATACAGGAGGGCGGAGCGAGCCAGATACCCCGCGCTATCGAGTTCGTCATCAATTCCATCGTCAATGAGATACGGTATGTAATGAACCTCTATCGCAACCAGGCGGACAAGCCTGTCGAAAAGGTCATCCTCGCCGGTGGATCGTCGTTCCTCATAAACCTCCCCGAGTACCTCTCAACTACATTGAACATGAAGGTCTTCATAGGCGATCCATGGTCAAGGGTCGTGTACCCCATTGATCTGAAACCCGCGCTCGACGAGATCGGACCGCGGTTCGCGGTCGCCGTCGGACTCGGGATGAGAGAGATCGTAAGCACGTAGCGTAACGCATATGCCCGACATCAACCTCTTAGCAGACACAAAGGGCACCGAGAGCAACGGGAAACCGAAGAAGGTTCCTCCGCTGCGGATCGAGTACTCGAAACCGGAGGACAGGAAGGGGGTCGACCGGCCCCTCACAAAACCATCAGGCATCCTGCTCTGGTTTAGGTCGTTGTTTACAAGGAAACCAGGAGGGAAAAAGGTTGTTCCTCCGAAACCGAGAGAGGTCGTTCCAAAGTTCGGTAAGCTCACGAAAGAACCTGAGGACATTTTTGCGAACCTCGAAGCGCCCGAAATAGTCCTCATGCAACGGCGCTCATCCGATCAGGGGAACGGGGTGTCTCCGCGCGGCACAAGGATCACGCAGGAACCAGCGGGATCGAGCGGAGGCGTCCGTCCGCAGCAACAAAAGCCGCAACCGACGGTCACTACGCCACCCGAACCGATGATCGAGGGAGGACCCCTCCGTATGCCGGCAGCGCCCCGCATCGTACCTTTTAAACCCCAGCAGCCGATGAGCGCTCCAGCAGTTACACCTCTTAAACCCCAGCAACCAGTTCAGCAACTGAGGCGGGAGCAACAGCGAGGACCAATGCCGAAGCCGGAGAAAAAGAAGGGAGCAGAAGCGGAATATACCGAAGAATTCGAGGGAGTTAACCTTCTCCCCGAAGAAATGGTCACGACGTTCAATCCGAAGAAGAAGCTGACGACCGTGGGCCTTGTTGCGCTCGCTACAGCGCTGTTCGTTGGGATCGTCGACGTTTCGCTTGTGCTCTGGAAGGATACGCAGGTCCGAAAAACAGACGAGAAACGACAGGAAACCGATCAGGTTATTGCGAAAATAAAAGCGCTCGAACCCGATCAGCAGAAAGCGATCGCGTTCAAAGCGCAGAACGACGTCATGCGTATGCTCCTCAATAACCATACGTACTGGACGAAATTCCTTAGTCTCTTCGAACGGTATACGCTTCCTACTGTGTACTACGCAGCCGGAATTCAAACGAGCATCGGTTCGAACCTTTCATTGACCGGCAGCGCGCCGGACATGGAAACGATACTCGAGCAGCTCGCGCTGTACCAGAAGGCGCCGGAGTACATCAGTAGCGTTTCGATCAACACCATAACCCGGCAGCCGAAAGAAAGCGGATTTTCATTCATCGTCGATCTGTCCTTCAATCGCAATGCCTATTATATGCCCATCGATGTCGCCGCTGCAGCGAACACAAATGCGCCGACGGCGCAGCCTTCCTCAACAACGACAGGGGGGTCCCTATGAAGATGCCCTCCTACATCCAGAAGATTTACGCAAGCCTTCTTACCCAGTACTTCCGCTATATACTGATCGCCGTCTCGGTCCTTATCGCAGCCGTTGGTTACCTCGTACTGATACAGCCGCAGTTCGAAAACGTCAAGGACGTCGGTATTCTTGCCCTAAAGAACGAAACAGATAGACTGAACGACCGTCAGGCGTACCTTCAGCGCATGACCGCAATGGTCGAGAAGTACCGTGCAGCCGCTTCGGGCCAGACGGTAAGGGCGGAAAATATGCTTCCGACCGGGATCGATAACGCGGCGCTCTTCCGTACCATGCAGGCGATCGCAAGCCAGAGCGGGATGATGCTTCAGTCTGTCGCTCTGAACAAGACGGCCGGTTCAACCGGAACGGGCACTGCCGCAGGGGACGCAACGCAGGGGACCGATGTATTGTCCAAAATTAGCGAGACATTGAGCTCGACAGGTTCTGTAATAAGGGCAAGTACCGTTAGCGTGTCTTTAGCGGGCGACGGTAGTTACGAGACCTTTAAAAGGGTGCTGACCACTATCGAACAGAGCGTGCGGTTGTTCGATCTCAGTACGATAAACTACTCATCATTATCATCGGGGCCGCAGCTCGTCGGGAAGACCGAACAAGCTCAGGCGCTGACAAACTACTCCTTCGAGCTGAAAACATACTACCTAGAACCGATAAGTGCCCAGGCGAAATAATTCGATACTACTATGGCCCTCGTCCAAAAACGCGATACAAGAAAGAACGTAGTCTACCTGGCGCTGCTCGGTGTTGCCGTCGCCGGGGGCATTGTCGCGCTCTTCTTTTTTAAGCCAAAAGGAAGCACCGTTGATACAACGAACACCAGCTATGTAAAGGGGCGCGATCAGCCGACCTACACAACGTTCGGAGAGGACCTGTACGAAAGTGAGCAGTACAAACAGCTGCGCGACTATCTTGAAGGTTCGACCCCGATACAGCCCACTAACGCCAATACTTCTCAGGGCAATCCGAACCCGTTCCGTTCTCAGTAAGAACCATGCCACCGACACAAAACACCACAAATCAAATCAGTCCCGAAACGACGCTCCTCGACCTCCTCCTCGCCGACAACCTGCTTTCACGAGAGCAGGTTGATGCGCTCGTTGCAGAGAGCAAGAAAAGCCAGCAGCCTGTGAACGAGCTGCTTGAAACAAAGAACCTTGTCCGCGAAGAGGATCTCGTCCGGGAGAAGAGCAAGCTCTACAACATCCCCTACATCGACCTGTTCGGGCGCGTTGTCCGCGGCGAGGTCTTGAACGTCATCGAGAAGGAGCTCGCCGAAAACTACCGCATCGTCGCCTTTAACAAGAGCGGCGACGAGCTGTCGATCGCAATGGTCGACCCGTCCAATTTCAAAGCGCTCGAAGCGATCGAGTTCATCGCAAGGAAGAGCCATTTCCGGATCAAGTACTACCTGACGTCAATATCAAGCCTTCGGTACGTCATCCGTCAGTACGAGAGCCTCTCAGCCGAGGTTGAGGAAGCGCTCAAAGGAGCAGAGGAAGAGAGCGAGCTCCAGAAAGCGATGCTCAAGATCGAGGAGGAAGGGTTCGAGGAGGTCGTAAAGACCGCGCCGGTATCGAAAATGGTGTCCGTCATACTCCGCCACGCCGTTGAGGGAAAGGCGTCCGATGTGCACATCGAACCGGTCTCGGACGAAACGCGCGTACGGTTCAGGGTTGACGGCATCCTCCATACATCCCTCGTCCTGCCGAAGAACGTCCACCAGGCGATCGTTGCGCGCATCAAAGTACTTTCGAACTTGAAGATCGACGAGACGAGGATCCCGCAGGACGGCCGGTTCCGTATGGTCATCGAGGGTCGTGACATCGACTACCGCATCTCGACGCTCCCGCTCGTTGCTAACGAGAAGGTCGTGATGCGCATCCTCGACACCTCAGCGAGCCTTACGCAGCTCGACACCCTCGGGTTCGATGGGAAGTCGCTCGAGGCGATGAAGGAAAACATCAGTAAATCGCACGGCATGTTCCTCATCACCGGTCCGACGGGATCAGGAAAGTCGACGACCCTCTACGCGCTTCTGAACCTCCTGAACGAGGAAGCGGTGAACATCGTAACGCTCGAGGACCCGGTCGAGTACTTCATGAAAGGCATCAACCAGTCGCAGGTGAACTCCGAGGTCGGGCTTACCTTCGCCGCGGGTTTGCGCTCCATCCTGCGCCAAGATCCGGACATCGTCATGGTCGGAGAGATCCGCGACAACGAGACAGCCGAGCTCGCCGTACACGCCGCGCTCACCGGTCACCTCGTGTTCTCGACGCTCCACACGAATGATGCATTCGGTGCCGTACCGCGTTTGATCGACATGAAGATCGAACCGTTCCTCATCGCTTCGTCGTTGAATGTCGTCATGGCCCAGCGTCTCGTACGTCGCGTCTGTCCCTACTGCTCGAAGGAGCTACACGTCCCCGAGACGCTCGAGAAAGAGGTTCTCGAGGAAATCGGGCGCGTCCCGAAAGGCAATATTCCAGGCGACGTGAAGGTCACGGCGCCGCTGAAATTCGTCCGCGGGCAGGGCTGCGTCCGTTGCGAGAACACCGGCTACAAAGGCCGCGTTGCGATCGCTGAGGTGCTCGCGGTAACTCCCGAAGTGCAGAAGATCATCGTTTCCGGAGGCAACATGATCGACGAACTTAAAAAGACGTTTATCGGACAGGGCATGTTCTCTATGCGTCAGGACGGTATTTTTAAAGCGCTCCGCGGCCTGACCACTGTCGAGGAGGTCTGGGACGCGACGAGGGCGTAAACAAGATATTAATCGATACGACTATGGCAAAAAAAACAACGCACGATATAACGGGGAAGCCGAAGATACTCGTCGTCGAGGACGATTCGTTCCTCGCCGGCATGTACCTAACGAAGTTCGGGATCGAGGGATTCGATGTCGAGCTCGCTTCGGACGGAAAAGACGGGCTCAAGAAAGCGAAGGAATGGAAACCAGACCTTATACTCCTCGACATCGTTCTGCCCGTCGTCGACGGATTCACCGTGCTCGAAAAGCTCAGGGTAGACACAGAGGTGAGGGGTATTCCTGTCGTGCTGCTGACGAACCTCGGGCAGAAGAGCGACGTCGAGAAGGGCTTGAGCTTGGGGGCCGCCGACTACCTCATCAAAGCCCACTTCATGCCGAGCGAGGTCATTGAAAAGGTGAAACGGCTCTTACGGCCGTAAACGACGATGCAATCAGGCGCCTCAATCAACCTTCAGCGGATCCTAACGACCGCAGCGGAGTACCGCGCGAGCGACCTTCACTTTACCGTCGGGAATCCGCCGATCCTCCGCGTTGACGGAAAGCTCGTCGTACTCGAGCAGGAGCAGGTCGTGACGCCGGACTTCATGGATTTGGTCGCGGAAATGCTCTTGACGAAGGAGCAGCGCGCGCAGCTCGAGATCGACCGCGAGATCGTCGTCGCCTTTACGCTCGAGAACAAGATACGCTTCAAGGTTTCAATGTTCTTCCAGCGCGGATTTTTAGCAGCCAGCTTACGCCTCATCTCGAACGAGATAAAGTCCCTGAAGGACCTCGGACTTCCGAACGTCGTCGAGAAGTTCGCACTGCTTACGAAAGGCCTCGTGCTCGTGACCGGTCCGTTCGGGTCCGGACGCACGGCGACCGTCGCCGCGCTCGTCAACGAGATCAACAAGATGAGGACAGCGCACATCATAACCATCGAGAAACCGATCGAGCACCTCTACATCAACGACCGCAGCTTCATCGAGCAGCGCGAGGTCGGGCGCGATACGAAGTCGTTCAAACAGGCGCTTGAAACGGCGAGCCGCGAGGACGTCGACGTCATCGTCGTTTCGGAAATGGAGGAACCGGACGTCATCGAATCCGTGCTTACCGCTGCAGAATCGTCGAGGCTCATCATCTCCTCGATGAACACGGATTCGGTCATAAAGACGATCGAGATGATCATAACGAACGCGCCTTCCGAGTACGAGGTGAAGATAAGGACGCAGCTTGCCGGCACGCTGCAAGGCGTCGTCAGCCAGCGTTTATTACCGAGGATAGGCGGCGGGCGCATCCTCGTTGCAGAGGTTATGGTGCTGAGCCCGGCGATACGCGCGGTGATCCGAGACGGAGCCCTCTACCAGCTCCAGAACATCCTCCACACATCGCGGGAAGAAGGCACGATCTCTCTCGACAGGAGCCTTGCCGAACTCGTTAAAACCGGTGAAATCCTTTTGGACGATGCGCTCATGTACGCAAACGATCCCGGAAACCTAAAAGCGCTCGCACGGGCGCAGGATTAGAAGGCTGATGCATGGCAACATTTGAATACAAAGCGCGTGACCTTGAGGGAAAGGAAACGGCGGGAATCGTCGACGCCCCTTCGGAGCAGGTCGCGCAGGACGTCATGAAGGAAAAGGAGCTCGTCCTCATCTCCCTCAAGGAACGGAAACGGATGACGCTGTTCCAGTCGTCGTTCGGTTTCCTGAACCGCGTCCCACGGAAGGACGTCGTCATGTTCGCGCGGCAGCTCGCCGTCATGATCTCGGCGACCGTCCCGATCGTGCAGGCGCTCCGCATCCTCGTAAAGCAGACGGACAACGTCAACTTTAAGATCATCATCTCCGAGATCGCGGACGAGGTCGACGGCGGGGCGAAGCTCTCGGCGACGCTCGCGCGCTACCCGAAGGTGTACTCGCAGTTCTTCATCCATATGGTACGGTCCGGCGAAACGACGGGTAAGCTCGACGAGACGCTGAACTACCTCGCCGACCAGCAGGAAAAGGACTACGACCTCGTATCGAAGATCAAGGGAGCGATGATCTATCCCGTCTTCGTCGTCGGCGGCATGGTCGCCGTCGGCATCGCCATGATGGTGTTCGTCATCCCGAAGCTCACCGAGGTTATCGAGGGCAGCGGCGGGAAGCTCCCCTTGAGCACCCGGTCGCTCATCTGGATATCGGACTTCATGGTGAACTCGTGGTGGGTCATCGTGGTCGTCGTTGTCGGTCTCATCGTCATTTGGAGAACGTACTCGCGTACCGCCGTCGGGAAACGCCAGCTGGATCTCATGATGATGCGCTTCCCGATCTTCGGCCAGATATTCCAGAAGATCTACCTTGTCCGTTTCTCCCGATCGCTCTCGACGCTCGTCGTCTCCGGCATTCCGGTGACCCGTTCGCTCGAGATCGTCGCGGACGTCGTCGGGAGTACGCTCTACCATGACCTAACGAAGCAGGCGATAAAGGAGATCGAAGCGGGGAACTCGATCGCGACCGCGTTCGTAAAGAGCGAGGATATCCCGGCAATGCTCCCGCAGATGATGATCGTCGGCGAGCAGACGGGAAAGCTCGACCTCGTGCTTGAAAAGCTCGGAAATTTCTTTGCGAAAGAGCTCGACAACATGATCGCGAACCTTACGTCCCTCATCGAGCCTCTCATTCTCGTCGTCATGGGCGTTGCAGTCGCCATTATGGTCATGGCTGTGCTCCTTCCTATGTACAACCTTTCAGAGACAATATCGTGGATTCAGGGCATTTTCCTTGCGTGAGACCCTAATTTATGCTATACTTAATGAAGAATACGGTTGTGGATAATTCCTTTATCAATAGCTCGTTTGTGTGAATTAACCTCGTCGTAAAAAAGCTTGTCGTGCAGCTCCGGCAGTACACGTGACTTCCGAAGCGGCAAACAAATATAAACGACGAAAACCTGAAAGGGGGTGACGAAACAAATGAACAATCAGAAAAAAGGATTCACGCTCATCGAGCTGCTGGTCGTCATCGCGATCATCGGTATTTTGTCGACCATCGGTCTCGTCGCCCTCAACGGCGCGCGGGGCAAGGCTCGCGACACGCAGCGCATTTCGGCGATCCGCCAGTACGCGCTCTCTATGCAGTCGTATGGTGATTCGACGAATACCTACACTCCGACCTGTGCCTTTACTGATGTAGGAAGAGTCGCTCCGGATTGCGCCGATCTCCAGGCGTTTTTCGGCGGCAACTACCCGCATGATCCGCAGTACGTTGCAGCAAATCTTGCGATGACTCCAAATGCCGCTTGTGACTCTTGGATAAATACTGCCTGTGTAGCTCCGGCAACCCCGTATACGTACACGACTGGTGATGACTACACCATCATGTATGGTGCAGCAGCAACAAGTGATGCGACTGGCTATGCCATCGGAATCAATTTCGAAACCGGTGCTGGTGGTGTTGCAAAAGGTGTCCATTACCTTGACGCAACTGGAAAGTGGAAGCCATAAACCTTCACTGTTTCAGGGAAAAGGCCGGGCAACTGGCCTTTTCGTTTTGTACGCGAAACGCGAATTCTGCTAGACTAATCACATGGAAAGCAGAAATAAAAGCGGGTTTACCTTGATCGAGCTTCTCATCGTCATCGCTATCATCGGTATACTGTCGACTATCGGTCTCGTTGCCCTCAATGGAGCACGCTATAGGGCCCGTGATGCATTGCGGCAGGCAGCGCTTCGTCAGTATGCGCTCGCATGGATATCAATGAACCAGGACTATGGGAAGTACATCCTTCCCAATTCCAAGGGCGGTTCTGATGAGACGTGCCAATGGAAGGATGACCCATCGGGATGTACTGATCTTGGGTTGTTTTTTGGTTCCACAGCAACGACGACTGATCCGATACAATCATCAGTTTCTGAATGCGCGGAAGGACCTAGCGCTTCATGTGGCGCCGTTGATGACGTTGACTGCCGCGATGGGGCAAACTGGAATATTACGGCTTCGACGAAGTATTGCATTGCGTACATGTCCGACACCGCTGGTTCAACAGGGTTCGGTCTTGGCGCGTACTTCGAAGCGGGGACAACGGGCGTCGGCAGCAAGGGCTTCCACGTCTTGAGCGAAAATGGGGAGTGGAAGTAGGGGGATTGTATCCTCCCCACGCTTTTCAAGCGTTCCCCCTCCTTAATTAAGGAGGGGGACACTCGGAACGAGTGGGGGAGGATAGACGACGACCGCCTTTTTTTGCTATACTAGAGCCATGAAATCACACAAAGACCAACGGGGTTTAGGTCTTGTAAGCACGCTCTTAGTACTTTCGCTTCTCGCGGCATTTCTTGCTGCGGTCGCTCTGGTGTTAAGCCAGGAGCGGGCAAGGGTGCGCGATGCGCACCGGGTAACGGACATGGTACGCGTTCAGTTCGCCTTTGAAACGCTGTTCCGAGAAAAGGCGAGCTACAAGGACGCGGCAGCGGGCTGCCCGACCGCCGGAAGCCTTGTTTCTGCGTGCAGCCTCTCGACGTACCTTCCGAGCATTGCGCAGCTCAAGGATCCCGGAAAGTATACGTATCGCGTTACAACGGTTCCCGACGACAGCAACTACGGCGTTACGTTCACGCTCGAACGGGGGTACGATACGCTCGTAAAAGGGAAGCACATCGTGTCGAGGGACGGGATTGAGTGACCTTACAGAAGCGCATCGGTCGAACACTATTTCTCATAAGAGACGCGCATGCATACTGGAGATCCTTCGCTCCGCTCAGGAGTACGTAACCCTGAACGAATGTGAAGGGTCTCCATTATGAAAAAGCATTACTATGTGTACATCATGACCAACAAGTGGAATACCGTACTGTATACGGGCATGACAGGAAACATAGTGCAACGAATCGAAGAACATGCAGCAGGTACAATGCCTGGTTTCACGAAACGGTATCACGTGAATAAGGTCGTGTTTATCGCTGAATACGATACTCCAACTGAAGCAGCGGAACAGGAGCGGAGGATCAAGGGTTGGACGAGAAAAAGAAAAATCGCCCTGGTTGAATCGGTCAATCCTCACTGGAAAGACCTTGTGCATGAAGGAGACCCTTCGCTCCGCTCAGGGTTGCGGATGAGTAGCGATGTATCCAGGGATTCTTCTCAAACCTCACCATGACAATTCTTATTACTGTTTTAAGCTTCGTCTTCGGGACAGCAATCGGGAGTTTTTGTAACGTCGTGATCTATCGGCTGCACTCGGGCGATTCGCCTCTCCGAGGTCGTTCTTTTTGCCCCTCATGCAAGCATACGCTCGAGGCAAACGACCTTGTTCCGATCCTGTCTTTCCTCATGCTCCGCGGTAAATGCCGGTACTGCAAGGCGAGGATATCGCTGCAGTATCCTTTGGTTGAGCTTGCGTCCGGCATCATCACGCTCTTGATGGTCTTGCAGTTCGGGATTTCTGTTGCAGCATTGCTCGGCATGATCCTCGGCGCATTTCTTGTCGTGATTTTTGTCTACGACCTAAAGCATGAGCTCATACTCGATCGTGTCAGTATTCCGGCTATGGCCGTTGCGATCGCGGCATCACTCGCATTGCACCGGACGTTCACCTCCGTTGTCCTCGGTGGTATACTCGGTGCAGGGTTCTTTCTCCTGCAGTACCTTATATCGCGCGGAAAGTGGATCGGCGGCGGCGACATCCGGCTCGGAGCGGTGCTTGGCCTCGCGCTCGGCTGGCCGCTCATCCTTGTCTCGCTCGTGATCGCGTACCTTACCGGCGCCATTGCCGCGATCGTCCTGATTGCCGCAAAGAAGCGGTCGATGTCGAGCATGGTCCCGTTCGGAACGTTCCTCTCGCTCGCCGGCGTCATAACGTTCCTGTGGGGGAGCGCGATACTTCAGTGGTACCAGCACGGCGGGTTCTTCGACTGGGTCGTCAATAACATCCTCCGGTACTACAATCCATGATTCATATCGAGCCTTTCAATTCCGCACGCGGCTATACCCAGCACCACTTTTCATGTTGTCCGGAGGAGAATTCCGTACTGCGTCAGACAATGCAAAGTGGTGCTGGGTATACACTCATCGAGATCCTGATCAGCATGGCGATCTTCGTGGTCATCGGCGGTATCGCCGTGTTCGGGTTTCGCGGCGCGAGCCAGGTGAACACGATACGGCAGAACGCGGAGGCGTTCGTATCGGACCTGCATCGTCTCCAGACGCTCGCCCTGAACGGCGGCGGGGTCATGACGTGCAGCACCCAGACCCCTCTGGTAGCATGCGCAGGTAACGATGAGTGTGCTTCGGGTGAGTGCAACACTCTTGCCTCGCCGCCCGGTGGCTTCGGGGTCGTGATAAACGGCGACAACCAGTCCTACACGCTCTTCGCAGAGATGACGGCGGTTGATGCCAATCCAGCGGACTTTAACAGCGGTACTGATCCTCTGCTTCAGGCCGGGCAGGTCACACTGAACGATGACGTTGAGTTTTCGAGCGTATCGTATTCGGACGCAGGAGCATCCGCAGTTACTTTCCAGACGTTGCGCGGAACGGCGAGCTCCGATGCAACGTTCTGCTTTAGTCGGCCGGGCATAACCGGCATCTTCCAGATGGTAAAGGTTATCGGTGCGGTCGGGCTGATCCAATCGACGTCGATCCGAGGCGACCAGTGTCCTCCACCGTGAACC